>JASHQH010000111.1 GCA_030037635.1 Acidobacteriaceae bacterium
GTCGCAAATAGCGCCGGCCTGGAAATACGAAACGATCACCTGTGCAGGATATTCCGGATAAACAAAGCCGCGATCGAGTTTCACCACCGGCAACAGCTTTTTGTCGCGAATGGCGACGAGCACCTCCGGCGTGACGCGATCGCTCCACTCCGGCGATCGCTCACCTTCCTCGTGCACTGCCAGGCCCTCAGTAAACCAGCGTGGCACACGATGATTCGTAGCTGTGAGAATGTAGACATGGCTCATCTCATGCCACAGCGTCGCACCCCAGTTGAAGTCGCCGGGCTTGCGCGCGGAGGGACTGTCCATTGCGATTACTTCGCCAAACGTGACTCCGAGCGCTCCGAGGCCAGGCATGCCGGTAGTGCGCACCGCAAAATCCTCGTGGTTGGGGTAGACCTCGACCTGAACCGGGGCGGGCAGCGTCATGCGGTACTTGTTTTCGTACGTGGCAATGATGGTGTGCAACTCAGGCTGCATGTAGGGCAGAAGAATGGCAGCTTCAGACTTGTTGAGCCTGAGGATGGTTTCGCCATCGCGAAACGTTTCAAAGTTTTTGTAGCTGTCGAGCAGGCGCAGGCTGTTGACGGTCGCTGCGTCCCGATAGCCGTTGCTGTAACTCAACTCGAGCTCGGCGCGCGGCTCATCTTCCTTGCCAAGACGCATCAGATCGATTCCCAGCGCCGAATGCGCGGCCCAAAGGCGTGGTTCGGCTTCAATCGCCTTGCGGTAATACGTGACCGCGTCTTCGTAGCGATAGTGCAGCTCGAGCTGGCGGCCGACGCGCAGGTAAGCTTCACCGAAGTGCGGATTAATGGCTTGAATTTTGGCAAACCAAGGATCGGGCGGCCGGTCGGCAAGCAATTCGAGAGCGGCGTGAATGGCCATGGCGTCGAATGCATCAGGTTCAAGTGAGATGGCTTTGTCGGCCTCGGCCGCGGCAGCGTCGCGATCGTCATTGGTGAGGGCGAGATCGGCCATCAGCTCGTGGGCTTCAGCCAATTTTGGATCAAGCGCAATGGCCTTGGCGGCGTACTGGGCGGCTTGGCCATCAAATGCGTCGGCGGAGACAAGTGCCAGGCCAAGATAGGCTTGAGCATTAGATGGATCTTTAGCGAGCGCTTCGCGGAACAGGTCGGCGGCATCGCTGTTGTTGAATCGCTCGCGGAGCAGCATTCCCCAGCGCACCTTGTAAAGCGGCTGGCTGTCTGTTGGTTGCGTGGCGAGGCGGAATTCCGAGTTCGCCTGCTCCCATTCTTCAAGCCCCCAGAAGCCTTCGGCGCGGTCATAGGCATTGGCGCTGCGCGTGAGGGCGTCGAAACAGTCCCGCGCCTTGTCTGTGCCGCCGTGCTTGCGGAGGGACCAGCAATCTGAAGGCGCAGCGGCGCAAGCGAGCGAAGCGCCGAGCAAGACGAATGCGAAGATAGTAAGGAGTCGCGTCATTTGTCGAGCTCCTCCTGCACTTTTGCCAATTCCACGAGCGCATCGGTGAGTTGTTTTTTGTAGTCTCCAGGGTCCATTGCCGCTTTTTGATATTTCAACGTATCGATTTTCTGCTCGAGATCGTCCTTCCGCTCGAGCAACACGCGCTTGGCAGGATCGTTGGCCGCCTGCCGGCTTGTGCCCAGCCGAAGCAGAGTGAAGCTCGATAGCAGAGCGCCCTGGCCATCGCCGACTTGGCGGACCGGCTGGCCGACGCCGGTGTCATTGAAGACCGCGTGCTCGGTGGCGAGCCGCTTCTGCGAATCGTAAAATGCCGCAGTCTTCCTGGTGGCATAGTTGAACGCTTCGAGGGCGCTGATGGAGTCGCTTTTGTCGATATCGGCGGAGGGGTCCTGAAGCGCCTCAACCCAATAGCGCGCAAAGACCGTCGCATTCTTTTCCGTGCCGGACTTTGTGGCCGCGACGACGGCGCGCCCAGGCCTTTCGAAAGCCTGTACGGCTCCGCCGCTGGCACTCGTCGTATCGACAATGAGCTGACGGCGTGCGGCAATGCGATCGCAAAGTGAGCCGATTGCGGCGGCAGTGAGATCCGGTCCGACGAGATTAAATTTGTACTCCACCCCGTCGAATGAGCCGTGACCTATAAGAACGAGTACAAAGTCATCATCAGGTTTGGCATCGCGGGCCACGTTTTCCAGCGTTTCGCGAAGTTGCGCAGCGGTGGCCTGCGCTCCGGTGAGCGTGGCGACATGCGCCGAAGGGCCCTCGGATTTAAAGATGCGATCGAGATCGTTGGCGGCGGCGGTGAAACGCTGCTCGTAATCCGGCTCGCCGCCGAGGCCGGCCACAACCACGAACCACGTGGCCGCGCGCACCGGCAGCGCTAGAGCGCACAGTGCGAGTGCGATCAGGGCGCGCATCAAAGAACACCCCATTTACGCCGCAATAGCCACTCGGCGACGGGAAGACCGAGCAGAAGCAGGAAGACGATGGGCATATCCCACAGCTCTTTGGTAGTGCGCACAGAAATGCCCGCCTCGGAGTAGGAAATGTCACGTGGCAGATTCTTAAGATCCGACGGCTTCCAATATTGGCCGCCGGTAGCCGATGCGAGCTGCTCGAGCAGGCGTCGATTCTGCCCGATGTGAAAATTTTCGGCCACGCCGTCTTCGCGCTCGAAGGTCAGCACGTCGCTGCCGAGCTCCTGCGGCTTGTCGCCCGTGGATTCCGCCGTCACCTCAGCGAGATAAGGGCCCGGTTTTTCCGCCGTCCATTCCGCTTGAAATTGCCCGGGCGTGTCCGGCGAAGGCGTAAGGTCGATAAGCGCATTCACGCCCTCGGGACCAACGATGTGAGCGGCAACTTGAGCGTCAGCGGTGGGCTCAAATTGGCGGTCACGCACCTGCGCCGTCAGGTTAATCTGACCTCGATCCATCAGAATCCGCGCCGGCATTGAGGCGGTGACAGGACCGGGCGATTCCGCGACGAGCCAGCGCAAAAGTTGCTGCCAGAAAAGATCATGCGAGGGGTCGCCGAGGGCTTCGCTCATTTGCCAGCGCCACGTGCCGCCGGTAGCCATGATGGCGCTGCGGCCACGGCCGTAATTCTGCGTGATGAGCAGCGGCAGCTTGCGATGGCCGACAATCATGTCGGCGAGCACGGTGGCGCCGGGCTTGGGAGCGCCAGGGTCTTCATAGTCAGCAAGGTACGTCAGCTTCTTCCAACGCGCGGCGTTCTTCTCGGGATCGTCGAGCAAACGCGTGATGGGTGAGTCGACGCCTTCGGAGGTCAGCTCAACGGTGGCGGAGTTCCGATGAAAATTCTGATTGCCCGCGGGGAGAAATGTGGGAAGCAGATCGTTCAGGCTCGATGCGGCCCACCCGCCGTCGCTCAGCGACTCGCGCCCGCCGAGAAAGAGAATGCCCCCGCCACGGCGATCGACGTACTCGCGCAGCAACTCCTGCTGCAGGGGGGTGAAGTAGTCGGCGGCGACGGAGCCGATGATGATGCCCGAGTAGCCGAAAAGATCTTCGGCGCGGACGGGGAACCCTTCGGCCAACTCGCTGGGATCGCTGATGCCCTGGCGATAGATCTTGTTTTCGCTGGTGCGCAGCATGGAGACGATCTGCACCGTAGGATCGTCGTCCTCAGCACGGCGAATGAACTTGTACTCCCAGCGCGGCTCGCCCTCTATATATAGGATGCGGCGCTTGGCGTCGCTTACCACAATGGGGCGCGTCATGGCGTTATTGTTCAGGTTTTCTTCGCCCGACAGTGCGTCGACAGCGAAGGTCAGGCTTTTTGCGCCGGCGCCGCCGACCGGAACATAGAGCAGCTCACTCTGTATTCGGCCGTCGGGAGCAAGGGTAATTTCGCGCTCCGCGAGCGTCTTGTCTCCGTCGCGCACACTGAGCTTTGCCTTCTCGCCGGTGTAGCCATGCTGCATCAGGCTGACGGTTGCGGCCAGGCGCGCGCTCGCAGCCGTGCTTGCGGCTACACTCACGTCCTCCAGCTCAACATCATGAGAAGGCTCTGTTTTGCCAAAGCCCACCGCGTGCACCGGAAGCCGACGGTTACGAAGCGCCTCGAGCGCATCGGGGGCGATGCCGGAATCACTCATCCCGGTCGTATTCTCACTTCCATCGCTGAGCAGCAAGATGGCGCCGACAGGAAGATCGGCAGTGTCGGCCGCCAACTGCTTCAGACCGTCGCCGATATGAGTCGCCGGTTCCATAGGCGCAATGGCTTGCGTTGAGGTCACCGGCGTGAGCCGGCTGCCCAACCGGTAGATACGAACCTGGAAACGCTTCCTGAGGCCGGCGAGAAGGCTACCCTCAAGCGCGGCCAGCGCGGCGGCCTCTCGGGTTTTGCCGTTGTCGTCCGCAATCGCCATGCTGCGCGAGTCGTCGACGACCACGGCAATGATGTTCTGCTGCGAGCTCAGCTCAGAGATGAGGATGACCGGCTGCCAGAGTAGAAAAAGAATAAGCGCGACGAGAGCTGATTGCATTCCCCAAACGGCGACGGCGCGCCGGCTATGCAACCTGGGTGCGGCATCGCGCAGCCGCGCACGGATGAGCAGTGCCAGCACACCGGCGGCGACCAGGATCAGCACCAGCAGGAGCCACGCGGGCCGTGCGCTCAAGAAGACGAATCGGCCCTTCGTGAACACGGTGCCGGGATATTTGAAGAGGAGCTGAAACATCTACACTTCCAGTCCCGAAGAAATCGTGCCAGGCCGCGATGAAAAGCAATTTGCCGCGCCGCGAGTGGATCAGTGCGTCATGCCATAGATGATGTAATCGAGCCCGACGCGGAAAGCCATAGAGGCAAAGGTTTCGGGGTAATTGGGGTCGTCGGCCCACTCCCAGGCATCGCCTAGATGCATGTTGTGACAGATGGCCACAATAATGCGTCCTTTGTCGTCGCGGATGGCGCGCCATTTGGGTTGATAGCCGTCTTTCTCGTAAGTGCGGCCAGTCCACACGTACTGCTCGCCAGGAATCTGCATTTTGTCGTCAATGTCGTAGAGAGTGTGAAAGATCTCGTCGCCGCTTTGAAGATCCTCGACCGGTCGATCGGGTAGCACCTGGCGCATGCCTTCCATGAAGTGCTCCCAATCTTCGGTACCGTGAAAGTCGTCGACCATCAGGAAGCCGCCTTTGAGCAGGTATTCTCGCAGGCGTTTGGCCTCGGCATCGGTAAATGTCCAGTTCTGCACCTGCACTGCATAGATCCAGGGGTAGTTGAAGATCTCGTCTGAATCGAGGGTGACGACCTGCTCCGTGGGGCGGCCATCGATGCGAGTGAGCCGATGCATGGCGATGAGGAACTGGCGGTCGGCCTTCGGGTAATCGCGCGACCAGGAGCTCCAGCCGCGCCGCCCCCTGCCCCCGAAGCCGCCGAAGCTCTCCATGCTGGATGTGTAGGCCAGCCGTGACCAATAAAACTCCGACTTCACATTGGTGGGTGAATCATCATTGCCGAAGCCGAAATCCGCGGTGCGCTGGAAGGCCAAGAGGCCAGCGCCACAGACCACCCCGATGGTCACCAACGCAATTTTTCTGAGCTTCATTCACGACCTCCGCGGAGGGGAGCCGCGTCCGGGGGTACGCCTTATTGATGTTATAGACGAAGACGCCTTGGGGATGGTTGCAGACGGCGAGCCGACGGCGGCGCTTTGCCGGTTTCGACGACCTTGTCAGAGTTTTCAAGAGCACAAAATTTCCGGAAATGCCGCAACGCGTGAGACGATGCAGGCAGGTTGAGGGCAAGCGAAGGGGCGCGGCGGTGAACAGGCGCGATCTGTTAAAAGTCGGTGGGATGGCGTTTGCGCACGCTTCGTTCGCCATGCAGAGCCGCGCGCAAAACAGTGCGCGCACCGGCATGCAGATGGGGCCGGCGCCGGAAGGCCACGCCGACTATACGCTTCGTATCGCGCCGGTTACCGTGGAATTGGACCCTTCACACATTCTTTCAACCATCGGCTACAACGGCAGTGCGCCAGGCCCGGTGTTGCGCATGAAAGCCGGCAAGCCGGTTAGGATTGACGTTATCAACGACACAGACACGCCGGAACTGGTGCATTGGCATGGCATGTTGATCCCGCCTGAAGTGGATGGAACCGAGGAGGAGGGTTCACCGCTGGTTGAACCGCACAGCCGGCGGCGCTTTCAGTTGACGCCGGGGCCGGCCGGAAGCCGTTGGTACCACTCGCACGCCATGGCTATGGACGACCTGCACAAAGGTGCGTACACAGGACAGTTCGGATTCGTTTACGTCGATGGAGGCAATGATCCCGGCGCATACGACCAGGAACTCTTCCTGGCGGTGCGCGACTGGGAGCCGTATTTTACGGCCAATATGGACGACGATGACGATGACACCCACAACGGACCCTTGCTGGAAAAACCTGCGGTAATGAACGCCGAGCCCGACGGCCTTGAAGTGGGCTCGATGACCTATTCCATCAACGACAAGGCGCTGGGTTCGGGTGATCCGATTCGCGTGCGCGAGGGCCAGCGGCTGCTGATTCATTTTCTCAATGCCAGCGCTATTGAAAACCGCCGCATCGCGCTCGCGGGCCACAAGATGAAGGTGATCGCCATGGATGGGAATCCGGTCCCATCGCCCCAAATGGTGGACTCGATTTTTCTCGGAGCCGGCGAGCGTATCGACGCGATTGTGGAGATGAACCGCCCCGGAATCTGGATTCTGGGCTCGACAGAGAAGCCGATTCGGGATTCGGGCCTTGGCGTGATCGTGGAATACGCTGGGCAGCACATGCAGCCGCAGTGGGTCGATCCTCCGAAAGAGCCGTGGGACTATACGATTTTTGGAAATGCGGCCTCCAATTCGCCGGCGCCGCAGCAAACTTCAGCGCAGGAGCAGATGATTGAGGCGATTTTTGAGAAGATTCCCGGCGGAGCGGGGAAGTTCAATGTCTGGTTGATCAACGGCAAGCCTTATCCGCACGAACGGGAGTTCGTGCTGGAGCAGGGCATGCGTTACCGGTTGGTGATGCGGAATCGCACCGACGACGCTCACCCGATGCACCTGCACCGGCACCTGTGGGAACTGACCGAGATCAACGGCAAGACCACGGCAGGAATCATCAAGGACACAGTAGTGGTGCCGTACTACGGCCGCGCGGTCGTCGACTTCACGGCCAACCAGCCGGGGCTGGCCCTATTTCATTGCCACATCCAGCAGCACATGGACTACGGCTTCAAGGCCCTGTTTCGCTACGCGTGAATGTCGAGCTGCGCTTATTGCGCTTTGTGCGCGGTTACCATATCGAGAAAGAGCTTCTGGACACGCGAGTCCGAAGTCATTTCTGGATGAAACGTTGCCACCAGCAGATTTCCCTGGCGCACGAGCGCGGGGTAACCGTCGCGGCGGGCGAGAACTTCCACTTTGGAGCCGACCTGGGTGATGCGGGGCGCGCGGATGAAAACCATTTCAAGCAAACCGCCCGGCAACGTGGTCGGCAGCGTGAGGATGGTCGAGTCGATCTGCCTGCCGTAGGCGTTGCGCTCCACGGTGGCATCGAGCACGCCCAAACTGCGCTGCGGCGGGTGCAGCACCTCGCGCGCCAGCAGAATGCAGCCGGCGCAGGTGGCAAAGCACGGCATGCTGACGACAAATTTGCCCAGCGCGTCGAAAAACCCATCCTGCTCAAGAAACTTGAGCATGGTGGTCGACTCGCCACCCGGCAAGACGAGACCGTCGACGCCAGCGAGACCCTCGGCCTTCCGCACCAGGACTGTTCGTGCACCGGCGTTGGCGAAAGCGCGCGCGTGCGCCTCGTAGTCGCCCTGCAGGGCGAGCACGCCGATGGTGACGGGAATAGTGCTTCCGACAGCTTCGTGCGCGCCGGCAGCGGCCACAGTTGCCATGGCTTCCTCTCTTCTATGATAGCGGCGATTGCAGTATGCTGTGCGCATGGAGACGCAAGGACTCCGCGAGGGCAGCGTCGAGTTTATCGTTCTTTGATGAGGCGAGTGAAAGACCCGTTTGGTTCCGCAGAACGCTGTGATCTCTTTTATATTCTGGTCCTTGCGCAGGCGGTTCACTTTGTGCCAAACGTTCTTGCAACCCGCGTAAGAGTCGGGTTATGATCCCAAAATTATGAATCGAGCCCATGCAACACGTGAAGCATGGCACCCACAGACGAAGCAAGACCAAGAAACAGTTCTGCGGGAACTCGAAGCCATCCTGGCCAGTGCGCACTTCTGCAACAGCAAACGTTACCCTACCCTGCTTCGATACATTGTCGAGAACACTTTGGCGGGCAAGCTGGAGTTGCTCAAGGAGCGGACTCTGGGCATCGAGGTGTTTGACCGCCCTCCGACCTACGACACCAACGCTGACACCGTGGTGCGCTATACCGCCGGCGAGGTAAGAAAACGGCTTCTCCTCTACTACTCCGAGCACGGCAGCGGTTCCGGCGTCCGCATCTCATTGCCCGCCGGTTCGTACGTCGCGGAATTTTTGCATGGTCACGAAGCACATGAGGAGACTGGCAACGACGGGGAACTCGGGTCAGCATATTTTCACGAATCGGAGCTTACTCACCACTCAGGCTTCGAGGCACACGAATCGGCAGCGCCTTCGCTCACCGTCGCGGCCGACCCGGCTGGGTTCACGGCTGGCGCACGCATGCGGCCGGCTCTGATGCGGATGCTATGGCCGGTCTTGATCGTATCCCTTATCGCCGCGGCTGCCACAGCTCTGTGGTGGAGGTCTCGCGCCGATCATCTAAAAACAGCAGTGGATGTTTTTTGGGCGCCGGTATTGCACGACCAGCGTACATTGATCATTTGCACCGGCAGCTCGGTATTTACGCCGCAAAGCAACTATTCTGGCGTAACCACGGCGGGCAGGGACATCGACTACACCTTCGTCTCGATGCAGATTGCGTCGGCGATCGACCAGGTGAGCAGCACCATGGAGCACTCGGGTGTGGCGACGCAATTGGTGCCTTCCGCGAATACGGCGCTGCCAGATTTACGCGAGCATTCGGTGGCCCTGCTGGGCGGCTACAACAACGAATGGACGTTGCGCCTGGTGGAGCCGCTTCGTTATCATTTTCTGCCTGTGCCCGACGAAGTGATTGTGGACCGGACGCGACCGCAGGTCCGCTGGCAACGTGACGAGTCATTGCCTTACTCGAGTGCCGACGATTACGCCCTGGTGGCGCGTTTTCGTGACGCCACGATCGATGGCTGGGTGGTTGCAATGGCCGGAGTGGGTCGCAACGGCACCGAGGCGGCGGCTCAATTCGTCACCAGCCCTCATTACATGGAACTGCTGCGGGATCGTGTCGGCAGCGGCTTTGCCAATCGCAACATCGAAGCCGTCCTGAAAGTCAGCGTCATCGATGGAAAGACTGGCGCTCCCTCGATTTTGGCTGTCTATAGCTGGTAGCGGCGAGCTGCTGCAGTGTTTACACGCAAAGCCCGGTGATGTTGAGCGGAGTTGGCGCCTGCGGCAAACGCAGCGGAAGGAATGAATTGATTCCGCGCACAAACTGGCGCTAGTATTTCCCGATATGACAATCGACTTCCGTGGCAACAGTCTTACCCGCAGAGAATTGCTGCAACGATCGGCGGCCGGCGCCGCGATGCTCGCGGCTCGGTCGGCATTGCCGCGAGCGGCCGTGTTCCAGAGTTCCATGGCTACCCCGTCGCAACCAGCCGAGGAGAGGCTGTATGCAGACACGCTGAAGGCGTGGTGCGACGGCCTGGTTGCGCGACAGGTGACGGAATTTCGCGATCCAGCTTTTTATGGCGGGCTCCTCTGCCCCGCCTGCGTGCTCATCCATGGGCGTTGCGGCGATGCGGTGTACCCGCTGCTGCGCATGGCGCACACCACGGGCCAAGCCAAATATCTGCGCGCAGCACTGCTGGCCCACGAGTGGTCGCAGGCGCAGGTGAGCCGTCCCGACGGCAGCTGGGTGAACGATGTAACCCTGAGTACCTGGCAGGGAATCACCGTTTTTCACTCTATCGCGCTGGCTGAGGCGTTGGAGCACCACGGTGAGGTTCTGGACGTGGCCACGCGCGGCAAGTGGACGGATCGGCTGGCCGCAGCGGCGAAGTTTCTTGACGGGTTCATCACCATCGAAACCGGCAATGTGAACTACCCGGTAACGGCGACGCTGGCGTTCCAGCTTTGCGGGCGCGTTCTTGGGGTGCCGCACTACTTCGACCGGGCACGCGCGTTGGCGCAGGAAGTGATGGGTCAGTTCACGCCTGACGGATTTCTCGCCGGCGAAGGACATCCATTGAAGGGCGTGACGGCCAAGGGCTGCCGGCCCGTGGACATGGGCTACAACGTGGAGGAGTCGCTACCGTCGCTGGCACTGTACGGCCTACTCGCAGACGACAAGTCCGTGCAGAAGCAAGTAGTAGCGGCCATGAAGACCCACATGGAGTTCATGCTGCCCGACGGCGCCTGGGACAACAGCTTTGGCACACGCAACTACAAGTGGAGCTGGTGGGGCAGCCGCACCAGTGACGGTTGCCATCCGGGCTTCGTGCTGATGTCGAAGTTCGACCCCAGGTTTCGCGAAGTGGCGCGACGCAATCTGGAACTGATGGCGGCGTGCACGTTCAACGGGCTGCTCTACGGAGGGCCGGATTTCCATGAGCATGGCGATCTGCCGTGCATTCATCACACCTTTACGCACGCCAAGGCGCTGGCGACCGTTCTGGACCGCGGCAGCTTCATGTCTGATTCGTCGGAGCGGCCCAAGTTGCCGCGCGACGAAGCGTACGGACTGAAGAGCTTTGCATCGGTCGGGACGAGGCTGGCGGCGATTGGTCCGTGGCGCGCAACCGTGACGGAGTATGACTTTGAGTACATGGAGCACGTGCAGCCGGGCGCGGGAAACCTGGGCGGCGGACACGTTTCAGGCGGGGCGTTGTCGATCCTGTATCACCAGATGCTGGGTCCCATTCTCACGGCCAGCATGACGGAATATCTGATGATTGAGATTGCCAACCAGCAACAGTTTCGCGAGGGGCCTCACATGGATCTGACGCCGCGGCTTGAGTATGTGAACGGCGCGACCTACACGAGCCTCAACGATTTTGGCGCGGAGGTGACGGCGCGGCAGGCGGGCGGCGAGATTGTTTTCGATGCGCAAGGCGCGTTGATGACGGCGTCGCGCAAGCCGCTGAAGAGCACGGTGGAGGGCGCGGAGCCGGTTGGCTATCACATGATCTACCGAATCAGCGAATCCGCGGTTGAGATTCTGGCGGGCTGGAGCGGGTTAGTGGAAAAAGGCACGCCGCGGCTAATCGTGCCCGTGATTGCGGGCGAGGGCGAGCATGCCGAGCAGGTCGACGGGCAGACTGTGCGAATCGTCAAGGCCGAAGGTGTCCTGACCGCGCACACCGACGCGCCCGGCGGCTTCGACGCTGCATTCAAGGAAAAAACCTTCAACCTGGTGCCCGGGTTTATGGCGGTTCCGCTCATCGTGCCAGTGCCGGCCGAAAAGGGAATGAGCATCCGGCTGCAAGCAGGTTGAGCGAGCCGGCCAGGCGGGGAGCTAAGGCCACGGCTTTGTAGCTTGGCCTACCCCCCCATGGGTTTTTGACCTAAGTGGTTTGTTGTGAGCCAGTTAGTCTTTGATCATTTTCTCCAGCCCACTCGAAACAAACAGCTTATTTCGTAATGTGGTCGAAACGCAGCAGTTAGCGGAGCAAAACCGTCAATAGCCAGCAGCCAACAGGCAATCCCTCACAGTTTTCAGTCAAAAAAGAACGGGCGCCCCGGAGAGATGCCGGTCCCGCCGACGGCAATCTCACTCGCCGAATCCCGTCACCGATCCGATTGCTTGGCCCCCGGTAGCCGGCCAGCTCCTGCACGGGCCGCCCATCCTGTTTTGGCTATTAGCTCAAGTCTAGCGATTCCGACGAAATAATCTGCAATGCGGGAGAAGATTTTATTCTCCGTGGAATGAAAGAGATAAGAAACGCCGCGATGAAGCAGGTGTTGACGCCGGCTGACGTGAACCCCGTAGGTGAGACAGTTCGAGTTTTGACAGTTCGCCGTTTGCTGGATCCTGGTTGTCATTTGGGCTGAGGTGTTTCAGACTCAGCCCCGGTTGGTGAAGCGGAGGCGGGGCCGGGAACAAATGAGTGCGCGTGGTTGTCTAAAAGGATGGGTGCTGGGACGGCGTGTCTACGCGCTGAATGGCGGCGCCTGGCCGGGGGCTCATCAGAATGCGAAGTGAGTTCGGTACGCGGAGCGCGCGGCTTTGCGCAGGAGTGTTGCTGGTTTTAGCCGTGCTGGCGTGCGGGGCGGTGTGGCAGCTGCGAGCGCAAAAGGCAAGCTCGAGTCCCGAGCAGGATTGGGAAAAAGCGGCGGGCGGCGGGCAGCAGTTTGACGTTGCAAGCGTGCGCGAGGACAGGACGAGCGGAGAGTCGCACAGCAATTTTTCGCTCGACAATGGAAATGCGTGGTTCACGGTGAGCAGAAAGGATGTGCTGGCGCCGAATGGGACGCTGTTTTCGTCAAAGCGCCTGCCGCTGCTGCGCTACATCACCTTTGCGTACAAGCTGAGCGGGACTGAGGAACTGGCGCTGCGCATGGATTACTGGGCTGGACTTGAGTTGCACGTGCCGGACTGGGTGCGCAACGAGCGCTACGACATTGAGGCGCGAACGGCCCAGCCTGCCACCAAGGACCAGATGCGGCTGATGGTGCAGAGCCTGCTGGCAGAGCGGTTCAAGCTAAAGGTGCACTGGGAGACGCGCGAGGTTCCCGTGTATGGTCTTGTGCTGGCGACGCCGGGGATCCCGGGTCCGCTGTTGAAGCGGCATGCGGCGAGCGACGATTGCACCACAACCGCACTTCCTGAAAGTGCTGACAACAACGCGGGCGGCGGGCCGGCCATAACGCTGGATGCGCCCCTTCCCATTCCGTGCGGCATGATGGCGCGTCTGCCGGCCGGCACGAGAGGTGCGCATCGCTTTGGCGGGCGCGATGTGACGATGGCGATGCTGGCTGTATCGATGCCATTTCAAACCGGCCTTGCCACGCTCGATCGGCCGCTCCTCGACAAGACAGGGCTTGCGGGCGGATTTGACTTCTCCATCGAGTGGACGCCGCCTGAAGACATGGGCCAGCCCGGCGATGTGGGCTCGTTCGGCGCCCCTTTTCGCGAGGCCTTGAAGCGGCAGCTCGGTTTGAAGCTGGAGCCGCAGAAGGGCCCGGTGGACGTGCTCGTGATCGATCATGTGGAGCAGCCGTCAGCGAACTGATGAAGGCAGGACGGGGACCAGGGACTGAGGGACGAAGGATGAGGGGGCTGCAGGGACGCAGAGCAAGAAATTGCGCGGGAACTGGTGAAACGGTGAGGACGTACTAACCGTCTTAGTAGCGTATCCTTCTTGTAATCCAGCGAAAGTTCGGCGAGCGGCGCCCTAATGTCAATAAGCGCGAGGGTGCGGAAAGGGAGTTTCTGTGATCGGCAGCGGAAAAGATGTGCGGGAATTGGGTTGCCCTGGGCAGCTTGCATTGATGCATCTGGCAGTGGGGATTCTGATCGCGATGAGCGCGCTGGGCGGAAAACCGGTGAGCGCGCAGGCGGCGCAAAGTGCGGTGCCGGCAGCGCAAAATGCAGCGCCAGCGGCTTCGCCGACGGATATTGCGGGCATCTGGCAGGGGACGCTGCACATTGCGCAGGCGAATCGCGATCTACGCACCGAGATCAAAATTACGAAAGACGATAAAGGCGGCTACAAGTGCGTTTTCTACAGCATCGACCAGGGCGGCCAGCCATTTCCGGCATCGAAGACAACCTTTGAGAACGGCACGGTCACTTTCGCGATCGATATGATCGGCGGCAAGTTCGAAGGCAAAATGAGCGCGGACGGAAAGACGATTACGGGGACTTGGGCGCAGGGGCCGAACTCGATCGCGCTCAACCTGGAGCGCACCACGCCGGATGCGGCGTGGCCGATTCCGGAGCCGATCAAGCCAATGGCCGCGGATGCCGATCCTGGTGTTGAGGTGGCGACCATCAAGCCCAGCCAGCCAGGAACGCCGGGGAAGGGATTTGGATTCAACGGGACGCAGTTCAGGACGTTTCACACCAACATGAACGACCTGATCGCATTCGCGTATGGACTCCATAGCAAGCAGATCCTGGGAGCGCCCGACTGGTTTGGCACGGATCTATTTGACATTGACGCAAAGCCGGACGTGCCGGGCCGGCCAAATCAGCACCAGATGCAGCTTCTGGTGCAGAAACTGCTGGCCGACCGATTTGCGCTGAAGTTTCATCAGGACCAGCGGGAGCTTTCGGTGTACATCATTGATGTTGCGCCGGGCGGGCCCAAGATGGACGTGACAAAGTCGGGGCCGAACGACCCGCAAGCGTTCTTCTTCAGAGGGCTCGGCGATCTGACCGTGGGGAACATGAGCATGAAGGGATTTGCGATGTGGATGCAATCGGGGGTTATGGACAAGCCGGTGGTGGACCACACCGGGCTGACCGATCGTTACGATTTCAAATTAAAGTGGACGCCCGACGAGTCGCAGTTCCAGCAGTTCCGCGGGGTGGGAGCAGTCGTTCAACCACCTGCCGGCGACAATCCCGATGCGCCTCCCAACCTCTACACCGCCATGCGGGAGCAACTTGGATTGAAATTCGAGGCCGGCAAGGCGCTGGACGATGTGATCGTGATCGACCACGTGGAGAAGCCGTCGCCGAACTAGAGACAGGGAACAGGCAACAGGGAACAGGGAACGAGAAGACAGGGATTAGGGAATAGAACTGGTTGCATAAATACCGCAGCGCGCTGGAAAACCATCCCTCAGGGGCCAAAGCCCCTGCGTTTATGCGGCTTTTGCGGCACGACTGAAGTCGTGCCCTTTCAAAAACGCATTTATGCAACCAACTCTAGGGATTAGGGCTTAGAAAAGCAGGGAACGGGGGAGCAAGGAAACGAGGGAGCGGGAAAGCAGGGACTAGGCTGAGAGGCTGAGGGACTAGGGGCTCCCGGATCTTCGGTTCGGAGCTGAGAGGTCGGGAGCGTGAGAGGAAAATGCGCTGCGGTACGAGCCAAGAGTGCGTTGCAGGCGTCTATCAATTGGCCTCTCCCCTCGGCAAGTCAAGTAGAAATCAGGTAGCAAGTCAAAGCATTTGGGCGAAGACTTCGTTTTTGTGCGGCGAATTCTCCAGTCGGGGTGAAATCGAAAATGAGCGCAGCCTTTCAGCGCCGGCGCATCAGGCCCTGCCTATCCTTGGCGGTCGCGTGCACATCCGTGGCGCTGGGAGCGAGCGGGGCAGGAGCACAGGCCGCGGCCGGCGCAACGAAGGGTGCGGCTGCGGCGCAGGACGCTTCTGCACCGGCGCTGGCTTTCGACGTGGTGTCGATCAAGCCATATGGGCGGAACGACATGATGATTCGCATCCAGGGCTCTGCGGATGGCGTGTCGGTGACGGGCATGCCGATGCACATGATCTTGCGCGAGGCGTTTGGGACAACGAACGACCGGCTGCTGGGCGAGCCGGGGTGGGTGAACGCGAATCGCTATAACGTGGACGCAAAGGTCACGCCCGATGATGCGCAGAAGTTCAAGGCGCTGACGTTTCGGCAGCAGTGGGCGATGCTGTTGCCAGCGCTTGAAGACCGGTGCAAGCTGACGTTCCACCATGAGACGCGCGAACTGACGGTGTACACGCTGGTGGTTGCCAAGGGCGGAGTGAAGATGCAGCCGGCAAAGCCGGACGACAACGCGGGCGGACCTGGGCCGGGTGGGGGACCCCCTCCACCGCCTCCTCCGCCGCAAGGGCGCGCGCCCGGGCAGGGGCGGACGACAGTGGGCCTAGGCGATGGGGGAATGACCATGTTTGGGCGCGGGTCTTCGATGGAGCAGATCGCGGCCACGATTTCCCGGGCGATTGGGAGCACGGTCATCGACAAGACGGGGCTGACGGGCAAATACGACTACACGCTGCAGTTTGCGCCGGATGAAAACATGCGGGCAGGCCTGCCTCCGCCGCCGGGCGGCAGCGGTGCGCCTCCGCCGGAAGCGCAGGGTCCGTCGATTTTTTCGGCGGTGCAGGAGCAGTTGGGATTAAAGCTTGAGGCGCAAAAAGAGCCGGCGGACGTGATTGTGATCGATCACATGGAGGAGCCGGCGGCGAACTAAGAACAGGGAACAGCGGCAGGTAGGGAGTAGAAAGAAGGGTAGGAGGCCGGGGACATAGGGACTGGATGAGTGGAGTCCGACACTTCGTTTGTGTTGTTGCATGGCTCGCGTTTTCCGGGATCGCCGCGGCGTCGCCGTATCGCGGAGTGGTGACGTTTGGCGGATTGCCGCTGCCGGGAGCGACGATCACCGCGACGCAAGGATCGAAGACGGTGACCGCGGTCTCTGATGCGGCGGGTGCATTTCAATTCGACGATCTCGCGGATGGGCCGTGGACGATCGACGTGGAGATGCTGTGCTTCGCACCGATCCACACTGAGGTAACGATTGCGCCCAAGATGCCTACAGCGGGATTTGAGATGAAGCTGCTGGCTCCAGACGAGATTGCGGCGCAGGCGCAGACGGTGCAGCCTCCCCAGCAAGGCGCTCAACTGCTCCCGGCGACGCCGGCGGCGCAGAATCAGCAGGCACAGAAGCCGGCGCAGAGCGGCCAGCAGGCGAGCGCGCAGGAAATCCCCAAGGCTCCCGAAGAAAATGAGCAGAGCGCAGACGGATTCCTGGTACAGGGGAGCGTGAACAACGCGGCGACGTCGGTGTACGCGACCAACGCGGCTTTTGGGAACACGCGCGCGGGCGCGAGGGCGCTGTACACGGGAGGATTCGCGGCCACGGAGAGCAATTCGGCTCTGAATGCGCGGCCGTTCTCGTTGACCGGCGTGGAGGCGGCCAAGCCGGCGTTCAACGATTTTACGGGCGCGGCCTCGCTGCAGGGGCCGATTAACATCCGGCCCTGGATGCCGCGGGGGCCGAACTTTTTTACGTCGTACCAGTGGACGCGCAACTCGAGCTCGGTGGTGAATACGGGACTGGTGCCCACGCAAGCAGAACAAGGCGGCAACCTGGCAGGATTGACGAACGAGCTGGGGCAGCCGGTGACGGTCTACGAGCCGGGAACGAGCACGCCATATCCGGGCAACGCGGTTCCGGTGAGCCCGCAGGCGATGGCGCTCCTCAAGCTGTTTCCGCTGCCCAATATTTCGAGTGCGACCGAGTACAACTACCAGGCGCCGGTGCTGAACGACTCGCACCAGGATTCGATGCAGATGCGGCTCGACAAGGGCATCGGACGCAGGGACGAAGTGTACGGAGGGTTTGCTTTCCAGAGCACGCGCGCCGATACCGTGAACCTGTTCGACTTTGTCGACCGGACGGATACGCTGGGCATGAACGCGAACGTGCACTGGGCGCACCGGCTGAAGCCGCGGATGTTTTTGTATACCAACTTTGTGTTCAGCCGGCTGCGCACCGAGGTGACCCCGAACTTCGACAATCGCATGAACGTGTCGGGCGCGGCGGGGATCACGGGCAACGATCAGGATCCGGCCAACTGGGGTCCGCCCACACTGGGATTTACCGACGGCACATCGGTGCTGAGTGACGGCAACAGCGCCTTCAATCGCAACCGCACCGACGATGTGTCGGCTTCGACACTGATTTACCGCGGCAAACACAACATTACGATTGGCGGGGATTTCAGGAAGCAGGAGTTCAACGACTTCTTCGAGCAGAATCCACGCGGTTCTCTTACGTTTACCGGCGCGGCCACGCAGGGAACGTGCAGCAACCCGGAGATATGCGGGTCGGCGCTGGCCGATTTTTTGATCGGGGTTCCGGATACGAGCGCCATTGCGTACGGCAACGCGGACAAATACTTTCGCGAGCCGGTATACGCCGCGTATTTTACCGACGACTGGCGCGTTTTGCCGATTCTGACCATTAACGCGGGAGCACGGTGGGATTACCCGGCGCCCATTACGGAACTGTTCGGGCGTTTGGTGAACCTTGATGCGGCGAGCGGGTTCACGGCCGTGGCGCCGGTGCTGGCCACCGATCCGGTGGGGCCGGTAACGGGCCAGCATTATCCGGCGGCGCTGATGCGGCCGGAGCGCGACATGATCGAACCGCGCATCGGCATCACGTGGCGGCCGATTCCGGCATCGACGGTAGTGATCAAGGCCGGATATGGAATCTATCCCGACACTTCGGTCTATCAGAACATTGTTTGGAATATGGCGCAGCAGGCCTCGTTGCCAAACACGATCGCCTATAGCGTCCAGAACAATGCCACCTGTCAACTTTCGCTGGCCACGTTCACACTTCCTTCGGCATGCGACACTCTGACGGCGGACACATTCGGCATCGATCCCAACTTCCGTATCGGCTACGCGCAGACGTGGCAGCTCTCGGTGCAGCGCGATATGCCCTTTGCGCTGCAGCTGACGGCGACGTATTCGGGCATCAAAGGCACGCACGGCCCGCAGGAGATTCTGCCCAACAGCTATCCGCTGGGCGAAGGCGATCCGTGCCCGAGCTGCCCATCGGGGTTTGAGTACGAGATGTCCGGCGGCGACTCGATTCGCAATGCGGGGGAAATGCAGCTGCGGCGGAGGCTGCGCAGCGGATTCGCCGCGCAACTGGCTTACACGTTTGCCAAGTCGATAGACGACGACGCGTACCTGGGCGGCGCGGGTCACCAGGTGGCGAGCAGCGGCGGACAGGCGCAGTCAGCATCGTTGGGGTCGCCCACGGCGGCTGTGGCGCAGAACTGGCTCGATCCCCGGGCGGAGCGCTCGCTTTCGAGCTTCGATCAGCGGCAGCTGCTCAGCGCGCAGGCGCAGTACACCAGCGGCCAGGGGCTGGAAGGCGGCACGCTGCTGGGCGGATGGCGAGGCAAGGCGCTGAAGGAGTGGACGGTGCTGGGCAACTTGAGCTTCGGCACCGGAAATCCGGAGACGCCGCTGTACCCTGCGGCAGTGCCGGGCACGGGATTCACCGACATCCTGCGGCCGGAGCTGACCGGCGAGCCGATCGTCAATTCCGGCGCGGGCCCACACCTGAACGCCGCGGCCTACGCTGCGCCGATTGACGAATGGGGCACAGCAGGCAGAGATTCGATTACAGGGCCGAACCAGTTTTCATTTTCGAGCTCGCTGGCGCGCACGTTTAGACCTACGAAAAGCAAAATCTATCTCGACTTTGCGGTGAATTCGACGAATACGTTCAATCACGCGGCGTTTTCGAGCTGGAACAACTATGTGACCAGCGATCAGTTCGGACTGCCGGTTACGCCAAACGCGATGCGCAGCCTGCAGACTGAGATCCATGTGAGGTTCCAATGAGGCGGGGCGGGAGCGCGCAAGTGTCGCGTGGTTGGGGATCGCGAAAGGTGCGGGTCTGGAGAGCCGCACGACAGCCGGCAAGGATGCCGGCGTTACGTGAGATGAAGATGATGCGGCGGGTGGGATTCTTTCTATCTCTGGTGGCGGGGGTGGCGGGGGTGCGTGCGCAGCAGGTGGGGCAGAACAAAGGCCCCGGCGAGACACAGAGCTTTACGCTGACGGTGAAGTCGAACCTGGTGGTGGAAGCCGTGACCGTGAAGGACAAGCAAGGCAACTTCATTCACGGGCTCAAGGCGGATGATTTCGTGGTGACTGAGGACGGCGCGCCGCAGACCATCCGCTACTGCGAGCATGAAGATCTGGCAGAGACGGCCAAGCCGCTGCCGGCGCAAACTCCGGCTAAAGAAGACATCACGGTGTACAACAGGCTGGTGCGGACACAGATCGCGCCGGAGTCGATGGACGACGAGCGCTACAAGAATCGCCGCCTGCTGGCGCTTTACTTCGACATGACGGCGATGATGCCATCGGAGCAGATGCGCGCGCTGAGCGCTGCGGAGCAATTTATCCGCACGCAGATGACGACCGCGGACCTGGTGGCACTGATGCGTTATCAGGGCGGGTCGGTCGACATTCTGCAGGACTTTACCGACGACCGCAACCGGCTGCTGAGCATCCTGGAGACGATGGTGGTGGGCGAGGGCCAGGGATCACTGGACTCAGTGGACGACGCCAGTACGGCCGACACGGGTGCGGCCTTCGGGCAGGACGACAGCGAGTTCAACGTCTTCAACACCGACCGGCAGCTTTCGGCGCTGCAGACGGCGGCGCGCATGCTGGGGCAGGTGAACGAGAAGAAGTCGCTGATCTACTTTGCCGGCTTCATGCGGCTGAACGGAATCGACAACCAGGCGCAGATGCACGCCACCGCGGACACGGCCATCAAGGCGGGCGTGACCATTTGGACAGTGGATGCGCGCGGGCTGGTAGCGCAGGCGCCCATGGGCGATGCGACGCAGGGCTCGCCGGGCGGCCAGTCGATGTATACCGGAGCGTCGGCGCTGGCGGTCACGACGAATTTTCAGCAGTCGCAGGACACGCTGTACTCGATTGCCAGCGATACAGGCGGCAAGGCATTCCTGGATAACAATGATCTTTCGCAGGGCATTGTGCAGGCGCAGGACTCGATTTCCGATTACTACATTCTGGGCTATTACACGACCAACACCGACCAGAACGGCAAATTCCGGCGCATCCGCATTTCGCTCAAGAACAACCAGGAGGCCAAGCTGGACTACCGGCAGGGATACTTTGCCGACAAGACGTTCAACAAATTCAACGACGTGGACCGCGAGCGGCAACTGGAGGACGCGCTGATGCTGGAGGACCCGATCACCGATCTGACCATCCAGATGGAGGTCGACTATTTTCAGCTCAACCGCGCCGAGTATTTCGTTCCCATCATCGTAAAAATTCCGGGCCGGGAGCTGGCGCTGGCCAAGCGCGGCGGAGCGGAGATTACGCGCATCGACTTTATCGGTGAGATCAAGGACCTGGTGGGCGGGACGACGGTGCAGAACGTGCGCGACAACGTGAACATCAAGCTGTCGGACGCCACGGCGCAGGAACTGGCGAAGCGGCCCATCGAATACGACACGGGATACACACTTCTGCCGGGCAAGTACATGATCAAGTTCCTGGCGCGCGATGACGAGACGGGAAGAATCGGCACGTATCAGACCACGTTTGTGATTCCCAATCTGAACAAAGAGGAGAAACGCATACCTATCAGCGCAGTGGTGCTGAGCAGCCAGCGCGTGGAGTTGAAGGATGCGATTTACGAGGCGGGGAAGGCGAAAGATCAAGCCAAGAACAACGCAGCCGATCCGCTGGTGCAGGATGGGAGGAAGCTGATTCCCAGCGTGACGCGGGTGTTTGGCGCGGGCCACGAGATCTACGTGTACTTCCAGGCGTACAAGCAGTCGGCGGGGTCAGCAACGTCGGCGAGCGGCGCCGCGGGCGCCACTCCAGCGGCAGCGGTGAACCCGCGGCCGTTGTTTGCATTTGTCAGCCTGTATCAGAACGGCAAGAAGCTGTTTGAGACGCAACCCAAGTCGATCGTGCCCAACGTGGCGAGCCGGCTGGGCACGATGGGGCTCAGCTTCGATCTGGGCGTGGACAAGCTGCCTCGGGGGCAGTACGAATGCCAGGTAACAGTGCTCGACCCATCGACGCAGAAGGCAGCGTTCTGGCGAACGCCGATCCTGCTGGTGCAATAAAGGAGGGAATCGCCAATAGGGAGTAGCCAATAGAAGGCAGCCGGTAGCCGAGTTGGCACCAGCAACGCCAACCGCGGTATGCTCGCAGCATGAATGAGGCCGTTTCCCCAACCACAACCGCGGGCAATCAACTGGACCAATCGGCGTCGTCGTATCTGCGCTCGGCGCGGCACCAGCCGGTGCATTGGCAGCCGTGGGGCGAGGCCGCATTTGCGCGCGCGCAGGCTGAAGACAAGCCCATACTGCTCGACATCGGTGCGGTGTGGTGCCACTGGTGCCACGTGATGGATCGCGAATCGTACGAAGATGCAGAAGTCGCCGCCCTCATTAACAAGCGTTTTGTGGCCGTAAAGGTGGATCGCGACGAGCGTCCTGACGTGGATGCGCGCTACCAGGCAGCGATATCGGCGATCAGCGGGCAGGGCGGATGGCCGCTGACCGCTTTCCTGACGCCGGATGGGCGGCCGTATTTCGGAGCCACCTATATTCCGCGCGAGGACCGGTATGGTCGTCCCGGCATCGGGCGAGTGCTGCTGGCCATGGCGGAGGTGTGGCGCGAGCGCCGCGACGACGCACTGGAAACCGCCGGCAGCGTGATGGCGGCGATCGAGCACAACGAGAGTTTTTCAGGCCGCGGAGGAGCTTCGCTCTCTCAGGTCTTGGTTGAGAAGATCGTAACGGCAATCGTCGCCCAATTCGATGCGCGCCACGGAGGATTTGGGTCGCAGCCCAAGTTTCCGCATCCCGCGGCGCTCGACCTGCTGCTCGAGTTCGCGCAAAGCCGGCGCAATGACGATGCGCTGACTGCGTTTGTGGTCACGCTCGAAAAGATGGCGCGCGGCGGCGTGTACGATCAGCTCGCCGGCGGTTTCCATCGCTATTCGGTCGACGAGCGCTGGGTGGTGCCGCACTTTGAAAAGATGCTCTACGACAATACGGAACTTCTGCGCAATTACGTGCACGAATTCCAGTGTTACGACTATGAGAGCATTCTCAATACGGTTCGCGAGATCGTTGGCTGGCTCGACGCGGTGTTGACCGACCGCGAGCGCGGCGGGTTTTATGCTTCGCAGGATGCCGATGTGGGGCTCGACGATGACGGCGACTACTTCACGTGGACGCTGGACGAGGCGCGCGCGGTGCTGGAAGGCGACGAGCTGGAAATCGCGGCCAGATATTGGGACATCGGCGAGCTGGGCGACATGCACCACAATCCGGCCAAGAACGTGCTGCACATCAAACAGCCGCCGGATGAGCTGGCCAAAGAGTTGGGTCGCCCGGTAGAGGCCGTGCAGGCGCTGATGGTATCGGCGCGGCGCAAGCTGCTGGAGGCGCGTCTGAAGCGGCCCACGCCGTTTGTCGATCGCACGCTCTACACGGGCTGGAACGCGATGGCGGTCACCGCTTATGTTGAGGCGGCACAGGTACTGCGTGACGAGGCAGTGAGGAAATTTGCGCTGCGCACGCTGGACCGGCTTCTCAGCGAGGCGTGGGATGGAAAATCCACGCTGCAACACGTGATCGCTTATCCTGACGATCTCGCGCCGCAGGAAAGCGCGCCCGGCACGCTGGATGATTACGCGTTTACGGTGAATGCCTGCATCGATGGCTGGATGGTGAGCGGCGAGATGAAGTATTACCGGGCCGCGGTGAAAGTGGCCGATGCCATGATCGAGCAATTTCATGACGCCTCGGCAGGAGGGTTCTTCGACATTTCGGCTCCGTTGAATGCCGTGCCGGCGGAGGTTCCGCTGGGCGCGCTGATCACGCGGCGCAAGCCGCTGCAAGATTCGCCAACGCCGGCGGGAAATCCCACGGCGGCCACAGCGCTGCTGCGGCTGGAGGCATTGAGCGGGCGCAAGGAATATCGTCAGATCGCGGAAGGGACGCTCCAGTGCTTTGCTGGGATCGTGGAGCACTTCGGGTTGTACGCGGGCAGCTACGGCCTGGCGCTGGAGCGGTTCCTGTCGGATCCGATGCAGGTGGTGATTGTTGGATCGGGCGCCGAGGCGGAGCGGCTGGAGACGGCGGCGGTGACCGGCTATGCCGTAAGCAAAACCGTGGTGCGGATTGACCCGGCGCGGCTGAAGCCGGGAGGATTGCCCGAGGCTCTGGAGGAGACCCTGCTGCAGGCGCCGCGGCCCACAGGAGCTCCCGCGTGGGCCCTGGTTTGCCGCGGGCGGACGTGTTTGCCGCCGGTCGCGAACGAGCAAGCGCTG
>JASHQH010000112.1 GCA_030037635.1 Acidobacteriaceae bacterium
AGCTTCCGCTTCTACCGTTGTGCAAATCGACGGCTGGAACATAAATTCGGCAGCGATTGCGCTGCACTGAACGCGCCGAGGTGGCGTGCTGGCAGCGCATAACTCTCGCCGCCCGGTACCGTACGATTCAAATGGAAATTTAAATTGGTTCCTCTGCGATGTATCGCGGAAACAGTCAATTGCGATGCCTTAGCGAGAACGATTCAGCCCGCCGCCGGCGCGTCAATTGGCATTTGCTCGGCGTCAAGGGGTGGGTCCTGCGCTCCAAGAGAATTTCTCCGGTTGCGCTTCAAATACTGCGGCGGCGATGACGCTTTCCGCGGTAGCGAGGTCCCAACGGCGAAGTACGCTTTTGACCAGAAGCCGAAAATTGGAAAGAAACGAGGCGTGCGCGCCGTACTCGGCGCCCAACTGCTGCTTGGCGGGCAACACCACGAGGGGATAGTAGCTCTCCAGTAGATCCTCGGGCACACCGGCTAGAATCGCCTCTTCCTGCGCGAAGGCCACGGCGCCATGCCGGTGATTTCGGGGCGGCAAGATACCTCGCAGGTCACATTCTTCACGATGGCGATTTCAAGACAGTGGGCGTCGGTGAGTCCGCGAATGTCCACCGGGACGGATTCGACACCGGCCAGCTGCGCCGCGCGGAAGTGACGGCGTGGCTCCGGACTCCGGTCGCATTGTTGACGGCCGCCACGTTGGCGCTGGGGACGACAGCGCCAGTTGTGCTTGTTGTACTCCGTCAGCCAGGTCGCGACCTTCCGACCTTCCTGCGTGCGTCGAACAGGCTGGTGAACCGGCTGCCACGCGGCACTCCTCGCGCAGCCATTCCAGCGCTCACGCCAGGAAATGACGAGTCGTGAGCTCCATGCGGTTGTCGCAGCGAATCGCCTGTGGCCACCCTCGCCGGGCAAACTACATCAGGGTTTGTTGACGGCCGACTTGTTCGCAGCATAAGGGGGCTGCAGGTTGGCGGCGATGGGCGTCACGACCGGCGTGGCTGCGCCGACCATCTCAACAAGGTTGTCTATGCCGCTGGGGTAGGCGGCGCCCTCCACCCAAACGTTTCCCGACCCATCGATTGCCGGGTTCTCGCTGCCATAAGTTCCGATCTGGTATCCAGAGGAACCGGTGATTGGTGCGCCGCTGGAATTGAACTCGCTGATGTCCATAACAAAATCATCGTCAACGTTGATGCCTGAATTCGTAACCCAGACATTGCCAGAGCCGTCGATGGCAACGCCCTTAGGAGCATCCATGCCGCCGCCCGTAAAGTAAGGGTTTGCTTCATCGGCGCCGCTCGAACTGATTTCAAATAGCCTCGAATATCCAGCAAATGGGGCCCACAAATTGCCCGAGCCGTCGAAGGCAACGCCGTCGAAGCCGTAGTCTTCGGGGGGTTCAAAGATATAGCCGTTGGGGGATGGGGAGAGCATCGAGCCGGATGAGCTGTACTCGCAAAGGCCGTTCCGGGCGGGCACCCAGACGTTTCCGGAAACGTCGATGGCAACGTCCTCAGGGAAGGAATTGTCATCAGCACCGTCGCCGCCAACATAGTCACAAAGGGTCGTACTGAATATGGATGAACCGGACTGGTTGAACTCTACGAGGGTACTGTTGTTGTAGCCGGTAACCCACACATTGTTTGAGGCGTCGATGGCAAGGGCGTTGGCATCGTTTAGCCCGCCAGTGATCCCTGAGGAACTGGATTCCGGCGTCCCCGACGAGTTGAACTTACTCACCCAGCCGACGCCTCCGGTGATGTCTCCTTCGTCCGCAACCCACACGTTGCCTAATCCGTCGACGGCGATGAAATCCGGGCTCGACAATCCGCCTCCCGTAAAGGGAGAGCTGGGATTCGGGACTCCGGTAGAGCTGAGCTCTGAAATCGAGAATTGAGTCGGACAGGGAGAAACCGCCCAGTTCAGGACCCAGACGTTTCCTGAGCTGTCGATCGCGGGACCGCTTTGGGCGTAAAAGTCTGGGCTAAAGCAGCCGTTGCTGGAGGTGGTGTAGACGATGTCGATCGTGAAGTCATTGGGTGCGCCGGTTAGCGCAGGTTTGAAGGGCGAAGTCGACGTTTGCAGCGGGTAGAGAGTAGAGATATTCGCCCATGGATTGTGGGCGATATTGATGGCTGCGGTTGCCGTATCCGTCGGCGCTGTCCCGCTGGTTCCGCTGGCCAATGCGCCGCCGAGCAAGGCGCTGCAGCCGTCGGAGCCCGGCCCGCTCGAGTTAACGCAACTGTTGAGGATGTTAGCCAGCGTGTCGATTGTGGCCTGTGGCACCGTCCCGTTGCCGGCGGGCGTGGCGGCCAGCGCCGCGCCTGTGCCCAGCGTCTCCAGATTGGCCACCGTTTTAAACGCATTTGGAACGTCCCACTGCGTTGCCAACTGGCTGCCCGAGCTCGACACGTCTGTGGCGTCGGTCGCGAAGCCCGCAATTGCGTAAGCGGTGGCGACGGTCGACACCTCATTGACAACGACGTTCGTCGCCCCCACGCCGCAGTAGCCCAGCCCGGCCAGTAAGCCTAAGGCTGAGTTCACTCCCGAGCCCGCATTGCCGCCCGACGCGTATAGATATACCTGCGGGTTTCCACTGGGGCAGGTGTAGCCGCCGGGAATAGTGAATTTCCCGTCCGAATCTGTGGTCTCGGGACTGGTGAGCAGCGAGACCGACGCGTTGCCGTAGCCGGTGGTATTGGCGGCATATAAATACACCTGCGCGCTGGAGACAGGATTCTGCCCGCTTTCCACCTGCCCGGAGATGGGACTGGTTTCAGCTGTGCAGGCGACGGCGACGCTGGTGACATCGGCGGTTGCCGTTCCGCTGGCGCCCGTCACGGCGCAGATTTGCGCGGGCGTGACAGGCTGCGTGAGAACTGTAACGCTATATGCTCCGCCGCTGGCAATGGCCGTAGTGAAGGTGAAGTCTCCGTCTGCCGTAACGGACAAGTTGTTGCCGCCATTATCCTGCAACACGAGCCCTGTACCAGTTAGACCAGAAACCGTGCCGCCGATCGTGTATGTCACAGCGCTGCAGGTCACCTGAACATTTGTCACATTTGCGGTGGCTGTGCCGCTTCCGTTGCTTACCGCGCAGCTTTCCACCGGGTTTGCAGGTTGGGTAAGAACCGTCACGTCGTAGGTATCCCCGCTGGTGATCGCAGTGCTGAAGGTGAAGCTTCCGTTGGTGGAGATCGGCGTGTTGTTGCCGCCGTTATCCTGCAACACCAGCCCTGTACCCGTGAGGCCGGAAATTGTGCCGCCTATCGTGTAAGTGGAGACTGGAGTGACGCAAGCTACCTGCACATTGGTCACATCCGCCGTGGCGGTGCCGCTGCCGTTGGTGACCGAGCAGGTTTGGGTGGGGTTCGAGGGCTGCGTCAGCACGGTAACCTCATAGTTGTCGCCGCTGGCGATGGCCGTGCTAAAGGTGAAGCTTCCATTAGCAGAGACCGACGTGTTGTTGCCGCCGTTATCCTGCAACACCAGCCCTGTACCCGTGAGGCCGGAAATTGTGCCGCCTATCGTGTAAGTGGAGACTGGAGTGACGCAAGCTACCTGCACATTCGTCACATTCGCGGCGAGGGTGCCGCTGCCGTTGGTGACCGAGCAGGTTTGGGCGGGGCTCGACGGCTGCGTCAGCACGGTAACATCATAGTTGTCGCCGCTGGCGATGGCCATGCTGAAAGTGAAGGTTCCATTTGCTGTAATCGTGAGGTTGTTGCCGCCATTATCCTGCAACACCAGCCCAGTACCCGAAAGCCCTGAAACAGTGCCGCCAATCGTGTAGGTGGTCACCCCGCCTCCGCCGCCCGATCCGCCCGATGCACAACCGGCGAAGAGGCTAACGATGCTGATGCAGACCAGCAGGACGCAGAATTGCACGCCTGCGATCGTCGGATTGACACTCCTGATGAGACGGTTTTTCATGAACGACCTTCCGGGGCAAGGAATTGTGACTTGTCTGTATATGCGACTTCCGCCCGAAAATCAGCTCAAGAGTTTGAAACAGTCTCACCTGGGTCCGTGATTGACCGCGCTCTTCATCGAGATTATCTTCGTACTAGATAGCACCCCGGGGGCATTCGCGTGCGGCAGCCGTCCGACTCGGCCACTGAACTCCTCGTTCGCTGGAGGCGCGGGGATCGACAGGCACTGCAGGCTCTCATCCCAATTGTCTACAGGGAGTTGCGTCTGGCGGCGCGTCGCTGTTTGCGAGCCGAGCGCCCCGATCACACCCTGCAGAGCACCGAGCTGGTCCACGAGGTCTATTTGCGCCTGGCGGGAAACCATGCTCCACCTGCCGAAAATCGTGCACACTTTGTCGCCATTGCAGCTAAACTGATGCGACAGATCCTGGTTGATTACGCCCGACGCCGAAATAGAGCAAAACGGGACCCGCGGTATAAAGTTGAACTGGACGAAAGCCTTTACCTCCCCGCAAGACAGGACGTCGATGTTGTCGAACTGGAACGTGCGCTAAAACGGCTCTCGGACCAGGATGCGCAGAAGGAAAAGATCGTGGAACTGCGGTTTTTTGGCGGCTTGACCGTCGAGGAGATTGCGGTTGCTCTCGAGATTTCTCCGGCAAAGGTCAAGCGCGACTGGAACATGGCGAAGGCTTGGCTGACGCGCGAAGTGGGGAAAGGGATTCATGGAGAAGCTGGGCAGGTGGGAGCAGGTCAGCGAACTGTTTGACGCAGCCCTGAAGCGCGATCCCGCAGATCGCGATCGATTCTTGAGCGGCGTTTGTGGCCAGGACGCAGCCCTCCGCGAAGAGATTGAGTCGCTGCTGTCTGCTCATGCACGATCCGACCCACTCTCGACACCTGCTGTCGCAATTGAAATTGCACCGGAACCCCGGCCGCTGGAAACCATCGGCCCCTACAGACTGATCAGGAAAATCGGCGAAGGCGGCATGGGCCAGGTGTGGCTCGCCGAGCAGACTGAGCCGCTGTCGCGCCAAGTTGCGCTCAAACTCATCCGTTCCGAAGCATTCGACGATGCCCTCCTGCGGCGCTTTCGGTCTGAGCGGCAGTCGCTCGCGCTGATGGACCACCCCGCGATCGCCAAAGTCTTCGACGCGGGAGCAACCGCCGGCGGCCAACCGTACTTCGTGATGGAGTACGTGTCCGGAGAGTCCATCACGGCCTATTGCGATCACAAGAAGTTGAGTATTCGAGAGCGGCTGGAACTCTTTCTAAAGGTCTGCGAGGGGGTGCAGCACGCCCATCAGAAAGCGATCATCCATCGCGATCTGAAGCCCGCAAACATTCTTGTTGTCGAAGTAGATGGCAAGCCGGCGCCGCGTCTCATCGACTTCGGTCTTGCCAAGGTAGTTGTGCCGTGGGCTGCAGGCGAGTCGGCCTCTACCGCTGCCTGGGGAATTGCCGGCACGCCGGGATACATCAGTCCCGAGCAGGCGGCCGGCGGCGACATCGACACGCGCACCGATGTCTACTCTCTGGGTGTGATCCTGTATCAACTACTGACCGGGTCACTGCCCTTCGATACAGAAAAGTCGGGCAAGCAACCGCTGGATGAGTCGCTGCGGCAACTACGCGAGGAGGACCCGCCGAGCCCTAGCGCGCGATTGGGAACGGACAAGAAACTGGCCGCTTTGGCCGCTCCTTTGCGAGCCATCGAATCACGGCATCTGGCCAGCCTGCTCCATGGCGATCTCGACTGCATCAGCCTTAAGGCGCTGGAGAGGGACCGCGCGCGCCGTTACGGGACCCCATCCGAACTGGCGGCAGACATTACGCGGTATCTGAACCACGAGCCGGTTGAGGCCCGCCCTGCAAGCGCCCGCTATCGCCTGCTGAAGTACGCGCGAAGGCACCGCATGGCCGTAGGCGTCGCCGCATCGCTGGTCATCCTGCTCACAGGTTTTGCCATCGTCGAGGCAGTGCAGCTGCGCCGAATCACCGAGGAACGCGACCGCTCAGCACGGGAGCGCGACCGGGCCAATCGCATTGCCGATTTTATGACGGGCATGTTCAAAGTGCCTGATCCTAGCGAGGCGCGAGGCAATCAGGTGACGGCGCGCGAGATTCTCGACAGAGCTTCCACGCAAATCGAAACCGGACTGGCAAAAGACCCGGAGATGCAAGCGCAGTTGATGTATGTGATGGGCAAAACATACCAGGGACTCGGTCTCTATCGAGAGTCGGAAGCGATCTTTCGGGACACACTGGAGATTCAGCAGCGGGCACTGGGACCGAACAGCCGCGAAGCTGCAAAGACACTCAACGATTTGGGAACCTCATTGATGTTCGACGGAGCTTACGCTGAAGCGGAGAAGGCTCATCGCCAGGCGCTGGAGATCCTGCAAAGGACCGCAGGACCGCAGTCGGTCGACACCGCGAAAGCATTGAACAATCTCGCCAGCGCTCTGGTCCGCGAGGGCCATTTCACTGAAGCTGGAGACCTCTATCGCCAATCGCTCGACATTCAGGAGAAGCTTCTTGGCCCTCGGGACCCGGCCATCCTCTCGCCCATGTCCAACCTCGGCGTAGTCGAGTTCGATTTGGGCAATTATGCGGAGGCGGAAAGGCTGGATCGCGAGACCATCGCTCTCCGCCGCCAGATCTCGGGCCCGGATCATCCCGAAACACTGAAAACGATGAATAACCTGGCGACGTTATTCGATCACGAAGGCCGGCTCGCCGAAGCGGAGCAATTAGACCGGGAAGTGCTTGATGCGCGGCGCCGCGTTCTGGGGCCCGATCATCCCGATACGCTGCGGTCCATGTTCAATCTGGCGAGGATCATGACATTGGAAGGTCAGCTTCAAGAGGCAGAGAAGCTCGATCGCACGTTGCTGGGGGCGCGGCAAAGAACCCTGGGGCCAGAGAATGTTGCAACTCTTGAGACTGTCCTAACCTTGGCAGGCATTCTTGCGGAGGAAGACAAATCCGCCGAGGCGGAGCGAATGGAGCATCAGGCATTGGACAGCTTGCGCCGCACTGTGGGGTTCGACAATCCTGAGACTATCTCCGGCGCCATCTCTCTGGCTGCTGTTCAGGAACAGGAGGGTCGGTACCATGAGGCAGAAGTCGCCGCTCGTGCAGAGCTGGAAGAAGCGCGGCGTGTTCTCGGCCCTGACAATGCGGACACGCGCATAGCGATGAATACGATTGCCTTGGCGTTGGCCCACCAGGACCGTTACGCCGAGGCCGAAGATATGGCCAAACAAGCATTCGACATGGAAAGCAAATTGCGCGCGACGCAGAATCTTAAATTCGTATTCTCGACCTACTATCTGGCCTGCATTGCGGCCATTCGAGGTCAGCGCAACGAAGCGTTCGCCCTCCTGGAGAAATCGATTGAAGAGGGCCTGTGGCCTGAAGCTGCATTTGCCATGGCACACGACTCGGAATTGACGTCCTTGCGCAGCGATCCGCGGTTCGGTGCCCTTGCTTCCAATGCAAGGCAAATGGCTGCCGAGAATCATGGGCCCGCGCCGCAACAGCGCGCTTCCCGATAGGACTCACCTTGTGCTTCCAGCTGAATTTGTTTATGGGTCACCCGAGCCGTCGCGGCGAATCTGAAAAGGATCCAAAATCGTGGGCAAGTGTTTGAGCAGCGAAATGGCTTTGGCGAAAGAACTGCGATCCAATCGATCTTTGCGCACCTCTGAGTGGTTGATCGCCCACCCGCAAGTTACCACTAAGAAGAAGCCCTGCCGGAAAACGGCAAACCTCCTTCGCCGTCACAATCAACCCGACCCGGGGCGAATCCTCCCGACAAACATGGTGCGATCCGGCCACACGCTAGCAACCCTGCTCGGGAAACTCGGAGTCAACATCAAGACGACCCAAGAACTGCTCCGTCACGAGAATCCATCGATCACACTGGGATTTACCAAAGGGCTGTCAGCGAAGAAAAGCGAGCAGCTCGGAACCTTGCCTTCTCTGTCCTGTTTTCGGAGGCGGTGGCGATCGAACCCATCAGCACCT
>JASHQH010000113.1 GCA_030037635.1 Acidobacteriaceae bacterium
CCTAACGTTCCACCGTCTTTGGCGGAGCCGCAGCCATGCTGGCGAGCAGTCGGCCATCCCCGGGTCCATGCAATTTTCCGCAGGGAACAGGCCGGCGCGACAAATGCAGATAGTCCAGCACCAGCCGCCGCTTCAAAAGCTGCAGAGCCTTGGCCGGGTCCACGCCCTTGGGGCAAACGCGCGAGCACTCGCCCGCATAGTGGCAGCGGAAGACGCCTTGCGGCGTGGCCGTTGCTGCCTTGCGCACTTCGCTGCCCGCATCGCGCATGTCGGCGTTGTATCGTTCAGCGGCGGTCAACGGCATGGGGCCGAGATAACGCGCGTCGGTTGCTAACGTGGGGCAAGCGGCCATGCAGCAGCCGCATTTGATGCAGTAGGTGAATTGCAGGTAGTCTTCCAATTCCTCGGGAGACTGGTAGAACTCCCCCGCCGGGTCATTGATTTCGTCTTCGTCGGGGCGGACAATATAGGGCCTTACGGATCGGTGCTTCTCGAACATGCCGCCCAGATCGGGGACCAGGTCGCGGATGATGGCGAAGTTCGGCAGCGGGCCCACCGTAAGGCGAGCGCTCGCGATGTGCAAAATCTGCGTGTTGCAAGCCAGGCGAGGACTTCCGTTCAGAAGCATTCCGCAGGAGCCGCAGATGCCCATGCGGCAGGAAGAACGCCACGCCAGCGTGGCGTCGAGGCACTCCTTGATATAGCGCAGGCCGTCGAGAACGGTCATGCCGTCGCTGGCGGGGACCGAATAGGTCTTCACGTAGGGAGCGCGATCGCTTTCCGGGGAATATCGCGTTACATGGAAGGCAATCTGTTTCGGGCTGCGATCAGTTTCCGCCATGGTTACCCCCCGGCCCGCGCCAGCGCCATGCTATGCGCGGCAATGGCGGCCCACGTGCCCAGGCCGAACAGGCCCAGGCCCAGAAGCATCAGAACCATCGTGATTGCCTTTTCAACGGCAGGCTTCAGAGTCAATTCCAGCAGGATCGTCCGCAGGCCATACAGGCCGTGATAAAGCGCCACGCCAAGCAGGAGAACGTACGTGACTGTGAAGAACAGCCGGCCATCACGAAAGATGACGTTCGCAATAGAGTCAGGATCGGCTCCGTAGGGGGCAAAGACGTGCGCGCTTCCCGCCAAGTGCATGATGAACATGTGCAGGCCCAGCAGGAAAACCAGCGCCACGCCCGCTGCCATGTGCCAGGTCCACGATCTCGCTTCCTTCATCTCTCCTCCTACCTCGTCAGAGCCGAATGGCCGCCGGCGATAAGCAGAACGAGCAAGAGAATCATCATCAGAATGAGCAGCGGACGCTGCACATTGAGCGAAGTTCTGTAGGGATACACCGGCTCCATTGGCTTGCCCACTGCCAATCCAAGTTCAACCAGCACCAGGCGTATTCCGTTCGCAGCGTGATAAGCAAACGCTGCGAAGACCAGATATTCGCCAACGGAAGCAATGGGCCCGTGAAAAATCCCCTTGCCGACCCAGAGATAGATTCCCTTGACGCGCAGGCTGGCGACAAAAATATGGAGCAGAAAGTAGAAAAGAATTCCCAGCCCTGTGATGCGATGCAGTGCGTATGCGTAGCGCTCAATTCCCCAGCGTCCCCTGCCGAGCCATCCCCACAACCCGAGCCGGTTATCGTATCGATTCATCTCCGCCCCTTCCGCTTCTCCCAGCTCGATCGCCATGGCAAAGTTACCTGACGTCCGCGTCAGCGGACTCTAATACTTCCGCTCCACCGGCTTCCAATTGGTAATCGTCACCGGTTTGTATTTGATCTCCGGCGCGCCGGCGGCCCAGTAGGCCATGGTGTGCGCCAGGAATCGTTGATCGTCGCGCGCGGGAAAGTCCGTTCGCGCGTGCGCTCCGCGCGACTCCTCGCGCTTGAGGCCTGCCGTCAACAGCACCTCCGCCAGGCCCAGCATGTTTTCGGTCTCCAGAGTTTGCACCAGGTTGGTGTTGTAAATGCGGCTCTTGTCCGCAACCTCGATTTGTTTTGCGCACTGCTTCAGCTCGGCAATCTTATCCAGACCTTCCTGCATTGACTTGCCGTTGCGATACACGCCGGCATGCTTGTCCATCAGAGTTCGCAGTTCGCGCCGGATTTGCGAGGGATTCTCCGTCCCCCTCTGCTCCAGCAAGCCGGCAAAAATGCGGCCCTCTTCGTCGCCGAGCTTCCTTTCCGAGGCTTCGGCCGGCGTCGGCCTCGTTTCGAGATATTTCGCAATTCCGCTTCCCGCGATACCGCCCCAGACAAGGCACTCGGCCGTCGAATTGCACCCCAACCGGTTGGCGCCGTGCAGCGAATGGCACGCCACCTCGCCGGCAGCCCAGATGTTCTCCACCCGGGTACGCCCGTCGATGTCTGCTTCGATGCCGCCCATTGAATAGTGAGCCACAGGCCGGATAGGGATGGGCCGGGCAATCGGGTCAATGCCCAGAAACTTCATGCACACTTCGCGGATCAGGGGCAGCCGCTTGTTAATCCGTTCCCCACCCAGATGGGTCAGATCGAGCTCGATAGAATCCAGTCCTTCGGCTCCCCGAAAGCCGCGCCCCTCCAGAATCTCCGTCATCTCCGAGCGAGAAACGATGTCGCGGGGCGCCAGCTCCATCATCTTCGGCGCGTACTTCTCCATGAAGCGTTCGCCCCTGTTGTTGCGCAGGTAGCCGCCCTCTCCGCGGCAGCCTTCGGTCATCAGGATGCCCGAGGGAACGAGTCCCGTGGGGTGGAATTGCAGAAACTCCGGATCTTCCAGCGCCAGTCCCGCGCGATATGCGATGGCTTGCCCGTCGCCGGTCACGGTTTGCGAATAGGTGGTGAAGCCGTAGAGATTTCCCAGTCCGCCCGATCCTATTAACAGCGCTTTGGCGCGCAACACCAGAAACTCGCCGGTGGGCAAATCGTAGACCGTGAGCCCTGCGAAGCGGCCGTCATCGAGGAGCAGAGAAGTGACGAAACACTCGTCATAGCGCGTGCAGTTGGTGTACTTTTGCAGCGTGTCATAGAGGGCCTGCATCTCGAAGAAGCCGGTTTTGTCGGCCGCCATGCAAGCGCGGGGAAACGAGTGCCCGCCAAAGGGCCGCTGCATGATGCGTCCGTCCTCGCGGCGCGACCACGGCACTCCCCAGTGCTCCAGCAGCCGGATCTCATTGGGCGCGGCCTCGACGAACCGATCCACGACATCCTGGTCCGCCAGAAAATCGGAGCCTTTCACCGTGTCCCATGCATGCAGCTCCAGGGTGTCGCCCTCTTCAGGACGCATGACGGCTCCCGTGCCCCCCTCGGCGCACACGGAATGAGAGCGCATCACTTGCACTTTTGACACCAGGCCGATATTGGCCGCGCCGCGCGTCCGCATGCTGATTTCCAACGCGGCACGCAATCCTGCCAATCCTGTTCCGAAAATCAGGACATCATATATCGGCCCACGCATGGTTTCCGTGCTCCCTCTCTGCCCTCAGAGGAGCCGGCAATTGCCTTGCTTCCGACCTGTATGCCACGCATATTTGACCCGGCCTTCCAGTAGCCGGCTGTGATGCGCATCATCGAGGCGTGTGACCGCGCGGCGAGGCGGTGCGGAAATCGTGCACGGCGCGATACATCCTCCGGTGCCAGGTGCTGTCCTTCAAGGTAAGCAGCTCATAACAATCGCTTTAGACCAGAGCTAGACTCGAGCCAACCGGCCGGCGGTCTCTCCAAGGTTCCACGGGCCCAAAGCCCTCTATGCCTACGGCAGGAACGAGCACGGAACTGCAGTGCGAAGTGTGATGGTTCTCCCCGTCGTGGCCGTCCCCACGGCAACGCAGCTCTTTTCACTCCAGTTGATCTACCTTGCCTCCCGACTTCAGCCGCTATACTGCTTTCACCAGAGATTTTGCTCTCGGGGTTCCACCTTTCAGAGCCTTCCCCGACATTGGCTGCATTACCATCCATCGCCGGAGTTTCCGCCGTCATGTTCATACGACTACTCGCCGTGCCGTCTCTCGCTCTTTGTGCCGCATCGCTGCTCGCTCAGCAGCCTGTGACTGCGGCTGACTACGCCCACGCCGCGCAGTTTCTCGGTCCCAACGTCGATCCTCTCCTCTCCGGGGTCGATCACCCCGTCTGGATCGGTGATACCTCCCAGCTGTGGTTCCGCAAGGCCACGGCCACCGCGTCGGGCCAGAACATCGAGTTTGTGCTCGCCGATGCCGCCACAGGCTCGCAGGAGGCCGCGTTCGATCACACCAAAATGGCCGCCGCGCTGGGCGCGCTGCTGCACCGTACGCTCGACCCCAACCAGCTGCCCATCCAAAATCTTCAGTTTTCTCCTGACCTGCGCACGGTCGCCGTCTACGTCGGCCGCGGCAGCTACCGTTGCGATCGCATCGCCGTTACCTGCGCTGAGGAGTCCGCGCGGGCCGGCGACTTGCGCAACGAGTCGGTCTCGCCCGATGGCCGCCGCGCCGTCTTCATTCGCGGCTGGAACCTGTGGATTCGCGACCTGGCCACCGGCAAAGAAAAGCAGCTCACCACCGACGGCGTGAAGGACTACGGCTACGCCACTGACAACGCCGGCTGGGCTTCGAGCGACCGCCCCATCGTCCTGTGGTCGCCCGACTCGAAGAAGGTCGCGACCTTCCAGCAGGATCAGCGCCTCGACGGGGACATGTATCTGGTTAGCACGCGCGTCGGCCATCCCGAATTGCAGCAGTGGAAGTATCCGCTGCCCGGCGACGAGCACGTCACCATGATCGAGCGCGTCATCATCGATGCCGATTCCGGCAAGATGGTGCGCCTGAAGATGCCTCCCGATCAGCATCGCTCCACCCTCTGTGACAACGTAGCCTGCGGCGGGGGCTTCAACGGCCCGCCGGAGTGGAGCGATGTGCAGTGGTCGCCCGATGAGAAGACGCTGGCCTTCATCTCCACCTCGCGTGACCACAAGGACGAGCACCTTCGCGTGGCCGACGTCGCCACCGGCGTGGTGCGCGACATCTACGAAGAGAAGGTGGCCACGCAGTACGAGTCCGGCTTCCGCCACGCCAACTGGGAGTATCTGCCCCAGTCGAACGAGTTTATCTGGTTCTCAGAGCGCAGCAACTGGAGCCATCTCTATCTCTACGATCTGGCCACGGGCCAGTTAAAGAACCAGATCACCAGCGGTGACTGGGATGTGGCCGGGATTCTGCGCGTCGACCCAGTCAGGCGGCAAATTTGGTTCATCGGCAACGGGCGCGAACCAGGCGAAAATCCCTATTTCGACCACGTCTACCGCATCGACTTCGACGGCTCGCATCTGACCTCACTCACGCCGGAGCCCGGCGACCACGTGATCCCCGCGTCCAGCGGCGATCATCGCTGGTTCGTCGACGCGGTTTCTACGCCCGATACGCCGCCCACCACCGTGGTCCGCGACGACAACGGCAAAATCGTCCTCTCGCTGGGCACGGCCGACATCAGCCGTCTGGTGGCGGCCGGATGGAAACCGCCCATTTCCATCACCGTGAAGGCGCGCGACGGCAAGACCGATCTCTACGGCCTCATGTTCGAGCCCACGCACTTCGATCCCGCCCGCAAATATCCCATCATCGATCACGTTTACCCGGGCCCGCAGATCGGCAGCGTCGGCTCCTACGCTTTCTCCCCGGCGCGCGGCGACTGCCAGGCCCTCGCCGAACTGGGTTTCATCGTGGTTGAGATCGACGGCATGGGCACGCCGCAACGCTCCAAAGCGTTTCATGATGTCTCCTACGGCAACCTCGGCGACAACACGCTGCCCGATCAGGTAGCCGGCATCAAGGAACTGGCGCAAAGGTATCCGTTCATCGATCTCAGCCGCGTGGGCATTTACGGCCACTCCGGCGGTGGCAACACCACCACCGAGGCCATGCTGCGCTATCCCGATTTCTTTGAGGTGGGCATCGCTGAATCGGGCAATAACGACAACCGCGAGTACGAAGACGACTGGGGCGAGCGTTACCAGGGCCTGCTCGTCACCAACCCCGACGGCTCCACCAACTACGACAATCAGGCTAACGAAGACTTCGCCAAGAACCTGAAGGGCCACCTGCTGCTCACGCACGGCACCATGGACAACAACGTGCCGCCTTACAGCACGCTGCTCGTGGTCGATGCGCTCATCAAGGCCAACAAGGATTTCGATCTTCTGTTGTTGCCCAATCAGCACCACGGTTATGGCGCCGAGTCCAATTACATGACGCGCCGCCGTTGGGATTATTTCGTCCGCTGGCTGCTCAACACCGAGCCCCCGCACGAATTCGAGCTGAAGACGCCGCCGCCCAGGATGATGGGATTCGGCGGACCCGGCGATGACGTCGAGCCGTAAGCCGGGCTTCTCATCTTCGCGTCCCGTTTTCCCTTCTTCGATACAGGTGTCTAATTTCGATACAAGTTGCCCTGTTTTCGATGCAATCTGCTCTTTTTGGGGTACGATGGTTGCGAATTCTTTCGGGGGCGCCATCGCCTGAGGAGGCGCCCTTCGCATCATTTCAATCGCGAACTACCCTCTCATTTCAATTCATTGACTCATTCTGATGCACCGCTCGTCGCGTTCATTCAGTACGTATGTAATCAACGGCAAAAGCCCGCAAAAATCTGCATTTTTCCTCTTGATAATTCCCCGGTTGTGTTCTTTAATCGATGTCACTGTAGATAGAATCTTCGCGCAGCTGTGAAGGTGATTCGCAACGTCACACGCGGGCGCGCTTGTATGCAACTTGTCGTTCAGGGCTCACGCATAGCGGCAAAAGCGGTTTGTGCAATCCCGGGTATTGAGGTGCCCATGTGCACCGCGAAATCCGGCGTTGAGATCGGAGCTTATCGATGTTCCATGCGTTTCGTTTTTCATCGATGGGGTTGGTGTGCGCGCTGGCGCTGGCGGTCATCGTAGAGCCCATGCAAGCGCAACAAAATCTGGACCAGTTGGTCAGGCATGACCAGATGGCTAAGCCGGACCCGGCGGTGACGCCGAGCCAGGTCGCCAAGCCGGACTTTGCGGGCAATCTCGCCAGGCCTGACGGCTCCATGCCGATGGTGCAGGACTGGAGCACCCGGCATGTCGTCTATACCGCCGGCTACTCCAAGGAGCAAGCCGCCAAGATGGCCAAAGACCCGCGCGCGTATGCCGCGTTTTTGGCGCACGGCATGATTGCAAGGCACCGTGATCCGATCCGCCCTCCATTCATGGATCTGCGTGGGACGCTGAAGCGCGATTGGGCTGTCTCGCTGGGTCCCACCGGCGGGCTGTACCCGATAACAACATCGCCGGCCAAATACACATTCGACGTCAATGCAACGCCGAGTTGCGCCAACGACTTTGCCGTATTTCCCATTGCCGCTATGACCGGAAACACCCGCGCTTATGTGGTTGGCACGTTCACCGCCGATCCCACGGCCGGCCAGACGACGGAAATTACCATCACCCCCACCGGCGACAGCGCGCTATCCATCACCCTGGAGGCGGTGGCTGAAGGCTCGGAGACCACGGCTACGCAATTTGCCATCAGCGGCAGTAGCAATACGACCACCGATGCCACGAACCTCGCGGCCGCCATCAACCTGAACCTCAGCCTCGAAGGCGACACCCAGGAGCTGGCCGCCGTTCCGTCAGGCAGTACGGTTACGGTCTACGCGCTAACCGCGGGGTCAGGCGTGACGCTCTCTACGCCGGCTACCGCGAGCCCCCTCAACAATTTCCTTTGGACCACCGTCACAGCGGGAACCAACGGCTCCCAGGCGAACATCGTCGGGCTCAACAACCTCTATTCCGGCTCCTCGCCGTATTGCACCGGAGATACCTATCCAACCTTTACCTTCTCTTACGCCGCTGGCGAAGGGTATCTTGAAACCTCGCCCATCATTTCTCTCAGCGGCAAGAAGATCGCATTCATTGAGAATGACACCAGCGTCCCCAGCCTCGGAGCGATTTTGCATGTGCTGACCATCGGCACAGACACTGAGGTTGGAAGCTCCTGCACCAGCAGCAACACAGGAACAACAACGCCGCTCTGCGCCACGGCGCCCGTCGTCCCGGGCAACACCGCCGGCAGCGACGGCGCCGATTTCATGCTGCCGCTGCAATTAGCGTTCGACGCTACCCTCCCGGCAACCCCAGAGCCACCGGTAGCCGACCAACATTCGTCGCCGTTTATCAACTATTCCGACGATACCCTGTACGTCGGCGACGGCTCGAGCTATCTGTATGCGGTGACGCCTGTCTTTGGGAACGGAATCCCCGCACTCGCCAGTGGTTTCCCCGTCTATCTCTCCGGCAACCCTTTGACGTCCCCTACGGTCGATGTCGCGGGCACGGGCAATGTCTTTGTTGGGGATACCTATGGTGATCTCTACAACGTTTCAAGCGCCGGCACCCCCATGGGCGTTGAGGGCCATACCAGCATCGGATCCAATACCGCAGGCGGCATTGCCGACGGGGTTATCGTGGACTCGACCAACGAGGTCGGCTACGTGGCAGCCGGTTGCAACGGAACCGACTCTGTGCTGGTCGAGTTCGACGTTACATCCGGCGGGGCCCCGGGAGTGGACGCTACCGCGGACCTTAGCACGGCTGGGTGTACTGGGCCTTACGCGATGTACGACCCGGCGCCCGACAACGCTTACTACCTCGCGGGGATCAACAGCGGCCATATAATCGCCGCCTATGCCAACGCCACCAACAGCGATCTCGCTCAGTTCCAGTTCAC
>JASHQH010000114.1 GCA_030037635.1 Acidobacteriaceae bacterium
GATGCACATCTTCGCCAACGGTCCTCACGGAACCGGCCTGGGTAAAGGCGATCCCGCGCTGGACCAATGGCCCGCGCTGCTGGAGACCTGGCTGCGCGCACAGGGGCTGCTTACCGTAGAGGCTAACCGCTGAAAGCGAACAAAACGGCAGTGGGAGGAAATCGATAGGCCGGGTCTGACCAATAGGCCGGGTCTGATCGGTAGGCCGGGTCTGACCGGTAGGCCGGGGCTGACCGGTAGGTAGGCCGGGGTTTTAACCCCGGCAACAACATGCACACGACGAATCGGGCCTTTAGGCCCTGAGGCATGCTTTACGAGATCCGAGAGTCTTTCCCAAACTCGTCGGGCATTGGATCCATGCGGTCTTGAAAGTTCGAATGGACCCATGGGCAATCTGCAAGATGCCTGTTTCCCGGATTCGCAGCGATGTATTCAAGCTGAGCGATGAAGTCAAGCGCATCGCGAACCCGGTGCTCGTAGAAACCGGGCTGCCAGACCTCCCCACCAAATTGCTTCCGAACGTCGTGCGAGAATCCCCCCTTGATGCATTGCGCGCAACGCTCGATTGTCTGACCGCGAGCGGGAGTCAGCAGGACGTGCAAATGTTCCGGCATCACAGCAAAGCCGTGTAGCCCGTAGCGCCCCTGATCGCGGTAATGGAACAAGACATCAATCAAGAGTTCGGCATTGGCGGCCTTGGTGAAAATTGCTCTGCGGCCATAAGCCGTTGTTGTAAGTGCGTACGTAGGCATGGCAGTTGAGAAAAAGCATGCCTCAGGGCCTGAAGGTCCGCTGTGACGGGCGCCTCAATGCCGGGGTTAAAACCCCGGCCTACCGTGCCCCTGCCTACCCGGCCACCCCAGAGAGGTAAGGCGGCGATCCAGGGCTAGATCGAGCGATCTTGAACACCTTTGCGGGGAGGGACCTGGAGGCCTCGCCGCGCGCACAGGGGCTATTCACCGTAGAGGCAAACCGCTGAAAGCGAACAAAACGGCAGCGGGAGGAAATCAATAGGCCGGGGTCTGACCAATAGGCCGGGGTCTGACCAATAGGCCGGGGTCTGACCAATAGGCCGGGGTCTGACCAATAGGCCGGGGTCTGACCAATAGGCCGGGGTCTGACCAATAGGCCGGGTCTGACCGGTAGGCCGGGGTTTTAACCCCGGCAACAACATGCACACGACGAATCGGGCCTTTAGGCCCTGAGGCATGCTTTTTCTCAACTACCGTATGCACTCACAACCGCGACAAATGCCCGCAGGGTGGAGCGAAAGGCTGAAAGCGAAGGGCTGAAACTAAGAAGCGGGCGTCCGGAATCGGGAGTGGAAGGATATCCCGAAACCGGCTGCCCGCTGGACCCTGGACCGGGTCTAGGTGGTACCTTAAGTTTAGGACCTTTTTGGGCAAAATCAAGCCTTTTTTTCGGGATTTTTCCTACTTCGTGACTCGAGTCACAGAATCCCTTGGCGCAGGCTTGTGCCGCGTTGACTTCGCTGGCTCCCCCTGTTACAAAAGGGTGTTCCGGTGACGAAAATGCGCAACTGACCGCCCAGCCGCTCGGTACCTCCATGCAAGACATCTTTCAACAACTCGGTGAGCTATTCGTCGGCGCCATCCCTACGGCACTGCTCTTTATCGTTCTCGTGCTGTGCTACCAGTTTCTGGTGCAAGGGCCGCTGACGGCTGTCCTGGCGCGGCGCCGGGCGCTTACTGAGGGCGCCATGGAAGATGCCCGTAACGTTGTCGCCGCAGCGGAAGCCAAGACCACCGAATACGCCGAGCGCCTGCGCCAGGCACGCGCCGAGGCATACAAAGCGCGTGAGCTGCGTGTCCAGCAGTGGAACGCCGAGCGCGACGCCGCCCTGGATGCGGCGCGAAAGTCTGCCGGACAGAAAGTGCGCCAGGCCAAGGCCGAGATGGATGCCGAAGCCGCGTCGGCTCGACAGGCGATCCAGGCTTCGTCCGCCGATCTCGCCGCACAGGCCCTCCGCGCTGTACTGCCGCTCGTGCCCGGGGGTTCCCGTTGAGCAGGTTCCGCATCGATTCGCGCCCCTTCGCACCGGTTTTCCTGTTTGCGCTGTTATGGGTGATTCCATCCGCGCTGCTGAATGAGACCGGCCGCGCCATGGCGCAGCACCCGGCGCCCGCCGCCAGCGCTGCCTCTCCACAGGCGCCCCAGGCCGGCTCGACGACGCCCGCCGGCCAGGCTTCGGAACCATCCGATGAGTCGGAGGAGCAGGGTTTCCTCCATTCGTCTTCCGTGCAGGCGCTGGCCCGCGTACTCCATCTCAGCGAGAACGCCACCATCTTCATCCTGCTGGGCATCAACTTCGCCATCATCTTCCTGTGCATCGCGATTCCGCTCGGCCGGACCATGCCCACGGTTTTCCGCAAGCGATCGCAAAGCGTGCGCAAGGACCTGGACGAGGCGCGCAAGGCGAGCGCCGAGGCCCAGGCGCGCATGAGCGCGGTTGAGGCCAAGCTGGCCGGGCTGGGCGACGAGATTGAGAAGTTCCGCCTGCAGATTGAGCAGGAGGCTGTGGAGGACGAGAAGCACATCAAGGCTGCGCTGGCCGAGGAGAGCACGCGCATTGTCAACGCGGCCGAACAGGAAATCAGCGTCGCCGCGACCCAGGCCAGGCGCGCCTTGCGCGACTTTGCCGCAGACCTGGCCATCCAACAGGCATCGAAGCAAGTGACCCTGACGCCGGAGACTGACCGCGCCCTGATTGCCGAGTTTGTTGCCGGTGCGGCGAGCGACGGTTCGGCCAAAGGAGGGAAGAACTGATGCCCGCCTTTGTCACACCCTACGCTGTAGCCTTTGCCGACGTTATTGCCGATGCCCGGCTGGACGCCGCGGCCATTGACCGCCAGTTTGCCGATTTCCTGGCTACTTGGGATGGCAGCCCGGAGCTCAGGGCGTTTCTCGTCAACCCCTCCATTGCGGCAGCGCAGAAGGTTGAGATTCTCGACAAGCTGAATGTCGAGCTGGGCATGCAGACGGTGCTGCGCAACCTGCTGGCCGTGCTCATAGGCAACGCTCGCATTGCATCCGTGGCCGAAGTGGCGGCAGGCTGGCGGCGCATTGAGCAGGAGCGGTCAGGTGTTCAACCCGCCGAAATTATCACCGCGCGCGAATTGACCAAGACGGAGCGCGACCATCTGGCAGCCGAGGTGACCAGGCTGGCCGGAAGCAAAATCGACGCCACCTTCAAACTCGACGAAGCCATTCTGGGCGGCACGGTGGTGCGCATCGGATCAACAGTGTACGACGGATCAGTGAAGGGACGGCTGGAGCGGCTCAGGGGGACGCTGACCGGTGATCAGTGATCAGCGATCAGAATGCGGGCTAGAAAGCGACGTGCAAGATGGAAAGCAAGGCGGCAGCTAAGTCGTTTCGAGAATTGGTGGTTTGGCAACGGGCGATTCAATTGGCGATTGCCATCTATCAATAGATCCTCGGATTTCCTAAGGACGAAATCCACGGCTTGGGCTCTCGCACGAGGTGGGCAAGATGATTCACGCAATTCTGGGAAAAACGCGTCCCGGGCGGGTTGACCACTGAACACTGACCACTGTGTTTCGAATGAATTCAGGATGGAGATGAGGGAGGCAGAGATCGGAAGAAGCAGATGGGCAGAGAACTGACCACTGATCACTGATCACTGATCACTGAAACATGGCTCAAATCAAGGCAGACGAAATTACTCAAATTCTTCGCGAGCAGATCGCCAACTACGACGCCAAAGTTCAGGTGGACGAGGTGGGCACCATCACCTCGCTCGGCGACGGCATTGCCCATCTCTACGGCCTCGACAAGGTAATGGCCGGCGAGTTGCTCAGCTTTCCCCACGGCGTGGCCGGACTGGCGCTCTCGCTTGAGGAAGATCAAGTGGGCTGCGTGGTGCTGGGCGAGTACACGGAGCTGAAGGAAGGCGAAGAGGTCAAGCGCACCGGCAAAATTCTCTCCGTTCCCGTCGGCCCGGCCATGATTGGCCGCGTCGTGAACGCGCTGGGGGCGCCGATCGACGACAAGGGCCCCATCGCGACGACCGAAACGTTGCCCGTGGAGCGGCTGGCCCCCGGTATCGTCGACCGCCAGCCTGTGCGCGAGCCCATGGCCACCGGCCTGAAGGCCATCGACGCCATGATCCCCATCGGCCGCGGCCAGCGCGAGCTCATCATTGGCGACCGCCAGACCGGAAAAACCGCCGTCCTGCTCGACACCATCATCAACAACGCCAAGAATGACCTTATCTGCATTTATTGCGCCATCGGGCAAAAGCGCTCGTCCATCGCGCAGGTGGTGCAGACCCTGGCTGAACATGGCGCCATGGGCCACACCATCGTGGTGGCCGCTTCGGCATCGGAGCCGGCGCCCATGCTGTACCTTGCGCCTTACGCGGCCTGCGCCATGGGCGAGTATTTCCGCGACAACGGCAAGCACGCCCTGGTCATGTACGACGATCTCTCCAAGCACGCCATGGCCTACCGCGAGATTTCGCTGCTCCTGCGCCGGCCGCCCGGCCGCGAAGCCTATCCCGGCGACGTGTTTTATCTGCACTCCCGTCTGCTGGAGCGCGCTGCCAAGCTGAACGACGAGAAGGGCGCCGGCAGCCTCACCGCGCTGCCCGTCATTGAAACCCAGGCCGGCGACATTTCGGCTTACATTCCTACCAACGTTATTTCCATCACCGACGGCCAGATCTTCATGGAGACCGACCTGTTTAACTCCGGTGTGCGGCCGGCGGTGAATGTAGGCCTCTCCGTTTCGCGCGTGGGCTTCTCGGCGGCCATCAAGGCGGTCAAGCAGGTGGGGTCCACGCTCAAGCTCGATCTGGCCCAGTACCGCGAAGTGGCGGCATTCGCGCAGTTTGCCTCGGACCTCGATCCGCTGACACAGAAGCAGTTGGCCCGCGGCGCACGGCTCACCGAGCTGCTCAAACAGCCGCAGTTCCATCCCCTCACCTGGCAGCAGCAGGTCGTCATTCTGTTCGCCGGCACGCAGGGCTATCTCGACGGCCTGAAAGTTGAGGAGATCCGCGCCTTCGAGGACGGTTTGTACAAGTATTTCGCCGAGTCGCAGCAGGCGCTGATGGCCGACCTGACGCAAAAGAAGCAGTTGGACGACCTCCGCGACCGGCTGCACGCAGCCATGAAGGAGTACACGGAGAATTTCAAGCAGGAGCTGGCAACGGCTACTGCGTAGCGGCAGTTGTCCGGGATCAGTGATCCGCAAGAACGCTGCCGCACGGAATCTGACCCCTAACCCCTGACCACTGACCACTGAGAACTGAACTATGGCGAACGTCCTCGATCTCCGGCGCAGAATCCGCAGCGTGAAGAACACGCGGCAGATCACCAAGGCCATGAAGATGGTGTCGGCGGCCAAGCTGCGCCGTGCCCAGGAGCGGGCGCTGGCGGCGCGGCCCTACGCGCGCATGATCTTGAGCGTGCTTGAGTCGCTCGCGCGGCGCGTCGATCTCTACGACGAGAAGACCGGCAACCTGTGCCATCCGCTCTTCCTCACGCGGCCCGAGAAACGGGTTCTGCTCATCGTGGTCACCGGCGACAAGGGCTTTGCCGGGGCCTTCAACGCCAATATTCTTAAGATCTGCTACCAATTCATTCGCGGCAATGCCAACAAGGAGATCGACATCATTGCCGTCGGCCGCAAGGGCCGTGACCAGCTGCGGCGGCGTTACCCGACAGCCAGCTATACCGAAACCGCAAACCAGGAGGGCCGTTCAACCGAAGTGCGGTCGCCGCGCCGGGGCGCGGTCGAAATTACCGGCGACCACCCAGGCATTCTGGCCCACCTTGAGGCCTCGCGGGTCTTCGAAATCGCGCACAGCATCATTGCCCGCTACGTGCGCGAGGAGATTGACGCCGCCTACATCGTTTACAACGAGTTCAAGTCGGTGATCGCGCAGCGCGTGGTGGTGGAGCGCCTGCTCCCGCTCATCGAGCTGGGCAAGCAGCAGGTTGCAGGGGCCGCGGAGCCTACGGCGGAAGAAAAGGAGCGCGCGGCCGAGGCCGCCCTCTCGGCCGGCATTCAACTCGAAGCCGCCGACACCATAGAAGCAGACGAGGAAGCAAAGAAGTTCGGCACCGCCAACGTCGACTACATTTACGAGCAGCCTCCCAGCGAGCTCTTCGCCGGCCTGCTTCCGCAGTACATCTTTTCCATGCTTTTTCACGCCATGACCGAATCAGTGGCCGCCGAGCACGCGGCGCGCATGACGGCCATGGATTCGGCAACCAACAACGCCTCCGACATGATCGACTCGCTCACGCTGTACATGAACCGCGTGCGCCAGGCGGCCATCACCAAGGAGATTATTGAGATTGTTTCCGGCGCCGCGGCGCTGTGAAGGCAGCTTCCAGCTGCCAGCCTCCAGCTGTTCTTGCTGCTGTCAACGCTGGACTAGAGGACTGAATCTGGGGCTGTGAAGGAAAAGCCAGAAGCTAGGAGCTCAAAGAAATGGCAGAAAACATCGGCAGAGTGATCAAGGTCTCCGGCCCGGCCGTAGACGTTCAATTTGAAGAGGCGACCATGCCGCCCATTTACCAGGCGCTGCGCGTCACCTCGGAAGGCTTCAAGGTCCCCACGCCCATCGACGTGGTTCTCGAGGTGCAGCAGCACTTGGGCGAGGGGCGCGTGCGCACCGTGGCCATGGAAGCCACCGACGGCATGGTGCGCGGCATGAAGGCCATCGATACGGGCGGGCCCATCCGCGTGCCGGTGGGCAAGCAGACGCTGGGCCGCGTGATCAACGTGATCGGCGAGCCGGTGGATGAGCTGGGCCCCATCGGCGCCAAGGAGCGCGATCCCATTCATCGCCCTGCGCCGCTCTTCGACGAGCAGTCGACGCACGAGGAGATGTTTGAGACCGGCGTCAAGGTCATCGATCTGATTCAGCCATTCTTGAAGGGCGGCAAGATCGGTCTGTTTGGCGGCGCCGGCGTGGGCAAAACCGTCATCATCCAGGAGCTCATCAACAACGTTGCCCAGCAGCACGGCGGCTTCTCGGTGTTTGGCGGCGTGGGCGAACGCACCCGCGAGGGCAACGATCTGTGGCGCGAGATGACTGAGTCCGGTGTCATCAAGCCGGGCAAGTGGCAGGAGTCGAAGTGCGCCCTTGTGTTCGGGCAAATGACCGAGCCCCCCGGCGCGCGCCTCCGCGTCGCGCTCACCGCTCTCACTGTCGCCGAGTACTTCCGCGATAAGGAGGGCGCCGACACGCTGCTCTTCATCGACAACATCTTCCGCTTTACGCAAGCTGGCTCTGAAGTGTCGACGCTGCTGGGCCGCATGCCCTCGGCCGTGGGCTACCAGCCCAACCTGGCCACGGAGATGGGCGAGTTGCAGGAGCGCATTACCTCCACGAGCAAGGGCTCGGTTACCTCGGTCCAGGCCGTGTACGTGCCCGCCGACGACCTCACCGATCCCGCGCCGGCCACGACCTTTGCGCACCTTGACGCGACCACCGTGCTGAGCCGTCCGCTTTCCGAGATCGGCATCTACCCGGCCGTCGATCCACTGGCCTCCACGTCCCGCATTCTCACCGCGCGCGTGGTTGGCCAGGATCACTACGACGTGGCGCAGGGCGTGAAGAGGATTCTCCAGCGCTACAAGGACCTGCAGGACATCATCGCCATCCTGGGCATCGACGAGCTCTCTGAAGACGACAAGATCACCGTGGCCCGGGCGCGCAAGGTGCAGAAGTTCCTTTCACAGCCGTTCCACGTCGCCGAGCAGTTTACCGGCCTCAAGGGCAAGTACGTGAAGATCGCCGATACCGTGCGCAGCTTTAAAGGCGTGCTGGAAGGCAAGTACGACGATGTGCCCGAGCAGGCTTTCCACATGCAAGGCGCTATCGAAGATGTGCTGGAGGCGGCCGAGAAAC
>JASHQH010000115.1 GCA_030037635.1 Acidobacteriaceae bacterium
CCGATGCCGTGTCCCACAAAATCGCGCACCACCGAGAACCCCTGGCCCTCAACCACACCCTGCACCGCCGCACCCACATCGCCCAGCGTCGCTCCCGGCCGGACCGCTGCAATCCCTGCCTTGAGCGAATCCTCAGTGGCCTTCAGCAGACGCGCAGCCCTGTCGTCAATCTTTCCCACCGGCACCGTGATCGCCGCGTCGCCGTAAAAACCGTCGATCACTACGCCGAAGTCGACCGAAACGATATCCCCTTCCTTGAGAACCCGCCGGGGTGACGGAATCCCGTGTACCACCTCGCTGTTGACCGACGTGCACAACACGCACGGAAAACCGCGATATCCCTTGAACGCCGCCTTCACGCCAAGTTCTTTCAAGCGCGTATCGGCGGCTTTTTCCAGATCGTAGGTGGTGGCCCCCGGCTTCACCTTGCTGCGCACCAGTTCCAGCACCTCGCGAACCACCTGCCCCGCGTGGCGCATCTTCTCGATTTCCTGCGACGACTTCAATACGACGGCCACAAAACCATTTCACAGTTCTCAGTTCAAAGTTGCACCTCTTGTCCAGCAGCCAACCACTCTGAACGAAGAACTGCGAACCATCAACTGCCTTGCCCAGCACGCAAACCCGCCGCGGCGATCACGCCGCGTGGCGCAACCGTTCGGCGGCGGCAACAATTCCGGCGGCGATCACGGCGATCGGCCGGTCTCCATCCACTTCCGCAAATCGTCCCAGAGCCCGGTAATGGTCGACGACGGGCGCGGTCAAGGCCGTGTAAGCGCGCATGCGCTCCTTGAAGACCTCTTCCGTGTCATCGGCTCGCTGGATCAGCGCTGCACCTTCTACATCGCAAATCCCCTCCCGCTTGGGGGGATTCATATAGACGTTGTAGATGGTCTGGCAGACAGGACAATTCCGGCGCCCCGTAATGCGCCGCAATAATTGATTATAGTTCACCTGGATGCTCACCGCAACTAAAGGCAGGGATTCGATTTGCGCCGACAGGCGGGCATCGAGCCAGGTAGCCTGCCCAAGCGTGCGCGGAAAGCCGTCCAGGATGTACCCGCGGGCGGTGTCGGGCTCAAGCAACCGCACCGCCACCATTTCGTTCACCAGCGAATCGGGCACCAGCTCGCCCCGGCCCATGATCTCCTTGGCAACCCTGCCCAGCTTCGTCCCTTCAGCCACGTTGGCCCGCAGCAGGTCGCCCGTGGAGATTTGCGGGATGCTCCAAAGCTTCACCAACTCTTTGGCCTGCGTGCCTTTGCCCACCCCCGGAGCGCCCAATAAAAGAATCGGCCCGGGTGCCGTATTCGATTCCGTTGCCCGGCTGCTTTCCATTGATGTCTCAGTCGAAACAGATGAAGACATTACCAGGTTTTCCTTCCCCGAATGCGACCGGAGCGCGGGGAAAAGCCGTCATAGTGCCGCATGATCAGCTGCGATTCGATCTGGTTGACTGTATCCATGGCCACACCCACCACAATCAGCAGTGAAGTCCCGCCAAAGTAGAAGTTCACGTTCATCCCGTGAATTGCCCAGTTGGGCAAATTCTCAAAGAACCTCCCGATAAGCCAAATCTTGTCGAATCGAATGCCCGAAATGAGGAAGGTGGGCACCATTTGCACCAGAACCAGGTAGAGAGCGCCAACCAGCGTGATGCGGGTAAGAATGTCGTTGATAAAGTCGGACGTGCGCTTGCCCGGCCGGATGCCGGGAATGAACGATCCTGACTTGCGAAAGTTATCGGCAATGTCGTCCGGCCGCATCACGATGGAAACGTAAAAATAGGCGAAAAAGATGATGCCCAGGATATTGAGCAGCTCGTACCAGGGATAGCCCGGCGTGAGCGCCTGCAGGATCGGCTGCAGAAATGCGCTTTTCTGCACCCAGTCCACCTGGCCAAACAGCAGCGGCGCCGACAGAATGGAGCTGGCAAAGATAATGGGCATCACGCCGCCCGAGTTCACCCTCAACGGCAGATGGCTCGATTGGCCGCCCATCATGCGCCGCCCCACAATGCGCCGGGCGCTCTGGATGGGAATACGCCGCTCACTGCGCTCCACAAACACGATGAACGCCACCACCGCGGCCATGCCGGCTACGAGCGCCAGCACCACCAGGAAGGACATCGGGCCCCAGGCATCGGTTTGCACCTTTTGCACCAGGTCGGCAACGCCGCGCGGAAGTCCGGCCACGATGCCGGCAAAAATCAGCAGGCTCATGCCGTTGCCGATGCCCCGATCGGTGATCTGCTCGCCCAGCCACATGATGAATGCCGTGCCCGCCGTCAGAGTGATCACGGTGAGCATGTAGAAGCTCGGGCCCGGATGCAGCACCAGTCCCTGCTTGTTGAGAATGGCCGCAATTCCGATGGACTGCAATGCACCCAGCACTACGGTCAGGTAGCGCGTCCACTGCGTGATTTTTCGCCGGCCCAGCTCCCCCTCTTTCTGGATGCGCGCCAGCGGCTCATAGACCACGGTAAGAAGCTGAAAAATGATCGACGCCGTAATGTACGGCATGATGCCCAGCGCAAAGATGGTCATCCGCCGCAGCGTGCCGCCGCTGAACAGGTCCATCAGGCCGAACATGGTGCCGTTCTGCTGGCTGAACATCAGGTCCAGCTGGCGTTGATTCACCCCGGGCGTGGGAATCCACGCCCCCAGCCGATACACGGCCAGTATGCCCAGCGTGAACAGGACCCGCTTGCGCAGGTCGGGAATCCGGAAGATATTGAGAAACTTCTCAAGCATATCGGGTTATCCGCTTCCGGCGCCTCCGGCGCCCGTCGAATCTAACCTTAAGTTCCATCTTACGGCGCTTCCGGGTTTCCTTCAGCCTAACCAATCTGGGTAAACGCGGACGTGAGTTACATCACATAACAGCAGCCCTCAGTGGTCAGTGCTGAGTCGCGCCGGCTCCTTCAGGGTGCCCCCGACCCCTCGCATTGGGCCACCGGATCACACGACCCTACGCGGCTTCAGGGGCCGCAGCGCCCACCACGACTGCCTTGCCGCCGGCCTTCTCAATCTTTTCAGCCGCCGACTTTGAAAACTTGTGCGCGTGGATGGTGACGGCCTTTTTGAGCTCCCCCGAGCCGAGAACCTTAATCAGCGACTGCCGGTTCGACACCAATCCCAGCTTGCGATAGTCGTCAAGGCCAATCTCGGCCGCACCAACCTCTGCGATCCGGTCAAGGTTTACGATGCTGTACTCGGTGCGGAAGATGTTGGTGAAGCCTCGCTTGGGCAGACGCCGGTGCAACGGCATCTGGCCGCCCTCAAAACCGCGCATCAGGCTCGAGCCGGAACGTGAACCCTGCCCCTTGTGGCCGCGGGTTGAGGTCTTCCCCATGCCGGATCCCATGCCCCGGCCAATGCGCTTGCGGCCCGTGTTGGCCCTTCGCGGCGCACGCAAATTCGATAGGTTCTTTGCCATGTTCTCCTCGCTATAGCGCCGGGATTTGCCCTCCGGGCAACCCCGACTCGCGTTCTTAAAACAG
>JASHQH010000116.1 GCA_030037635.1 Acidobacteriaceae bacterium
AGCAAAGCCCACTTGAGCGACCTGTACATGCTGTACAGGATGATGAAGATCAGAAGCACAGTAAGCGGCACGATGATGGCCATGCGCGCCTCAGCCCGGACCTCGCTCTGGTACTCGCCCTCCCAGCCGAGGTGATAGCCGCGCGGAAGTTTTACCTGGTCGTTCACTTTTTGAATGGCCTCGCGCACGGCATCGCCCAGGGCGCGGTCGCGCACGCTGTATTTGATGGCCACATAGCGCTCGTTGTTCTCGCGATAAATCTCCGATCCTTCGTCGGCCTCGCGGACATCGCAAAGCTGGGCCAGCGAGACGCGCTCACCTGAGGGTGAGAGCAACCGGATGTTCTCAATCGCCTCGCGCGTATCGCGATATTGCGGTAAATAGCGCAACGTCAGGTTGTAAACTTCTTCGCCCCGCAATACCTGGGTAAGGGCGTTACCGCCCACCGCGGTTTGCACGGCGTCTTGCACGTCGGCCACGTTGATTTGCCAGCGCGCTGCCTTGGCGCGATCCACGGTCACGTCGAGATCGGGCTGGCCGGTCACCTGAAACACACCCAGGTCAGTAATGCCCCGCACCCGGCTCATCACGCCTTCAATCTGGTCTGCCAGATCTTCCAGGGTATGTAAATCGCTGCCATACACCTTGGTCGCCAGTTCGCCCTTGACGCCGCTGACGGCCTCTTCCATATTGTCCTCAATGGGCTGGGAGAATCCCCAGATCACGCCGGGGAATTTCTTTTCCAGCTCATCCTGCATGGAGGCGATCAGATTGTCCTTGTCCCCGTGAAAGACCGGCCGCCACTCCTCCTTCGGCTTCAGGCCCACGAAGTATTCAGTGTTGAAAAAACCGGTATGATCGGTTCCGTCATCGGGGCGCCCGGTTTGGCTGGTGCACTCGGTGGTTTCAGGAAACGAACAAAGCAGCAGCCTGGCCTGGTTGGCAATTTCGATGCTTTGGTCGGGCCCAACGCTTTGTTCCAGGGTGCCGCGCACCCACAACGAACCTTCATCGAGGTGAGGCAGAAACTCGGATCCGATGACGCCGCTGAAAGCCAGAAAAACCGCCAGCAAAAAAGCAGCCACGCCGACACTCAACATCAGGCGGTGATGTTCGATGGCCCAGGTGACGCCGCTGCGGTAGCGCTCCCGCAGATACTCCATGGCCGGGTTTCTCCACTCCTTTGCGCCTTTACTGAACAACATGGCCGACAGAACGGGAGCAATCAAGATGGAGAATATGAGGGCGCCCAACAACGCAAACGCCACCGTCCACGCCATGGGCCGGAACAGCCTTCCCTCTACGGCCTGCAGCGTAAAGATGGGCAGATAAGCAGTAATAATAATGGCGATAGCGTAAAACACCGGGCGCTGGACTTCATGAGCGGCGTCGCGAATCTTTTGCGCGGGGGTGCGGGTGTTGTCGTTCCGCGACAGATGGCGGACGATGTTTTCCACCATCACCACCGCGCCATCAACCACCATGCCGAAGTCCAACGCGCCCAGCGAGAGCAGGTTGGCGGGTATCTGGCGCAGGTCGAGACAGGTGGCGGCGAAGAGCAGCGAAAAGGGGATGGTGCAGGCCACGATGAATGCGCCGCGCACATTACCAAGGAAAAGAAAGAGGATGATGACCACCAGGATCATGCCCGCACCGAGATTGTGCAGCACGGTGTGCGTGGTGAAGCGGAGCAAATCGCTGCGATCAATGAACGGTTGCAGCGTTACGCCCTTGGGCAGTATCTGATCGTTCAGCTCCTTGACCTTGGCGCTCACGCCGTCGAGGGTGGGCTGCGCATTGGCGCCCTTTTGCAGCGCCACGATGCCCGAGACCACGTCGTCGTTGTCGATTAGCCTGCCGTCTTTGGCGTGGAAGAGGTCGCCAAACTGGCCCAGCCGGATCATGGGGCCTTGCTCGACAACGCCGAGATCCCTCACGTGGATTGGCGTGCCTGCCTTGGTGGTGATCACCGTGTTCCCGATGTCCTGAACGTCGCGCACCAGCCCTACCTCGCGCACGTTCACTTCCTGCTGTCCCTCCTGGATGAAGCTGCCCCCGCCGTTGGCGTTGTTGTTGGTCAGCTGCTGCTCTACCTGGCCGATGCTCAGCCCGTAGTCGATCAGCTTCTCAGGATCGAGACGCACCTGGTACTCGCGCGTCGGTCCCCCGAAAGGATTGATATCCACGACACCGGGAACCGATTTGAGGTTTTTCTCAACCACCCACGTCTCCAGCGTCTTCAGGTTCATCACGTCGTAAGAGGGGTTGGTGCTGCGCAGAGTGTAGAAGTAAATCTGCCCCACCGGGCTCCAGTCTGTTCCCATCTGCGGCACAATGTTGTTGGGGAGCGTCACCTGCGAGAGCCGCTCCAGCACGCGCTCGCGGTTCTCGAAGTCGGTTGTGTCTTCACCGAACACCATCTCCACCGTCGATAATCCGAAAATCGACCACGAGCGCACATGGGCGATGCCGGGAATGCCGTTCATGGTGGTCTCAATGGGGATAGTGACCTGTTGCTCGATCTGCTCGGCGCTGATGCCCGGCCACTGCGCGATCACATCGACATAATTGTTGGCCACGTCGGGATAGGCTTCGACGGGAAGGCGATGAAAGGAAACCATGCCCCACCCGAAGAGCAAAATCCCGAGAGCCAGAATAAGGAAGCGGCTCCGAAGTGCGAAGTCGACCAGCCTCCGAATCATTGCGCCTCCACCGTAGCCTCAAGGTTGAGCACGTCCTGGACGACCTGCTGCCCCGGCGCCAGGCCCGACAGGATTTCCTGCTGGCCTCCCGGCAGCATGTCGCCGCCGTCAACCTGCACGCGCTTGAACTGCCCTTGCCCTGCCGGCTCAAAGACCCATTCGCGGTCGTGCAGGTGGAGAATTGCGGTGGCCGGCACCGTAGCGTGCGTCACCTTGGTCCGGCTGAGCAGCGTCGCCGTCGCAAACATCCCCAGGCGAAGAATCCCCGGATTGGCCAACTCGATGCGCACCTTGGCAGTGCGAATGGTGGGATCGAGAACCGGCCCGATATCGCTCACCCGGCCGGTCAGCGGCCGGTCAGGGTACGCAGTCAGCTTGATCTGCGCTTCCTGACCGAGGTGCACGTTCGCCAGGTCGTTCTCGTAGACATCGCAAAGAATCCAAACTGAGCTCAGGTCGGCGATGGTGAACGCGGTAGCTGTTCCTGAAAGCGACACGCCCGTGGCGGCAGCCTCAGTAATGTTCTGCGCCACGATGACACCGGTGGCCGGCGCATACACGTTCACAATCGGGCTGGGATTCTCCTTGTCCACGCCGAAGATTTTCAACTGCTGCTCTGCGGCAACCAGGTCGGCTTTGGCGTCCTTCTCTGTATCCTCGGCCTGCTCCAGCATGGATTGTGAAATCGCACCGTGCTGATACAGATCCTGCGCGCGCAGGTACGCTTTATTGGCCAGCTGTTCGTCTGCCGCGGCCTTTACATAGGTATCGAAGGCGCCGCTGATGTCGGGGCTCTGCACGCTGAACAGCAACTGGCCCTTCTTCACGTAGTCATCGAGCCGCGCTTTGATGTCGACCACACGGCCGTTGGCCATCGAGATTACGGGAATCTCCCGCGCGATATCGGGGAACACCGAGCCCGTCACATCCAGCTTGTCAGGCTCGTCGACGCGGCCGGCAGCGACCGTGGGATATTGTTCCGGATGATCCACAGACACGATGCCCGGGTTGCCGGTTTCCACCACCTGCGCGGGTGACGCCGCGCCACTGGCAGGATCGAAATTCTTCTTGCAGCCGGCCAACGCAAACAACGCGGTTACACAGCATGCGGCTGCAAAGATTGACCGTCTCGTCATGGGATCACCTCGCGTCCGACGGCAAGATTGAGTTGGCCTGCAGCCGTCAAATAGGCGCCGAGCAGCTGCGCATAGGCCAGTTGCACCTGCCGGTAATCGCTTTGCGCGTTCAGGAAGTCCATCAGCGAGGCCCCTCCGTGCATGTACGCGTAGCTCACCGTGTCGCGCACCCGCAGCGCCTCGTCGTTGTACTTCTCCTTATAGGGCTTGAGCAGAGCGATATTGCTGCGCACCAGCTCATAGGCCGTGTCCACGTCGCTGAACACCTGCGCGCGAGCCGCTTCGCTGGCCTGCTGGCTGCGGTCGATGTCGATCAGGGTGCGCTTCTTCTCGCCCTGGTTGCGGTCGAACACGCGCAGCGGGACGCTTACGCTCAGGCCCAGCGTGTTTTCGTCGTATGGGTTGTTGAAGGAGGGGTTGTTCGTATACCAGGCGCTCCAGGTCGGATCGGTGGATCCGTTCGAGATCGCCAGCTTGTGGTTGGTCTCGGATTGCTGAATGGTTTCGAGAGCTGCCGCGAGATCGGGACGTGCCGCCAGCGCCGCGTCGCGGTACGCCTCCAGCGGCTGCAGGTTGTCACTGAAGTCGAACGGCCCGGTCACGTCGAACTGGTCGACGGGTGTGCGGTCGTCGATCAATTGCAGAAGCTGAATCTTAGCCGTGCGCAGGTTCACGATAGCCGTCTCGATTTCCGACTCGTATTGCACGCGCAGCAGCTCGATACGATCGAAGTCGATCTGCGCAATGTCGCCGGCCTTCAGGCGGTCGTGGCTGATAGCGATGATCTTGTCGTAGTAATCCAGGTCGGCTTTGGCGAGATCGAGCACGAATTTGGCTTGCAGCGTGGCCACGAAGGCCGTACGCAGCGAGAACACCATATTTCGGTCCAGGTCCTCGTGTTGTGACTCGGTGATGCGCGTGCCTTCCTGCGCGCTCTCCAGGCGCAGCTCCCTCTTGTGATCGCGCTCGTGCAGGTAGCTCACGTTGGGCTGCCACTGGGTTCCGGCGAGCGGCTCCCAGACTCCGCGATATGGAGCCAGCTGCGTGCCGTCCGTAGAGAAGGTGAACTGCGGGTTCGGCCGGAGGAACGCTGTAATCTCCTCGGCCTTCATCTCGTCCACGTTGTCTGCATCCGCCTTCAGCGCAGGATTGGCGGCTTCAAATTTGGCTTTCACTTGATCCCACGTCAGGGCCTGCTGCGCCCATGCCGGAAGATTCGCACCCAGCAAAAGCAGGCTCACAGCCCGCGCGCAGGCGGCTCTGTAGTTCGATTTGGAATTGCGCATGGTATCTCCGCTACATGCTCACGCATCGGTAGGACGCAATCGATGGAGACAGGTTCTCTTCGCGAGATTCAAATTTGAGGATAGAAGAAACGTAAAGTTGAAAAGGCCTATCTTTCCGGCAATTGATCCTATCGACAGGATAGGTGAAGGCTATCTTTCGGACAAACAGCAATTTGGCGTTCAATTGCCTTTACAATTTCTATATGTAATCTAAATCCGGCCTTTATAAACTACGAGCGGGGGTGGGATTGCGCTGACCGGCAAGCGACTCTTGCTGCATGCATTCGCAAGCTCTCGCAGGTGAACATGTTTGCATTGTTGTTCCAGGGAAGCCGGGGAGTGGTTCTCCTTAAAGCCGCCCTTCTCATCACCGTGGTCGCACTGGTCGACTGGTGGGTCATCGGCGAGGTGGCGCTCGGGTTCCTCTACCTGATTCCCATGCTGATGATCGGCAGCGTTGCGGGACGGCCCACGGTCGTAGCGGCAGCGGGGGTCTGCACGTTTCTGGCGGAGCGGTTCGGCGATCTCCCCTGGAACGTGCGCATGGGAACTTCCCGTGTGGTCATTCACTTTGCGGCCTTCGTCGTCGCCGGGCTGTTTATCCGTGAAGTGAATTTGAGCCGTCGCGCCGCAGCCGAAAATCTTCATGAGATCGAGCGCGAGCGCGATGCGCGCCGGGATGCCGAAGAACAACTGGAGATCCTCATCGAAAGCTCGCCCGTTGCCATCGTCACGGCCGACGCCGCCGGCTCAGTCCTGATGGCCAACGGAGCCGCGCATCGCATGTTGGGCGCCGCGCCGGGAATGCTGCCCGGAAAGCCGATCGATGGCTATTTCCCGGCCCTCAAGAACATCCCCATGAACGATACTTCGCTGCAGCTTTTGCGCGCGGTGATGCAGGCGCGCGGGCTGCGCGAAGATGGTGAGGCCTTTCTGGCCGACATCTGCTTTTCTACTTATCAAACCAGCGCCGGCGCGCGATTAACCGCGATGGTGCTCGACATATCGGAAGATCTGCGCGCTCACGAGGTCTCAGGATTGCACCAGCTTCTGGAGGGTTCGCGTATCGCCGTCAGCGCTCTGGCGCATGAGATTCGCAATGTGTGCGGCGCCATCGCCGTGGTGCATCGCAACCTGAAGCAGGCCGCCTCTCTGGCCGGAAACAAGGATTTTGAGGCGCTGGGCAGCCTGGTGGTGGCCCTGGAGCGGGTGGCCAGCGTGAATCTTCAGCGGCCTGCCACGGAGGCCACGGAAGTGGATCTCAACGCGCTTCTCGACGAGTTGAAGATCGTGGTCGCGCCCAATCTCAATGAAGAAGGCATCGAGCTGCATTGGACGGTCGAGCATGGCCTGCCTGCCGTGTGGGCCGACCGCTCCAGCCTGATGCAAGTCTTCCTCAACCTCGTCTCCAACAGCACTCGCGCACTCGACGGCAAAGAACAGCGGTGGATTTCGCTCTCCGCACGGGGTGAGACCAACCACATCATCGTGGACGTTTCCGATAACGGCGGCGGCGTGGCTCATCCCGAACATCTGTTCCGTCCATTTCAGGCCGAAGCCGAAGCCACTGGCCTCGGCCTCTACCTTTCGCGCGCCTTTGTGCGCTCATTCGGCGGCGAATTGCGTTATCGTGCTCTCAAAGACGGCGCCTGCTTTGCCGTAGAGTTGTTGCGGGCGCACCAAAGCGCCCGGGAATCGCTATGGATGAAATCCGCATCTTGATGGTGGACGATCATAACCTGTTCCGCGAGGGACTGGGCAGGCTATTGCAAACGTCTCCAGGCTTTCAGGTGGTGGGCGAGTGCACCAGCGTGGCGGCGGCTCTGGCTGCGCTGAGCCGCACGGAAATCGATGTAGTGCTGCTCGACTACGATCTTGGCGCAGAACTGGGCACCGCTCTGCTGGATGAGCTCAAGCTGCACCACAAACAAACCAGGGTGCTGGTGGTGACGGCGGGCATGCCCGATGCCGCCACGCTGCGCATGATGGAAGGCGGAGCATCGGGAATTTTTCTCAAGCACCGCAGTCTCGATCAACTGCTGTCTGCAATTCGCCGCGTAGCCGACGGCGAAATCTGGCTCGACTCCGGGACCTTGAGCACGCTTGTCGCCGGCAGAGGCGCGCCCGACGAGAGCAGCGAGCGCACCCGTCCCCTTACCCCGCGCCAGCACGCCGTCATGCGCGGTGTTCTCGATGGTCTAACCAATAAGGAGATCGCTCTCAACCTTAAAGTCTCTGAGAGCTCGGTCAAGGCTGTCATCCAGGAGCTGTTTCATAAGGCCGGAGTGCGAACCCGAAGCCAGCTGGTGAGAATCGCGATTGAAAAGCACTCCGCGGATTGGCTCAAGCCGGGAGTCCTCGGCTAAAGCACCAGGCCTGCGGTCAGCGGGCCTGCGCGTCAGTCTTCGATGCGGTAGGTGTATTCCTCGATGACGGGATTAGTGAGAACCTCGCGGGCGATGCGCTCCACTTCGGCGCGCGCGGCGGCCGCGTTCAGGCCGTTAGCAAGCGAGAGCGCAAAGTATTTCCCCTGGCGCACATCGGTGACATCGGCAAATCCGATCTTGCGGAGGGCATTATGGATGGTCTGGCCCTGCGGGTCGAGGACCGATGTCTTCAGCGTGACGTAGACATGCGCCTTCATGATCACAGATTATAAAAGCAGGGACTAAGAACTCAGGGGCTGAGGGACTCAGGACCAGGGAAAGACGAAATTGGAGAACGAAGTTCTTCCGAGGAGAAAAGTGAGGCAATGACGAATTTTCTGGAACTTCCGGTGGGCGAGCGCGCGCCGGAGGTTTTTCGTGTAGTGATCGAGATACCAAAGGGCGGCACACAGAAGATTGAGTACGACAAGCAGTTGCACGTATTCAAACTGGACCGCAACCTGCACTCGCCGGTGCACTATCCAGGCGATTATGGATTCATTCCGTCGACATTGAGCGACGACGGCGACCCGCTCGACGTGCTGGTGCTGGTGCCCGATCCCAGTTTTCCCGGGTGCGTGCAGGAGGTACGGCCGATCGGCTTGCTGGAGATGCTGGACCAGGGCATTCTGGACGAGAAAGTGCT
>JASHQH010000117.1 GCA_030037635.1 Acidobacteriaceae bacterium
GTCCCAATCGGCTCGTGATCGTCTCCGATCACGACCGCTGCGTTTTCGTCAAAGCGAATGTAGGTGCCGTCGCGGCGCCGGTGCTCCTTGCGCGTGCGTACGATCACCGCCTTCACCACCTTGCCCTTCTTCACCGTGCCGTCCGGCGAAGCTTCCTTCACCGCCGCCGTCACAATGTCGCCCAAGCCGGCCTTTACACCTAGCCCGCCGCCCAGCGGCAGAATCACCTGCAGCTTGCGTGCGCCGGAGTTGTCGGCAACCGCGAGCATGGTCCGCATTTGCACAGCCATGATCTATCCTCCTCTCGGCAGCCCTACTTTTCTGCAGGGACAGTTTCACCCGGCAGCACGGCTTCCTCGATCTGCCCGAGGCTCGACCGCCGCACAATCTCTTCCAGCGACCACCGCTTCAACTTGCTCAGCGGACGTGTCTCGCGGATGCGCACCATGTCGCCCAGCCGCGCCGAGCTTTGCTCGTCGTGCGCGTAAAACTTCTTCGTGCTGCGCACAATGCGCTTGTACTTGGCATGCGCTTTGCGCATCTCCACGGCCACCACGATGGTCTTCTGCATCTTGGTCGAAACCACCTGGCCCACTTTCTCGTTGCGCCTCGACGTGGGCGCGGGCGCTCCCGCCGCTGTTTTTTGGGTCGCCGTCATTTGCGCTTCTCCTTCGCTTTCGCCGTCTTCTTCTTCGCAGCCGGCGCGGCCTTCTTCGTGCTCCGGGCCTTGGTTTTCGCCGCCGGCGCCTTTTCTTTCGCCTTGGCCGTCCGGACTGCCCCAGCCGGCGCAGCCTTCTCCGCCTTCGCGGCTTTGCTTTGCTCCGCAGCCGGGGCGGCCTTCTCGGCCTTCGCCTCTGCGGCCGGAGCGGCGGCTTTGGGTTCCTTCACTTCGCCGTGAATGCCTAGTTCGCGCTCGCGCTCGATGGTCTTGATTTGCGCAATCTCCTTGCGCAGCTCGCGCAGCTTCTTCACTCCGTCGCTCTGCCCCAGCGCCACCTGGAAGCGCAACCGGAAAAGCTGTTCGGCCGAAGTCTTCTCCTGGTGCTTCAGCTCCTCGTCGCTCAAGTTGCGAATCTTTGCCAGTTCCATTTTTCTCTTAGCTCCTAGCTACTCGCTGCTGGCTTTTAGCTTCATTCTGCCTCTGCCGTCCGTTCCGTCTCGGCGTCAAATGCTTGAAGCTGGAAACCAGCAACTGGAAGCTGCCTTTTACTCTTCCGCCTTCACTGCGGTTTTTTCCGCGCCCGCACGCTGCACAAACCTCGTTCTCAGCGGCAGTTTGTGCGACGCCAGCCGCATGGCTTCCACTGCCGTCTCCGGCGTCACGCCTTCCATCTCAAACAAAATCTTGCCCGGCCGCACCACGGCGACCCAGTGGTCCAGCGCGCCTTTGCCCGAACCCATTCGGACTTCGGCCGGCTTCTTGGTGATGGGCTTGTCAGGAAACAGGCGCAGCCAGATCTTGCCGCCGCGCTTGACGAACCGCGTCATCGCGATACGGCTGGCCTCGATCTGCCGGTCGGTGATGTAGCCGCACTCCATCGCCTTCAGGCCGTACTCTCCGAATGCCAGCGTGGACCCGCGCCACGCCTTGCCGCGGCGCTTGCCCTTCTGCTGCTTGCGAAACTTCACTTTCTTCGGCATCAACATAACGAAAACCCTCAACAGCAGCTACTAGCCTCTCGCTATTAGCTCCCAGCTCCACCCCGCCCCGCTTTCGTCAACTCGGCACGAAAGAGCTAATAGCTCACGGCTAATAGCTGGCGGCTGCCTTTAAAACACGCTCTTCCCCACCGGCGGGTTCTGCCGGCGCTTCTGCTCATAAATGTCGCCGCGATAGATCCACACCTTCACCCCGATCACGCCGTAGGTCGTGTTGGCCTCGGTAAACCCGTAGTCCACATCGGCGCGCAGCGTGTGCAGTGGCAAACGCCCCTGCAAATACCACTCCGAGCGCGCGATTTCGTTGCCGTTGAGCCGGCCCGAAACCCGCACCTTGATTCCCTTGCATCCGAAGCGCAGCGCCGAATCGACGCTCTTGCGCATGGCGCGCCTGAAGCTCACGCGCTTCTCCAGTTGCAGCGCGATGTTCTCGCTCACCAGCTGCGCGTCCAGCTCCGGCTTGTTCACCTCGATGATGTCGATGAACACGTCGCGGTTGGTGCGCTTGCCCAGCTCGGCTTTCAGCTTCTCGATCTCGGCGCCCTTGCGCCCGATCACGATGCCCGGCCGCGCGGTGCGGATCAGGAACCGCAGCTTGTTGCCGGGCCGCTCGATCTCCACCGAGCTCACACCCGCGGCCTTGAGCTTGTTGCGCAGCTCTTTCTTCAACTTCACGTCCTCGACCAGGAGCTTGTCGTACTCCCGCTCGCTGAACCAGCGCGAACGCCACGGCTTGTTGATTCCCAACCGGAATCCGTAAGGATGGACCTTTTGTCCCATACTTTTCCTCTCCCAACTTCCTCGTCCTGAGCGGAGCAGGACGCGTTTTCGCGGCCTGCGTAGTCGAAGCACCTGCACTGAAGCAGGCCGCCCGAACTAGCTCTTCTTTTTCGCAGGCTTCTTTTTGCCTGCCGGCTTGCTCTCCTTGGCTTCCACCTTGGCCGTCTTCGCCTTGGCCGCCTTCGCCTCGGGCTTTTTGGCTTTCGCCGCCTTGCCTGCCTTCGCAGGCGCGGGCTCCGGCTCCTCTACCTTGGTCACCAGACCGCCCGCCGCTTCGCGTTCCGCCACCGAAAGCACAATGTGCGTCAGCCGCCGCTGATAGCGATAAGCCCGTCCCATCGGCGCGGGCCGGATGCGCTTCATGCGCGGCCCGTCATTGGCCAGCGCCTGCTTGACGTAGAGATTGTCCACGTCCAGGTCGATGCCTTCTTCGCCGGCCACGTACTTGGCGTTGTCCACTGCCGAAGTCAGCAGCTTGTGCACCACCGGGGCGATGCGCTTCTTGGTGAACGCCGTCGTGTCCAGCGCCTCCTGCACTCCCCGCCCCTTGATCAGATCCAGCACCAGCCGCGCCTTCTGCGGCGATACCCGCTGAAATCTCGCTTCGGCCCGGTACTCCCTTGTTTCAACTGCCATCGTTCCTACCTCAAAAACGAGCTCTTAGCTGCCCTGTTCGGAACCGATCGACATTGCGAGGTCCCGTAAATCTTCCGTGCCTTCCGCTGTCACCCGCCCTCCTATCAAGCTGAGAGCCGACAGCTCAAGGCTGTTTCTTACGCCGGCTTGACCGCGGCCTCGGCGGTAGGCGCCTTGACGCCGCCGGTGTGCCCCTTGAATGTGCGCGTCGGCGCAAACTCGCCCAGCTTGTGCCCCACCATGTTTTCGGTCACGTACACGGGAACAAACTTCTTGCCGTTGTGCACCGCAATGGTGTGGCCCACAAACTCGGGAAAGATCGTGGACCGCCGCGCCCAGGTCTTTACCACTTTCTTGTCGTTGGCCTTGTTGAGCGCCTCGATCTTCACCATCAGGTGCGCATCCACAAACGGCCCTTTCTTTGTCGAACGTCCCATTCCTCAGCTCCTAGCTTTTCGCCGTTAGCTCTTAGCTCGGTCTTGCGTGAACGAACAGCCTTGCCCTTGCCTGAACTCTTTCTCGCCGCCAATTAGCTAAGAGCTGAAAGCTAATAGCTAAAGCTGCTCTTACTTCGCTCTGCGGCTGATGATGAACCCATCCGTCCGCTTGTTGTTGCGCGTCTTATAGCCCCGCGTGGGCTGGCCCCAGGGAGTGACCGGATGCCGCCCGCCCGAGGTCTTGCCTTCGCCGCCGCCATGCGGATGGTCCACCGGATTCATGGTCACGCCGCGATTCGTCGGCCGGATGCCCATCCAGCGCTTGCGGCCTGCCTTGCCGATCGACACGTTTTCGTGGTCGGTGTTGCCCACCTGCCCGATGGTCGCCATGCACTCGGCCAGCACCCTGCGCGTCTCTCCCGAGGGCAGCTTGAGCAGCGCGTAATCCCCCTCCTTGGCCACCAGCTGCGCCTGCGCGCCCGCCGACCGCGCCATCTGCGCGCCCTTGCCCGGCCTCAGCTCGATGGCGTGCACCGTGGTGCCCGCGGGTATGTTCCTGAGCGGCAGCGCATTGCCCACCAGAATGTCGGCTTCCGGCCCCGACATCACCTTGGCGCCCACGTTCAGCCCCACCGGCTGCAGGATGTAGCGCTTCTCGCCGTCCGCGTAGTGCACCAGCGCGATCCGCGCCGACCGGTTCGGATCGTACTCAATGGTCGCCACCTTGCCCGGCACGCCGAACTTCTCTCGCTTGAAGTCGATCAGGCGCAGCTTTTGCTTGTGCCCGCCGCCGTGATGGCGGATGGTCAGGTCGCCCGCGTTGCGCCGTCCGCCCGTGCGCTTGCGCGTCGACAGCAGCGGCTTGTGCGGCGTATCGGTGGTCAGATCGTCGGTCGTCAACGAGGTTTGAAAACGCAGCGTCGCAGTGACCGGTCTGTATGTCTTGATTCCCATGTCGTTTTTCCTAAAAAACAGCTCTCAGGTTTCCGGGACCATTTCCAACCCGCTCCATCTCGTTTTCTGATCCCTGATCCCTGGCCCCTGTTCCCTGTCTTTACAAATTGCTCACGTACTCCGGCAGCTTTTCGCCGGCCTTCAGCTTCACGTACGCTTTCTTCCAATCCGGCTTGTAGCCCGCATAGCGTCCGCGGCGGCGCTCCTTGCCGGCAAAATTTGCGGTGCGGACCGCGGCCACCTTCACCTTGAAGAGCGCCTCCACGGCTTCCTTCACTTCGTTCTTGGTGGCCGATGGCGCCACATCAAAAACCAGCGTTCCTTCCGTCTCTTTCACGCCCAGCCCTTTTTCAGTAATCAGCGGGCGCCGAATCACGGTGTACTGGGTCGGCATTACGCGGCCTCCTTCTCAGCCGCTTTGCGCCCGGCCGCCCGCTTCGACGCGGACTTCTCGAGTGCCTCGGCCAACTGTTCGATGGCAGTCCGGGAAAAGATCGCCATGTCGTAGCGAAGCAGGTCGTAGGGATGCACCTCGTTGTTCAGCACCAGTTCTACGCCCTGCAAATTGCGCGCGCCGCGCAGCAATCCCTGCCCCAGCGTCTTGCTATTCTCAACCAGCAGCGCCGTGCGCGACACGCCCAGCTTGCTCAGCGCTTCGAAGTAAAGCTTGGTCTTTCCTTCCTTGATCTCAAGCGAATCGACCACCACCAGTTTGCCGTCGGCCAGCTTGGCCGCCAGCGCCGAGCGCAGAGCGCCCAGCAGCTTCTTGCGCGGGAAGGGGTAGTCGTAGCTGCGCGGCTGCGGCCCGTGCACCGTGCCGCCATGGCGCCACAGGGGCGATCGCACCGAACCCACGCGTGCCCTCCCCGTGCCCTTCTGCTTCCACAGCTTCTTGCCCGATCCGGCCACCAGCTTGCGGTTCTTGGTGGCGTGCGTGCCCTGGCGCTGTGAGGCGCGATAGTGCTTCACCGCCTCCCATAACAGCGACTCGTTCACCTGCTCCGGCGCGAACACCGCATCCGCCAGATCCACCGAGCCCACTTTCTTGCCGCTTAAATTCACTACATCCACTTTTGCCATCGTGTTCTTCCTGAGCCGGAGCCCTTGGCTCCTTTACGCGTAATCCACAATCTCATCGTCCCGGCGCGCCGGCGCCGGCTTCCAACCGCTAGCTTGCCTTCCTCTTCGCCGCCTTCTTCGCAGCCTTCAACGGATCCACCGTGCCGCTCCCGGCAAAACCACGCCGCTCGCGCGGCGGAGCCTTGGCCTTGGAAATCAACACGTATCCGTCACGCGGTCCCGGCACCGCCCCCTCGACCATCAGCAGGTTTTCGTCCAGATCGATCCCCCGGATGCGCAGGTTGCGCACCGTCACCTGGTCCGTTCCCAGGTGGCCGGGCATGCGCTGCCCGGGAAATACCCGCGACGGAAAGCTGGACGCGCCGATAGACCCCTGCACCTGGAACATGTGCCCGTGCGATTTGGGTCCGCCGCCGAATTTGTGCCGCCGCACCACCCCGGCAAAACCCCGGCCCTTCGAGGTGCCGCTCACGTCCACAAACTTCGCATCGTTGAAAATGTCCACCAGCACGCGGTCGCCGGCCTTGCTTTCGCCTGCGCCGTCGCTCGCCGCTTCCACGTCCACTTCCTTGATGAACTTCACCGGCGGCGCTTCGCTCTTGGCCAGGTGCCCGGTCTGCGCTTTGGTCATCCGCGAGGCCTTCACAAACTCCACCAGCCCGATCTGCGCCGCGTCGTACCCGTCTTTGGCCGATGTCTTCAACTGCGTAATCACGCATGGGCCGGCCTGCAGCACCGTAATCGGGTGCACATCGCCGTTGTCGTCAAACACCTGCGTCATTCCGATCTTTTTTCCCAGAATCCCTGTAACCGCCATGTCTTCCTCACCTCATCATGCGAAGCTCTTGGCTACGCACTGCCGGAAAAACCCGTGTTCCGTCAGTATTCAGTGGTCCGTTCCGTTGCCGATCAGCTCTTGCTGACCACTGATCCCTGATCCACTATTTTTCAAACGCCTTGATCTCTACATCCACGCCCGCCGGCAGATCGAGCTTCATCAGCGCGTCCACGGTCTGCTGCGTCGGCTCCAGAATGTCGATCAGCCGCTTGTGCGTGCGTATTTCAAACTCCTCGCGCGACTTCTTGTCCACGTGTGGAGAGCGCAACACGCAATACTTGTTCTTGATCGTCGGCAATGGGATCGGCCCCGCCACGGTTGCCCCGGTGCGCTTGGCCGTATCCACAATCTCGCCGGTCGAGGTGTC
>JASHQH010000118.1 GCA_030037635.1 Acidobacteriaceae bacterium
CGGGCAGCGTCGAGCCGATGCACCGCGGGCCAGCGATTGAGCCCCTCGCCCACGTACGCCGAAACACCCTTTTCGCGCGCAATAGCGATCAGGCGCGGCACGAAGCCGTGATCGCCTTCGCCGTGAACCGTTGGCGGCAGGCGCACGATGGAAGCCGCTACGCCTTGCGCCGCGGCCGCACGCGCCGCGTCGTCTGATTTGCGCGGAAAGTCCGGCGCCGTTGCATCGTCTTCGGTTGCCAGCGGACCCTTGCGCACCACCAGCAGCGATCCTGACGTGACGATCAGCGGCCGATCCGACCCCGCAAGCGCATCGCCGAGCACCTCAATGGCGCGGCGGTCCAGCTCCGCGGCCGGGCCGTAATTGGCAAAATCGTGCCGGAAAGCGGTGTGAATCACGCCGTCGGCTGTGGCCGCTCCGTTGCGCAGGCTCTCCAGATCTTCAAGCGAGCCGCGTTGCACCTCGGCTCCGGCCAGGGCAAGCTCGCGCGCCTTTTCATCGGTGCGCACCAGGCCGAGCACCTCGTGCCCTGCGCCCAGCAACTCCCGTACAACTGCGGAGCCCACAAATCCGGTGGCTCCGGTAACAAAGATACGCATATCGATTTCTCCTATTCAGATGGATGGATTGAGTCGAGAAGGTCAAGCTTTTCGGCGGGAATCTCAAGCGTTGCGGCGCGAAGATTCTCACGAAAATGCGCGAGCGAGGACGTACCCGGAATCACCAGGATGTTGGGCGCATGTTCGAGGAGCCACGCCAGCGCAACCTGCATCGGCGTGGCGCCAAGCTGCGTCGCCACGTCAGACAAAATACCCGATTCCAGCGGTGTGAACCCGCCGAGCGGAAAGAACGGCACGTAGGCGATACCATCTCGCGCGAGATCGGCAATAAGCGCCTCGTCGCCGCGATGCGCCAGGTTGTAGTGGTTCTGCACGCACACAATGGGCACAATGCGCCGCGCCTCGGCGACCTGCGCGGGCGTGACATTGCTGAGCCCGATGTGGCGCACCAGGCCTTTCTGCTGCAGCTCGGCCAGAACAGTCACCTGCGCCTCGAGCGATCCCTCCACAGGTCCATGCACTCCGATGCTGCGCAAATTCACCACGTCGAGCACGTCGAGGCCGAGATTGCGCAGATTGTCGTGCACCGCGGCGATGAGATCTTCACGCGATAGGGCCGGATTCCACGATCCATCGGTTCCGCGCCGGGCGCCGATCTTGGTCACGATCACCAGACCATCGGGATACGGCGAAAGCGCCTGCCGGATGATCCGGTTGGTCACATGCGGGCCGTAGAAATCGGAAGTGTCGATATGATTTACGCCGCTGGCGACGGCCTCTCGCAACAATGCGATCGCTCCGTCGACGTCTCGTGGAGGTCCCCAAACCAATTTGTCGCCATCGCGTCCGGCAAGCTGCATGGCGCCATAGCCCATTCGGTTCACGGTGAGCGATGTGCCGGGCAAAGTAAAAGTGCCGGCGAGCGGTGTCAGCTGATTCATATTCATTCTTGGTTGCTCCTGATGATTTCGTCCACTGTGGCCACCATCATTCGATGAAGGTATTTCCGTTTGGAGTCATTAAAAAATAGCGCATGGACTCAAATTCGCGGCATCGCAGAGACCCTGCGCCCCGAACGCTCTGCCCGAACCTTTGCAGACACCGGCGAAGTTGCCGCGGATGATGCACAATAGATGGGGCTTGAGGCCCGTGCGCGATGAACGCCCCAAACGAAATCACCGATCACATTTCCGACTGGGACCGCTATTGGATGCGGCGCGCGCTGGAGCTGGCGCGGCGCGGCATCGGCGTCACCTCGCCCAATCCGGCCGTCGGCTGCGTGATTCTGGACCAGACCGGTCAGCCAGCCGGCGAGGGCTGGCACGAGTATGACTTGCTGGACCACGCAGAAATCGTGGCACTGCGGGCCGCGGAGCATGCCGGCGACCGCGTGCGCGGCGGCACGGCTTACGTCACGCTGGAGCCTTGCTCGATCACCGGCCGCACGCCTCCCTGCTCCAACGCGCTCATTCAGGCCGGTGTGGCGCGCGTGGTCGGAGCCACCATCGATCCCAACCCCGCCATCGCCGGCCGGGGATTTGAAGCCCTGCGCGCCGCGGGCATCGAAGTTGCCGTGGGCGCATGCGAGGCGGATGCGCGCCGTCTCAACGAAGGGTTCGCGCGCTGGATTCAGAGCCACCACCCGTTTGTGCTGATGAAAGTGGCCATGACGCTGGACGCGCGCATCGCGCCGCCTCCCGGCCAAAACACCGAGCACGCGCCCTACTGGATCACCAGCGAAGCCGCCCGCGCCGCGGTGCAACCGTTGCGGTGGGCTGCCGACGCCACGCTGGTGGGCGTCGACACCGTGGTGGCCGACGACCCCTGGATGACCGACCGCAGCGGCCAGCGCCGCCGGCGCCCGCTGCTGCGCATCGTGCTCGATTCCGCGCTGCGCATGCCGCTGGACTCCAAGCTGGTAAAAACCGCGCAGAACGATGTGGTCATCTTCACCATCTCGCACGACGAAGCCCGCGCCGGCGAGTTGCGCCAGCGCGGAGTGCGCGTGGAAGTGTTGCCCGCGGAGCACGGGCGCGTTCCGCTCGAAGCGGTCCTCGCCAAACTTGGTGAAGAAGGCGTGCTCACGCTGCTCACCGAGTCAGGCACGCGCCTGAACACGGCGTTTCTTGCCGCCGGGCTCGTCGACCGCATTCATCTCTTTATCGCGCCGCAGATCATGGGCTCCGACGCCGTTCCCGCCTTCCGGGGCATGCCGCGCTTTGTTGACCTGAAGGACGTGGAGCTGGAGCGCTACGGCAACGACCTCGGCGTCTCTTCGCTGCTGCGCGACCCGTGGCCGGAGACACCGGGGACGTAAGGCCGGGCCGCGCATCCCAGCACCCGGTTACTAACACCTAAGTTGTACTCAATTTCATCCATTTTCCCGGGATACTTTATGCAGATGCGTTCTGCTGCGCTGCAGGAACCCCAGCACGTATTCCAGCTCTGCCGATGATCGACGCGAGCCCTTTCGAGGCTCCGTACCCCACTGGCGTTGGATGCTCAAAACTGGAGGGAATGCAAATGAACCGCTTGCCTTTGAAGTTCTATGTTGCCGCCCGCAACTTCATCGACCGCGAGGAAGCTCAGGACCTGGTTGAATATGCATTGGTCGTTTGTTTGATCGCCGTGGTTTGCATTGCGGGCATCAACAATCTCGCCACATCGATCAACACCGTATTCAGCAACATCGACAAAAAGCTCTTCTGATCTTAGAGAAGAGAAGCGCTCCAGAAACATGACGGCGCCTCTCGCAGGACCAGCTCGGGCTGCCCGAACCGCTTACATAACTTGACCAAATCACCGCGGCTCCTGGAAATCTATTGGCGATGGTCCATCTTTCAGGTGGCCGGGGCTACCCGTCTTGAGCAGGCGCTTTTCAAAGGCGTTTGAATGCGGTGTGTATAAAGCAGTTTTCGACCCGAAAGCGAATCGCACTCTGCCGTTGATTTAGAATAGTGAAGGCGCCCTTGCGGCTCTGCCCCTCTTGAGCCGGATTCCGTAGCCGCCGCTCGCCCGCGGCAATCCCGGAAAGGCAAAGCCCATGGTTTCCACTCCCCTCATCACGGCTGTCGTTTCGGTCGTCGGCCTGGCCGGCGTGCTGGCCTGGCGCGTGCGCGAGGGCCGCTCGGCAGTGACGCTGAAGAAGATCGTGATGCCGCCGCTGGGCATGGCCACGGGTTTCTGCATGTTTTTCTACCCGCCGTGCCGGGTGCCGTGGACGTGGGGCCTGGCCGCTTTCGTCATTGGCGCCGTGGTCTTTGCCTATCCGCTGCTGCTTACCTCCGATCTGCACCTGCACAATG
>JASHQH010000119.1 GCA_030037635.1 Acidobacteriaceae bacterium
GCGGAATTGCTCTTCGGCTTCGGATCGCTGGCGCTGTTCCGGACGTTTGCCTCGCTGGCAGGCGCCGCTGAAGTCGCGCTGACCGGCGTACTGGCGTGGCGCATGGGCGCTTCGCGCTGGGCGCAGGCTCTGGCCATGACGGGGATTCTATTGGCGCCGATGGTGATGGGCGTCGATGCCACCTATTCAACCAGCACCTTTGAGCCCCTCTTCTGGATGACGGTGGCGCTGGCGCTAATGGAACTGGCACGGCTGACTGATGCCGGAATTGCGAGCGGCCGCGCAGCAGCCTGCTGGTGGCTGGTGCTGGGCGGAGCGGCGGGACTGGGCCTGGAAAACAAGTGGAACGAGGTCTTCTTTCTGGTCAGCCTGCTGGCGGCTCTGCTGCTCACCAAACAACGCCAGGTGCTGGCTTCAAAATGGTTTCCGATCGCCTTTGCCCTGATGATTCTGCTCATCTTGCCCAATCTGCTGTGGCAGATGCATCGCCACTGGCCCACGCTGGAGCTGCTGCATAACAATCAGGTCGACGGCAAAAACGTGCACGTGGGACCGCTGCCATTTGTGGTGAACCAGATGGTGGTCTTCGGTCCCATGATGGCGCCGCTGTGGATCGGTGGCGTTCTGTGGCTGCTCTTCAGCCGGGCGGCAAAAACCTTCCGCTTCCTGGGCGTGACCTACGTGCTCTATCTGCCCCTCATGATCTTCCTCTACGCCAAGGACTATTACCTGGCAGCGATTTATCCGTTGTATTTCGCGGCGGGCGCCGCGGCCTGGGACGCCGTTTTCAAAAAACCCTGGCGGCGGCATGGACTGACGCCGGCTTATGTGGCGCTGGATGCGCTGCTCATCGCGTTTCTGTTGCCGCTGGTCCTGCCCGTGCTGCCGCCTGCCGCAATCCTGGCTTACCAGCAACGGCTGCACGTGCAGCCGCCAAAACTGGAGACGAGCGCCACGGCCCCGCTGCCCCAGTACGACGCCGACATGCTCGATTGGCGGCACAAGGCTGACCTGCTGGCCGCGGCCTGGTTATCTTTACCTGTGCAGGAGCGCGCACAGGCGGGAATCTTCACCACCAACTACGGCGACGCCAGCGCGGTGACCGTGTACCGGCCGGATGTGCCGCAGGCCATCAGCGGACACCAGAACTACTTCCTCTGGGGACCGCGCGGATACACCGGCAAGGTGATGATCGTATTTGGCGACAGCCGCGCAAGACTCGAAGGCGAGTTCGACTCAGTGGAGGAATTCACGCAGGATACAAACCCCTACCTGGAGCCGTATGAGCGCGGGCCGATCTTTATCTGCCGCGGTCTGCACGGCGATCTCGACACGCTATGGCCAAAGGTGAAGTTCTGGTACTAAGCCCGAATCAGCTCTAGTTTTCCTGCGCGGCCGCAACCAGAGCTGGCAAGTCCATCTTGATCATCCCCATCATTGCTTCCATGGCTTTGGGATGACTGACCAGCTCCTGAATATTGCGCGGCACAATCTGCCAGCACAGTCCAAAGCGGTCAGTGAGCCAGCCGCACGCCAGGGGTTTGCCACCCTCCACCAGCTTGTCCCAATAGGCGTCGATCTCTTGCTGCGAGTCGCAGCGAACGAAGAACGAGAAGGCGGGATTGAGCTGATAATCGGGCCCGCCGTTGAGAAAGACCATCTCCTGGCCTTCAATCTCGATGGTGATGGTGGCAATTTGCCCCACGGGCCAGGGGCCCACGCCCTTGGAGCGCATTTCACTCAGCTTGCGCGCATGCGGGAAAACGCTGAGGTAGAACTCCGCCGCCTCTTCGGCGTTCGAATTGAACCAGAGGAATGGTGCAACCTTATTCATGGGCCGGATGCTACCAGCCGGAGACAATCCTCGGCAAGCTGCAGCGCTGGAATTTCAGATTCACAGGAACGGAAGACGCCGCCGCCTCATCAAACGCTGAGGGGCGCGCCGATCCACCGGGACCCGTTTTCGGCTGGCCGGCGCCCCATCCTCACCGGGCCCCGATCGCATTTCGCACCACGAAATCCAGTAGCCGGAGAATTCGATGAAGGCAGTCCTGCTGTATGAATTCGGAGGTCCCGATAAACTCCGTTACGAAGACACCGACACACCCACCTACGGCGACAACGAAGTCCTGGTGCGCATGCGCGCCACCAGCGTCAACCCCATCGATTACAAGGTTCGCAGCGGCGCGGCAAAAGGCCGCATGCCGGTTCAGCTTCCTGTCATCCTGGGCCGCGACTTGGCGGGCGAAGTGGACGAATACGGCAGCAAGGTAACCAGCTTTGAAAAAGGCATGCGCGTGATGGCCTTGACCAATCGCACCTACGCCGAATACGTCGCGGTCAAAGCCGATGACCTGGCCCTCATTCCCGATGAGCTCAGTTTTGAGCAGGCGGCCGCGCTGCCGCTCGTCACCCTGACAGGCGCGCAACTGATCGAACGCGCCGTCGAACTCAGTGCCGGGCAAACCGTGCTCGTCACCGGCGCCCTGGGCGGCGTGGGGCGCACCGCCGTGCACGTGGCCCTCAAGCTTGGAGCCCGCGTTCTTGCCGGAGTGCGCGCGCGCGAAAAAGACGCGGCTGTTGCGCTCAAGGCCGGCAGCGTTGTGGCCATCGACGACCAGAACGAAATTGCAAAACTTTCCGGCCTCGATGCCATCGCCGACACGGTTGACGGCGCGACCCTGGAGAACCTGCTCAAGGCCATTCGTCCCGGCGGCGTGCTCGGTTCTGCTTTGGCCATACCGGACGCCGCGAAAAACTATCCCATCCGGACCGCTCACATGTGGGTGCAATCGGACGCGCCGCGCCTCGCCCAGCTTGCCGGCGACGTTGCCCACGGCGAGTTCACCATTCCCATCGCGCGCACCATGAAGCTCGCCGACATTCAGCAGGCGCACCGCCTCGCCGAAAAAGGCGGCCTGGGCGGCAAAATCATCCTGGTTCCGTAGTGCGGCGCGGCCCTATGCTCCGGTCGAAAAGGGCTGCCCCCGGCCTCCGACTTACTTTTTGCCGGTGTACTCCACAAACAGATCCGGGAACTCCTTTTTCAGCGCCTCGATCTTCGGCCGGTCGCATACCAGGATGTACGGATTCCCCGGATTGTGCAGCGCGTAATCCTGGTGGTAGTCCTCCGCGCGATAAAACCCTTTGAGCGGAGTCACCTCGGTGACAATCGGCCGCGGAAACACGTGCGCCGCGTCCAGCTGCGCAATGTACGCCTGCGCAATCCGCTTCTGGTCGTCGTTCTCGTAAAAAATCGCCGAGCGATACGACGTTCCCACGTCCGGCCCCTGCCGGTTCAGTTGCGTCGGATCGTGCGCCACCGAAAAGAAGATGCGCAGCAGCGTGCCATAAGTGATCTGCGCGGGATCGTAGACCACCTCGACCGATTCGGCGTGACCCGTCGTTTCCGTCGTGACCTGGTCGTAGGTTGCCGTGGCGGCCGATCCGCCCGAGTAGCCCACGGTGGTATCGACCACGCCCTTCAGCCGCTCAAACACCCCCTGCGTACCCCAGAAGCACCCTCCGGCGAAGACCGCTTTGGCCCTTCCCGGCTTGCCTGCCAGTGCGTCGTCCGTCGTTGGCGCCGGAACCGGTCCGCCGCCCGAAGCTTTCGTCGTCCGCGTCACCATAATCGCTGCGATGACCCCCACCAACAGCAAAACACACCCCACCCGCCAGATCATCTTGCCTCCTGTGCCTTTTTTATCAGATGGAATTCTACGCTCGCGGTTGCAGAATCGACCCGGCACGAAACAGGGGTGCCCCATCCTCACGGCGCCTTTGCTTTTTGCCGTCAGGGTGGGATCGCACGAACTCCAACCGTCTTTCGCCGCTCAGCACGAAACAGGGGTGCCCCATCCTAACGGCGCCTTTGCTTTTTGCCGTTAGGGTGGGATCGCACGCTGGCCGATCTCCGCTGCTAGCTGTTAGCTTTTAGCTGTCCACTGACCAACGAGGAAACCACCATGGCCGACGCGCCCAGACTCGCCAATCCGCAATGGGAACACCAACTGCACGCCCTGCTGCCGCTCTTCGGCCATCGCAACTGGATTGTGGTCGCCGATTCTGCCTATCCCGCGCAGTCCAAGCCGGGCATTGAGACCATCGTCTCCGGCGCCGGCCAGCTTGAGGCCGCGCGCAAAGTGCTCGACGCCATCGCAGCCAGCAGGCACGTCCGCGCCAATGTGTATCTCGACAAGGAGCTCGCCTACGTCGCCGAGGCCGACGCGCCCGGCGTCACCGCCTACCGCGAGCGTCTCAACTCGCTGGTTGGAACCTCGGCGCAAAAACTTCTCCACGAAGAGATCATCGCCCGGCTCGACCAGTCGGCGCAGGTCTTCCGCATTCTCATCATCAAGACGGCCATGACCATCCCCTACACTTCGGTCTTTTTCGAGCTCAATTGCGGCTATTGGAGCGACGAGGAAGAGCAGCGTTTGCGGCGGGCCTTGGCCGCTGCCGGCGGAAAATAGACAGGGCCTGCCGGCGGCAGAGCCCTCAGCCGCGCCTCAGGATTGAACCAGCATAAGGTCGAGCGCCTCGCGTTCATCCTCGCGCCCAACCTGCTTCTTTTTCGCGGCTTTTGCCGGCAGAGTCTTGCCCTCGAGCAACGCCGGCCGCCGCAACGCGCGCGTGTGCACCGCGCTTCTGGTTCTGGCAATGGCCAGTTCGGCAGTCTGCCTCACAATCCATTCGAAATGATGGGACCCCACCGAATTCAGGTCCGCATCGGGAACCGGATTCATGAAATCGATGGCGTAGGGCACTCCCTTCGCCACTGCGAACTCCACCGTGTTCAGGTCGTAGCCCAGGGCGCGGCAAATCTTCAGCGCATCCTCTTCCATGCGCGCAAACAGCTTGCGCGCGCTGAAGCTCGTAGCCCGCGCCGCGCTCTTCTCATAGCGCTGCGCATGCGGCTTGCGCGGGTCGTAGGCCATGATGCGCACCTTCTTTCGCCCCACCACAAAGCAGCGGTAGTACTCGCTGAACTCCATGGCCTTCTGATAGACCATGCACAGGCTGCGCGACTGATCGTAGGCGCGGAAGAACTCGCTCCTGGTTCGCACCTCGCGCACCTCGCGCCCGCCGGAGCCGTTCACCGGCTTCAAAAAGCCGTGCTCGCCCACCGCTCGAAACACCGTATCCCAGTCGAGCGGATATTCCAGGTTGCGCAGTGATTTCGCCGTCGTTCCCGGCGCGTATTCCTTTTGCGGCAGCAGCACGGTGGACGGAACCGCCACGCCCAGCCGGCCGGCGAGCGCATATTCGAAAAACTTGTCGTCGGCCGAGCACCAGAAGGGATCGTTGATGACGGCCGTTCCGCTGAGTGCGGCATGCTTGACGAAGGTGCGGTAAAAAGGGACATCGTGCGAGATGCGGTCCACGATCACCGCGTAGTGCGGAGCCTGGTTGGCGAGCACCGCCCCGGTCAAAACAAATTCAGCCTCGACGCCGGCAGGATGCCGCGCATTGATTTGCTCCACCAGGGCGCCCGGAAAACTGTTTTCCCAGCCAAACAGCACGCCGATCTTCTTCATTACCCAGGGCCCTCCGCAGCGTCACGCGCCGCTTGTCTTCCGAGCGCAACGCGAGGCAACGCTCCAGTGTACGACGCGCGACGCGGTCAGCCTTCCACAGCTTTTTCACCTCTCAGCTCTCACTCTGTTCGTTGCTCCTTGCTTTCTCGTTCGCCTGTTCCCTCGGCCCCTCGAACTGTCGCATCAATCACGTTTTTTTGAAAGGGCACGGCTTGAGCCGTGCCGTACCGGATGCCTGATCATTGGGGCTTTAGCCCCTGAGGGACGTTTCTCAGCAGGTCCAGGCATTTATGCAACCAGCTCTAGTTCCCTGCCTTCATCACCACATCCAGATCGGTGTCGAACGAGAGCCTGGCCAGAATGCCGTCGAGCGTTGTCTGGGCCGCGTCGCGCTGCTTTTCCAAGTCGGCCTGCTCCGTGCGCGCGGCCTCAATCTGGTCCTCGGCCTGGTTCAATTCGTCCACAAAGCGCTTGGCCGTGGTGGTGTCTTTCAGCGCCTTCAAGTTCTCGCGATAGCGTGATTCGTCATCCGCCAGCGTCTTTTGCCGGTCGCTGTTCTCTGCGAGCTTGCGATTCAAGTCCGCCAGCGCCGTCTCGCCGTCGATGGCAGGCTTCAGCGCCTGGGCCAGATCGGGCGAATACTTGCCCATGGCCACCAGAATGTCGCCATTGCTGAACTGCGTTCCGATCTGCACCCGGGTGAAGAGGTTGGCGCGCTCGCGCACCTGCAAATTCGCGGTCTGGTGCGGCTCAACCGGCACGCGGAAGCGATACGCCGTCGCCGTGGTCTCGTCGGGCTTGGTCTCTGAGACCAGCTCGGCGTGCGGACGCCGCGCGGACTCCACCACCACCGTACGCGACTCATCGGCGGCGTTGCTCACCACGTAGTTGGTGTCGGTGACTTCGCTGGTGGTCTCCACCAGCACGCCCTCGTGGATGGCCACGTGATGCAGCGTGCGCGTGGAAGAGAAATCGCCGCGGCGCACCCGCACCGCCTGGTCGACTGCGTAGGAGAGCAGCCGCTTTTCGCCGGGATGGATGGGATCGAGAAGGCCCTCGCCGGCAAATTCGCCGTTCTCAAAGATGGAAAAGCTGCCGGAATCGAGCGTCAGCTTCGACGTGTTTTCGAGCCAGATGGCGCGCAGCGGCGTGGGATCGCTGTCGCTCCACAGCGTCACGTGGCTCGCGGGCAAATCCTGCTGCAGGATGGGCACCATGGCCGACTGGTTTTTGTGCACGGTGACGGGCTGCGTGAGAGCATATTCAAAAAAGTCATCGAAGGCGTTGGCTGAGACGTCGCCCTCGCGCATCGCGTCCGACGCCCGGTACACCCCGCTGACGGCGGCCAGTCCGCCGCCCACGTTCGAGCCCGAACCCGGCCCATAACCGTTGCCCGAACCGTAGCCGGCGCCCGATCCGGCCATGCCGTTGAGCGCAACGCTCTTGGCCAGTCTGCCGTCGAGACCGTGAAACTGCCCGTTCACATCGGGGGCGGCTCCGGGCGATGCCATCGCCATCGGAGCGGGCGGCCTATAGGGGCCCCTGAGATTCTGATTCAAAGCTTTTTGCTGCGCGTCAATCTCCGCCGCCTCATGCACGGTCGGCGCGATCTGCGCCACCGTCGCAATCGGAATGGTTGGCCGATCGGTGTAGATAGGCTCTGAGAGCGGCTGGATGAAGCTCTGCGGCGCGCCTGCCACCAGCGACAACTGCACGTTATCCCAGTCCGCGCCCACCGTGTTGTCCACCACCGCCCATCCCTGCACCGTGGCGCTGGCGCTGGCCTCGCGCGGAAACACGATGCGGTAGGTCGACTTCCACACCGGCACCTGGCTGATGTAGCTCACCTGCAACTGGCGCTCGCCCTGGCCGCGGTCTTCGAGGGTCAAGTGGCGCCCCTGCTCGCTCTGCGCCGAGCCGATGATCTCGAGATACGAGGCAAACTGCTTTTCGAGCGCGGGATCGAGCATGCGCACACTCAGCGCGTCGGTAATCTCCGCGGTGCGCAGCGCGCCCGAGTCCGATGCGACGATCAGATAGTAGTGATCGTCTGAGGAGTTGCCGTTCTTGTCGGTCACCGTGCGCGATTCGATGTTCACCAGGCGGCCGGTGAACGACGCGCCCGCGCCCGTCACTTCCACCCTCTGGCCGCGCAGAGCCTCATACACAGTCTCCGTGTCGGGCTCGTCCTTCAACCCCAGCGACAACGAGTCGAGTTGCTCCTCAATGGGGGCCGTGGAGTTATAGCCCACCGCGCCGATCGTCCCGCCCTTGCTGTCGAGCGCGGTCAGCGACTGCAGCACATCGTTCAACTGCGCCGACGTAAAGTCCACGGTCACGCGCTGGTTGCCGTTCACCGTTCCGGCGTGCTCAAAATAGCCCACGCCGTTCTTGTAAAGCACCACCTTGCGCACCGGCAGCTCGAAAGTGTCGCGCGCCGCGCCGGCTTCTGCGCCGGGCGCGGGCATTTTGGCAGGCGCAGCGCCGGGTCCCTGGGCCGGCGCGCCGAACGAAAGAAAAGACAGCAGACAGGCAACAAAGAATCCGCGCATAACTCCTCCTTGGGAGCGTGAAGTCCCCCGACAGATGAACGGGAGTGCCCGCGATTCTTGCAAAAAGAATCGCCATCGTATGCGCAGACGCTATTCCCTTTGACCCCGCGACCCTGAAAAAGGTTCCCGGCGCTTTCCCCAATTTCTTCAAAGTTTTCTCCGTCACAGACAATCCGGCGCCCGGAGAGCAAAATGGACAGTTTGATCGCATCAGCGAAAGGAAGTCGGATTGATGAATGAGACCGCATTGAAGGTTGTGGCGTTCAACGGCAGCGCCCGCAAAGGCGGAAATACCGCCATTCTGCTCCGCTACGTGATGAAGGAGCTGGAAAAGGAAGGCATCGCCACCGAGCTGGTGGAGATGAGCGGCGCCAAAATTCACGGCTGTCTGGCCTGCCGCGAATGTTCGCGCAAGAAGGACCGGCGCTGCTCGCAAAAAGACGACATGGGTAACCTCTACATCGACAAAATGGACCAGGCGGATGGCATCCTGCTGGCCTCGCCCACCTACGTAGCCGATATTTCTACCGAGATGAAGGCGCTCATCGACCGCGCCTGCATGGTGGCCAAGGCCAACGGGGGCATGTTCCGCCGCAAGGCGGGCGCCGCGGTGGTAGCGGTGCGGCGCGCCGGCGGCGTCCACGCCTTCGACTCGCTCAATCATTTCTTCTTCATCAGCGAGATGATCGTGCCCGGCTCGTCGTATTGGAACATCGGCATCGGCCTGGAAAAAGGCGACGTGGAGAAGGATGCTGAAGGCATCCAGACCATGAGGACGCTGGGCCGGCACATGGCCTGGCTCATGAAGAAGACGGCAAGCTAGCAGGGTTAGCAGGGTTAGCAGCGTTCGCCTGGTTGCCCCATCCTTTCCGCGTTTTCTGCGAAAAGGGTAGGATAACGAAACCGCGACTCAGCACGCCGCCGCTCACTCGTGCTTGCCCGCAATCTTCCGCAACTGCCCAAGGTGATTCAGGTCGTGGCCGGCCATGGTTTCCACAACAATCTGGAAAGTCATGGCGCCCCGCTCGGGATGGGTCATCTTTCTGCCCGCCGCGCCCGGCAGCGCGGCGCGAATCAAGCGCAGGTTCCACTTGCGCAGCGCCGAGAAAGTTTCCAGCGCCTCGCTGGCGGGAACGCCCGGGTAGACCTTGGCCCATTTCTCCTGATCAAAGGGCTGAATAGTCGGGTTATTCTCGGCCAGAGTCTGGCGCAAACGGAAGCCGAAGACCAGCTCGCAATCGGCCAGATGGCACACGATCTCGGCCGCGCTCCACTTGCCCGGCGCCGGCGGCACTTTGGCTTCATCCGCGCCAATCACCTCAAGGTACTCGGCAATCGCGTTGCTCGTCTCGGCCAGAATTGTCACCACCGGCCGCCCGTCAAGAAACTTCTCGTAAGGATTCTCCTGGCTCATTTTGCTTGCCACCTCCCAATGCAGCTCTTCGCGATTCGCTTTTGGCTTTCAGCTTTTTTGCTCCCTCGCCGGGGTCCCCACTGACAGGTCTTCGTCCGTGGGGTGGCTCGTTCCCTGCCTCAAAGGTACTGCCGCATCATCTTCTGCCACGTCGCCCAATCGTGCGTATTCACTCCATTCCAGACAGAAAACTGATGCGGAATTCCCTTCCCGCTTAAGATCCGATGCAGTTCCTGATTCTCTTCCAGGCAAGGGTCGTCCCACCCCGTCACCAGCACGTAGCGGCTGCCGCGGAAACGATCGAGATACCACGGATCCTCGAGCCGCGGCAGGTAGTGCGTCGGCAGATGAAAATAACAATCCTCATCGTAGTAGCCGTCGAGAAAGCGCGCCAGGTCGAACACCCCCGACAAGGAAACAAATCCGCTGAAAATGTCGGGATGGCGCAGCGCCAGGTTCACCGCGTGGTAGCCGCCGAAACTGCAACCCGCCGCCACCAGCCGGGGGTCCCGGTTTCTTGCGCGAAGAAAAGGCACCACCTCGGTGAGCACATACTCCTCGTGCTGCTGGTGGCGCACAATGCGCCCTCGCGGGGAGATCTGCTGGTTGTACCAGCTCTCCCGATCGGCCGAGTCCACGCAGAACAGTTGCAACGCCCCGGAATCGATCCGGTCCGCAACCGCCCCTACCATGCCGCGGTCCTCAAAGTCGAAGAACCGCCCACCCGAAGTGGGGAATGCCAACACCGGCAACCCCGCATGGCCGAAGACAAGCAGTTCCATCGGCCGTCCCAGCCGTCTTGAGTCCCATTCGTGGTATTCGCGGTTCATCGCGGGGCTGCCAATTCACTGCTACTCTAATGCATTTCCTCACAAGCCGCGGCCCCTTTCGCATCGCGCCGGGGTTGGCGCTCCCTTGTGGTCACCGGCGTCCCGCCCTCGTTCTACACCATCCCCGAAAATGCGATCGACGGCTGAAGCTCATAGGACACTTGTGCCGCACCAGGAAAAACGGCAGTGCGGCCAACCGCACTGCCGTTCCAACCTGCTTCAAACCGTCGTTGCTGTCAATTTGGCTTTATGGCGCCGGCGCGAACCCGCCCCGCCTTGCGCCCATGGTCGTCTCTTTCACTTGAAATCCCTCCGGCGCTTGGAACAGCGCCGCGCTGGGCTCATCGCGCGATAGATTTGTCACTTCCACCGTGGTCGTCCCAAAGCGCGGATCGGTGTCGATCCGCTCGATCTCCAGCTTCAGGTCCGGCGAAACCCACGACTCATGCGTAACGGTGAGCGCTTCGCTGTTGCCGTGCGCTCCCGCCGGAATCACCCGGGTGGTGCGCGTGCCCTCGGCAACAACTCCATTGATGGTCTTGCTGCCCAGGCTTTCCGTGGTCACGCCCTCGTGGTTGCTGCGGAAGCGCCCTTGCCAGGCCGCATTTGATCCGCTTCCGCGCGCGCTGTCAGATTGCCCTGGCTCGGGCAGGTGCACCACTGTGGCCTGCCTGGTGTTCGCTGACCAGCTGATCGACACCCGGTTCACCGGGTCAAAGACATGGACGATGTCGCGCGCGGGGCCGGCTCCGCCGGTGGCGCTGGGCAGCATCTCCAAAAACGTCCTTCCGCTCGAATCGCGCGCCTCTTTCACCTGGGTGACGTGGGTAATGGTTGAGCCATTGGCCAGCGTTTGCACACTCGTCGTGGTGCGCAAAGCCGAGTAAGGAGCGCCGGTCACCGGCGCCCGCATGCCAAAGGCGTGGAAACCACCGCCCTCAAAGCCTTGTCCAAATCCGTGCCCAGCCGCCAGACCGGGCGGCTGAGCCGTCAGCGCGGGGGTCGCGGCCAACATCAAAGCCAAGCTGGCCACGCCGGGCACGAGCCGGCCAATAGGGATGTTCATGAGACCTCCTTTGCCATTGTGCTGGGGAAGCTTGCGACTCTATGGACGAAGGTTCATCTCTGCAGCGTACATCCCGCCAGGAAAATTCCTGTGAAAAAGCGGCTCACCGCCCGAATCGGGTCCAATGCGATTGCCAGGAAAACTCACCCGATGCTCCGGCTCAACTCCGTTCTGCGTAAATTTGCCTCAATCCCCCGCTTTCGGCGATACTTAGTTGTTGCCGCGGCCGGGCGCATCTGCCCGGCACGTGCAGCGTTTTCGGTTCAAAACTCCCGCAGGATCTCAGCAGGCTTAGCACTCGAAAGGAACTCAACTTACCGTGGTCATGATTCGTTTGGCGCGCGTTGGCGCCCGCAAGCAGCCCTATTACCGTGTCGTCGTCATCGAGAAGGATCGCGCGCGCAATGGCCGCTCCATCGAGGTGGTCGGCACCTATAACCCCCGTACCAATCCCGCCACCGTCGACCTGAAGCGCGACCGGATTGCCTACTGGCGCAGCGTGGGCGCCAAAGTCTCGCCCACCCTGGAAAAACTACTTACCAGGAACCCGGCGCCGGTGACTGCCGAGCCCACCGCTGAGGTCAATCCGCCCGCCGCAGCCTGATTTTCACTCCGGCATTGTGAGCCTGCGCACATCTGGCCCCAGCGTCTCATATGCTTTTGCTCTGAGAAGGTTTACGTGGTACTATTCGCGCACGGCCGAGTGTCGCCAGGTCGCGTACGCAAAAGGTCAGGTGCAAGATCATGACCCAGGTCGATATGGTGCAGGTTGATGAGTTGGTCCGTGAAATTGCGCGGGCCCTGGTCGATGAACCCGAAGCCGTCGCTGTCGAATCCGTGAGCCGGGATGAAAATACCGTTCTCCGGCTTCGCGTTGCGCCGCAGGATATAGGCAAGGTCATTGGTAAACAGGGACGCACGGCTCGCTCGGTGCGCATTATCCTCGGAGCCGTCAGCATGAAGCTGCGCCACCGCTTCACGCTCGACATCCTTGAAGAAGGCGACGAGGAATGAAGCTTGGCTTGCTCCCGGCATCGCGCCGGCTGCAGAGGTAGCTTTGCCTGAAGTACCCCAAGCGTGGGTCGGGCTGGCGCGCATTCGGCGCCCGCAGGGCCGCAAAGGCGAAGTCTTCGCCGACATTCTCACTGATTTCCCTCAAAAGTTCGCCGAGCGCCGGCGCCTCTGGCTCGTGTCCTCCGCGGGTGCCCCAGTTCTCGCTTCTGAGACCTGGGACGCCACATCCGATCTCCCACAGGCCCGTCTGGTCGATCTCACCAACCACTGGCTGCACAAGGGCGGCATCGTCCTGCACTTCGCCGGCATCGATTCCATCTCTGCCGCCGAGGCGCTGAAGGGCGCGATCGTCGCCGTCCCCCGTGCCGAACGAAGCGCGCTGGCCGCCGGCGAAACCTATATCGACGACCTGATTGGCTGCACGCTGGTGGATGTTTCCGGCGCGGAGACCGTTCCGGTGGGCCCGATCACCGATGTCGACCGTTCAGCGGGCGCAGCGCCCCTGCTCATCGTCCGCCGGCCCGCGGGTGAACTGCTGGTTCCCTTCGCCAAAAGCTACCTGCGCCGCATCGACCTCGACGCCCGCCGCGTAGAGATGGCGCTGCCGGAGGGCTTGGTGGATTTGAACGCGATTTAGCGGGTCGGCAAGCCGGCGCCGCCGGATTTTGCAATTTCGTCCCAGGTCTCTTTGAAAACCTCGTGCCCGAACTTGCGCCTGACGGCTTCCATGCTGACCGCGTCGTAGGCATCGGCGTAGTCCCTCTCGGACTTTGAAGCTGTGCAGAACGCTATGTAGTGAAAATCGATGCCGTATCGTTCCTTGAGGAGGCGAGCGTATTTGTCTGCCCCACTTACAGGCATGCCCCATGCGAGCTCTTTATAATGCCCTCGCTTAATGTCGATTCTCGCGGCCAACTGGCCGCGCAGTGTAGAAACCGGCGAAAATCCCGCGGTCGACCAAACGAGGAACAGGAATATCGCGGTCCCGACAGCGACGAATGCGCCCACCACTTTGAAGAGGTCTTTCATGGTGTCGCTCTCTTTGACGCCGCCGCGCAAAGAACAGCGTTGGCAGGAACAAACTCCGCCGGCTCGCTGACTAGCTCCCCCCCGCTTCACTTCCCCGCGATGCGCCGCGCAGCGTCCTGCCAGGCGCTGTCCACGATTTCGGGCAGCGGCCGCGAGGGCAGGTTGCGTGCAAAGCCAAGCTGCTTTCCCTTGGCCGTGATGATCTCGCAGATCGGCATCTCGCCTTGCTTCCAATGCTGGCGGGCCGTTGGTTCGCGCTCCTTCACCAGCTTCTCGGCTTCGTTCATCGCGTTCTCCTCACACCTGCGCCCGGCGCAGCGGTCGTTCCCGGTTATCTCCTTCGCTCTGGCGGCATTCCTATTGCATCGCCAGCGGCTTCCACCCGCCGTCTTGCTTCAGGGCCAGTTGAATCGGCCGCGGCGGGCCTTTGGGCGGAATGGTCACCTCGATCCACAATTCCTGGCCCGGCTTCAGCGGCAGCGGGCTCTCCGCCGTGTCGGCAATGTAGAAGTTCGCCGGGTCAAACAGCCGCATCTGGTCGCAGGGAGCTCCGGCGGGCGCCGCCACCTGCTGGCCCTCGGGATGCTCGCCCGGATCCTGGATGCGAATGGCGACCAGCTTGTCGTTCTCCACCTTCAGATTCGCCCAGAAATACACCGGCTGCGGGAGGCGCAAGGAGAACGGCCCCGGCTTGATGGCGCCGTTCACGTCGCGCGGGAAGGTCGCATCCTTGGCCGAAGGCAGCGTGCTCTGGCAGCCGTCGACGGTCACTTGCAGCGCGAGGTAACGCCCACGCATGGGCAATTCGGGATCGATGGCCGCGGCGCGCGTCCACACGCGCGGGCAGGTCCAGCGCTGGTAGAGATATTTGGCCGCAACTGATGAGACGAGCAGAAACTGGATGATGAGCAGCGCCACCGAGACGCCCGAGAGATTGAACCGTCCCATCTTCATTGCCCACCTCCCGCACTCTGCTGCGCAGCTTTCGGCGGCGACGCCATGCTTGCCAGAATCCGCCGCCGCATCTTTTCGAGAGCCCATCCGCCTAAAAGAAACAGCACGCCCAGACCGATCAATCCCAGCGAGCGGCTCATCTTGCTGAATAGATCGCTGAAGTAGAACCACGCCACCGTGATGGCAAATCCCACGATGCCCAAATTGACCAGCGCGCGCGAAACCAGGCGCACGCCCCATGCGCAGAGGAAGACGGCAAAAGCCGCCACCAGCGCGTAGGTGAGCAGATTGGAAACAGTGAGGGTGAAGCTCCCATTCGCTCCGGTGTCGTATTTAAAGCTCTCCGTCACCGTCCGGTAGCACCATGGGAACGCGACGGCAAACGCGATGGCAACGGCAATGGGAATCAGCCCCTTGTGCCCATGGAACGCGGCAATCACCAGCGGCACGGCGGCAATCGCGATCCACGCCCACACGCGCGTGGCGAAAGGAATGAAGCTCTGCTCGTTCCCCCACGCATACCAATTCGACAGCATCTGCACGATGCCCGCCACTGCGCCGATCGCGCCCGCGGCAAAAAGTATCCCCTGCACCGCCTTGCGCCGCGAGCCGATGAAGAACGTGATGTACAGGATGGCCCATAAAAAGTAGAGCCGGCCCAGATAGACTTCTGCGCCGATGTAGCCCTGCATGCGATAGCCAAGCTCGCAGAAAATCCATGCCGGCACCAGCAGCAGCGCCAGAATCTGCTGCGGCTGGTCCCTGAGCAGCATCCAACCGGCAATCGCAGCCAGCGCCCACAACAGAATCGCGGCCGGCCAGTGCTCCTCAATGTTGAAAATCTGCCCCACCAGCGCAATCGCCGCGCCCGCCGCTACGGTGCCCACGGCGTGCAGCGCCGAAGAAAGCCCCCTCGAGCCTGCCCGCGCCAAGCCGCCGCCGATGTGGAACACGCCCACCATGGCAATCACCAGCGCATAGCGCCCGCCGGGACCGAGCTCGTCCCAGTGTGCCGAAACAAACAGCACCACGCCGCAGGCCAGCAGGATGGCGCCGAGGATGAGCGCGGTGATGCCTTGCCAGCGCAGTCCGGTGGGGGCTGCGCGTTGAGCGCTCGATCTTGCTTCATGGGCGCGGATGCGCGCCGCGGTCTCCGCATCCAGGACGCCGGCCGACTGCCAGCGCGTCAGTAGCGATTCAATGTCTGCCATGGCTTTTGCCGCCATTATAGGCCCCATGCCGGCTCCAGGGAGCGTCGCCCGGCGATCGAGAACGCGGCGCTGGGAACTGAATCGCGCTCCGGCGCCAGGGCTCCGCCTGCCCACGTCCGGCGTATATCCTTGACACTACGCCGGAGAATCTGCAGATCCGGCAAAACTCGGGCCCCTCTGCGTAAGCACATTGCGAATAGAGAAGGGAGAACAAATATGAGCGCGGAATCTCTTGCAACCATGGCGAAACATTCCATCACCTGGTCGACAGCTCTCAGCATTTTCATCATCGTGGCCGGCGTCGCGGCCATCTGCGTGCCTTTGGCCGCCGGCATTGCGGCCACCATCCTCATCGGCTGGCTATTGATCTTTGCCGGCGTCCTGCACCTGGTCTTCGGCTGGCATACGCGCCAGGTGGGCGGCTCCATCTGGGGATTTTTGCTGGGGCTCGTCTATCTCGCCGTCGGCATTTACCTCCTGGTTCATCCCATCGCCGGCCTGGCCGCGCTCACGCTTGGGCTGGGCGCATACCTGTTCGCCGAGGCAATCCTGGAGTTTGTTCTGGCGTGGCGGCTGCGTCCCGTGGGCGGAACGGGCTGGCTGATCTTCGACGGAATCGCCACCCTGATTCTCTCCATTCTGATCTGGGCCACGTGGCCCTTGAGCACCCCGTGGTTCATCGGCACTTTGGTCGGAATCAGCATGATCTTCAGCGGCGCCTCGCGCCTGGCGGTGCTGTCGGCCGCGCGGCGCATGGTCGCCAAGCCGGCGTGAACCTGGCAAGCGGCAAAAACCGCGCCCCAAGCCGCTGCTGACCCAAGCGGCACAGCAGCGCCTGAAAGCGCGCTCTAACCGGGCCCCAACCAGTCAGACAGGATCGCGAACGTGGGAACCATCATTCCGCTGGGAGATGTATCGCGGCAGGCCCGCCGTTTTCCGGTCGTTACCCTGCTCATCATCCTCGCCAACACGGTTGTGTTCCTGCGCGAGCTGGTGGAGGGCAACGCGTTCGTCCGCCACTGGGCCTGCATCCCCGTGCGCATCGAGCACGGCCACGCCTACATCACCCTGATCACGGGGACATTTCTCCATGCGGGCTGGCTGCACATTATCGGCAACATGGTGTTTCTGTGGGCGTTCGGGCCAGCCATGGAAGATGCCATGGGCCGCATCCGCTACCCCGCGTTCTATTTGATCGGCGGCGTGGTGTCGATGCTGGCCCAGGTGGCCGGCGACCCCGGCTCGCATGTTCCCTGCCTGGGCGCCAGCGGCGCCATCGCCGCTGTGATGGGCGCATTCATCCTCACCTATCCGCGCGACCGCATCCGCACCTTTGTCTGGTTCTTCATCTTGATTCGCATCACCTTCATCCCCGCAGCCTGGCTCATCGGCATCTGGTTCGTCATCCAACTGCTGGCGACCGTCGGCTCTGTTGCCATGGTGCAATCGGGCGGAGTGGCCTATCTCGCGCACGTGGGCGGCTTCTTCTTCGGGCTGGTCACCTCGCGCCTCTGGGTACGCCGCAATCGCCCTCGCGAGTTCGGCACGTGACGCGAGCGAAACCAAGGCTGGGAGCGCAGCCGTCTGCTGCGCGGTCGCACCCATCGCCCCATCAAGTCCTCGCGAGCCGCTCGCCGCCGGTTTGTTCTTGACAATGCCGCCTGCCTTGGCGATGGTACAAGTCACAGCGCGCATGCGGATTCCCCGGCCTTAGCGTGCAACGGAACCGGGCCGGGGTGGGGGTCGAATCGCCGTGTCTGTTCCCTGTTTCGAATTGCAGCGATTCCCGGGCGCGCGGCGCAGCCAACCGCTTTACCTCGCTGCCTGCTGTCTGCTCGCCGCCATCGCGCTCCCGGTCCGCGCGCAGTTTGACCGCTGGTACCAGCTCAGCGAGCAGGCCGTGCAACTCAAGAACCAGGGCAACTCCGCGGGCGCGTTGCCGGTGGAGCAGCAAGCCGAGCGTGTCGCCGAGACCACCTGGGGCCCCGAAGATTCCCACGTCGCGCTCTCGTTGAATGTGCTGGGTGTTCTCGATACCGAACTCGAGAAATTCAGCGACGCGGAGACGAACCTCAAGCGGGCGCTGGCCATCTTTACAAAATCGGAAGGCCCGGAAGGCAAAGACGTCGCCACCGTCGACGACAATCTCGGCGTCCTTTATCAGGAAGTGGCGAATTATCCCGCCGCGGAAAAGGTGACCCAGCAGGCGCTCGCCATCCATGAAAAGCTGCTGGGCCCGAACGACATCAACGTCGCCACCGACGCCGGCAATCTCGCCCTCATTTTCGTGGATGAGAGCCGCTGGGCCGAAGCCGAGCCGCTCTACAAAAAGGCCATTGCCATCGATCAGAGATTGGGCAAGCCGGACGAATTAAGCACCGACCTCGGCGGGCTCGGCTCGCTCTACGACAACATGCACAAATTCGCTGACGCGGAACAGGCCTTTGGCCAGGCGCTCCTGCTCGACGCCAAGGTTCTCGGCCAGCAGCATCCCAAGATCGGCCTCGATCTCTTTCATCTCGCCACCGCCTATCAGCTCGAAGGCAAATTCGCGCTCGCCGAAGATGCCTACGGCAAGGCCATGGC
>JASHQH010000120.1 GCA_030037635.1 Acidobacteriaceae bacterium
TATGGCGTGAGCACCGCCGCCGCATTGGCGGCGCCTTTCGACGCGCTCCTGGTTCGCGTGGACCGGGCTCTCACTTGCCGGGATGCAGGCGGAGCCGCGCGAGCGAGGCGCCTCGACCGAATTCCCCGCATGGCAGGCCCCGCGGCCCGCGGCGGCAGGCCGGCCAGCGCCAGCAATCCATTGGTCGACGCGTGGAAGAGCCCGAATCCTGGAGTCCCCGCCCGCGGAGGGCCGTCGGTGGCCGCCACAAACAACGCGGTGTGGCTGGCCGGATGAATGGCGATATAGGTGGTGAATCCGGCTCCGCCTCCGGTCTTCTCAATGATGTGCGAGAGATCGTCATTCGCCCCCAGATGCATCCACCCCAGCCCGATGCCGGCGGGCCTGCCGGCGTGACTCAGGCCGGAGATCACCTTGAGATTCGACGGCAGAAGATAAACGGCGTGGGCCGCGTCAGCCTGGGCAGGCAATGCACCGGTGCCCGTGCCCGCCAGGTAACGCAGCCACTTGGCCATGTCAGCGGGAGTGGAGTAAAGACCGCTGCTGCCTTCGGTATTCTCGGTCACCGTGCAGGGGCCCTCGTGGCGCGCGCTCTGCATCAGCCGCGCGCACTGGCTGGCGCTGGGATAGTAGGTCGTCTCCCACATCTGGAGCGGCTTGAGCGTCAGCGACCACAGAAGCGTGGCATACGCTGTGTGCGCGGCCCCGGCCAGTGCGTCGCTCAGCAGGTCGTACCCGATGTTCGAGTAGAACGCCTGCGTCCCCGGCGTGAATTTCAGCTGCTCGGTGGGCAGCCACTGCCAACGTTCCGCAAAGTCGGGATAGGTGAAGTGCGGCGTGCGGCGCGGGGGCGTTCCAATCTCGCGATCGAGGCCCGCGGTGTGCGTAGCCAGCTCCAGCAGCGTGATGGGCGCGTCCTTTTCCGGAACCACCGCGCCCTCGGGCGCATATTTCTGGAGCGGATCGTCCAGGTTCACCGTGTGATCGGCCGCGAGCTTCGCCAGCACGTCGCTGGTGAAGATTTTTGTGAGCGAGCAAAGCCGGATCACTGAGTCTTCATTGGGAGCGGCCCCGGAACCCGGCGCCGTCTCGCCGTATCCGTGGATGAACACGTGGTCTCCGCGCACCACCACCAGCACCAATCCCGTGGCGCCGGAGTGGATGTAGAGATCGGAGCCCAGCGCCTCGGCTTCCTGCAAGTCGTGCAACGTCATTTGCGGTGCAGTCTCTGCCCCTTGCAGGGGAGTCTGCGCAGCGACGGTGGAAAGTGAAAGCAGGAGCAGGGAAGCGGGGAGGAGGCGCATTTCCCTTAGTGTAGCCCGAACCGCTTGGAGGAAGATTGTTCGGTGTGACTCGAGTCACTACCGATTTTTCAAAGGTTGCCATGGGCGACGATGCACCCGCTTCGGTCAGTACTTGACTCATTATGATGAGTCATATAGACTCATCATATGGCTAAACGACTGCAAGTCATCGTGCAAGATCCTGAATATCGTGATATCCAGCGCGCGGCACGCCTTCGCCGTATGTCCATCGCTGAATGGGTGCGGCAGGCCCTGGTGCAGGCTCGTAGAATCGAGCCGAGCCGCGAGGTTCAATCCAAGCTCGAAGTCATTCGAGCGGCGACACGCATGGACTTTCCCACCGCTGACATAGACCGTATGCTCGAAGAGATCGAGCAGGGCTACCGATCGGGCGTCCAATCGTGATCTTTGTCGACTCTAATATTCCGATGTATCTGGTGGGCGCTTCCCATCCCCACAAGAGCGACGCCAAGCGTTGGCTGGAGGAATTGGTAAGCGGCCAGGAGCGGCTGGTAGCCGACGCCGAAGTGCTGCAAGAAATCCTCCACCGCTACGTTTCCATCGGCCGGCCGGATGCTATTCAGCCGGCGTTTGATGCTTTGCAGGGAGTCGTCGATGAAATATTCTCGGTGGACCGAGCGGCAGTTGAACGAGCCAAGGAAATCCTGTTGGGCCGGAAGGGGTTGTCGGCACGAGATGCGATACACATCGCAATGATGCAAATCCACGGTATCAGGAGAATTTTGAGCTTTGATAAAGGCTTTGACGATTTTCCCGGAATTGTTCGCCTGTCTTGAGCTCAATTGTGAAGCCAGCCTCACTCCCCGTAGTTCAGGCTCTCCAGCCCCAGGTACACCGCGCCCGATCCCAGCTCCTCTTCAATGCGCAGCAGCTGGTTGTACTTGGAGATGCGGTCGGTGCGGCTCACTGAGCCGGTCTTGATCTGGCCTACACCCGAGGCCACGGCCAAATCCGCGATGAACGTATCTTCGGTTTCGCCGGAGCGGTGCGAGATCACCGAGGTGTAACCGTAGCGGCGGCCCAGCTCGATGGCTTCAAAGGTTTCCGTCACCGTGCCGATCTGGTTCACCTTGATCAAAATCGAGTTGGCCACGCCCTCGTCGATGCCGCGCTGCAGGCGCTTCACGTTGGTCACAAAGATGTCGTCGCCCACCAGTTGGATGCGCCCGCCCAGCTTGTCGGTCAGCAGACGCCAGCCCTCCCAGTCGTCCTCGGCCAGGCCGTCTTCGAGCGACACAATGGGATACTGCCGCGTCCAGTTGTCGTAGAAGCTCACCATCTCGGCACTGGTCAGCTCGCGCTTGTCGCTCTTCTTGAAGACGTAGCGGTTCTTTTCTTTATCGTAAAACTCGCTCGACGCCGGATCGAGCGCGATGGCGATCTGCTCGCCGGGTTTGTAACCCGCCTGCTCGATGGCTTCGAGAATCAGCTCGATGGGTTCGCTGTTCGACTTGAGCGAAGGCGCGAATCCGCCCTCGTCGCCCACTGCCGTGTTGTAGCCCTTTTTCTTGAGCACGCCTTTCAGCGCGTGAAAGGTTTCTGCCGCCCAGCGCAGCGCCTCGCTGAAGCGCTCCGCTCCCACGGGCATGATCATGAACTCCTGAAAGTCCACGTTGGAGTCGGCATGCGCGCCGCCGTTCAACACGTTCAGCATGGGTGTGGGCAAGGTGCTGGCATTCACGCCACCCAGGTAGCGGTAGAGCGGAACCTCAAGCGTTTGTGCAACAGCGCGGGTGCAAGCCATTGAAACCGCGAGAATTGCATTCGCGCCCAGCTTGCTCTTGTTGGGCGTTCCGTCCAGGTTGATCATGCTCTGATCGATCAGCCGCTGGTTGGCCGCGTCCATGCCCTCCAGCTCCGGTGCAATCACGGTTTCAACATTGGCCACCGCCTGTAGCACGCCCTTGCCCTGGTAATGGCTCTTGTCGCCGTCGCGCAGCTCCACGGCCTCATGCTCGCCCGTTGAAGCGCCCGAAGGCACAATGGCGCGTCCCATGGCGCCGCTTTCCAGAATCACGTCCGCCTCAACGGTCGGATTGCCACGAGAATCAAGAACCTCGCGCGCGCGCACGGCAACAATCTCAGTCATATCGCTCCTCACAATGTGGTGCAGCAGCCGGTCATTCAGTTGGGGACGGCGATCCACGGCAAGTGCTTCTCCCGCAGCGCTTTGAATGGTGCCTAAAAGCTCCTGCGCGTCCACAATTGCCACTCCGTCCGCGAGCCATCCTGCGATTGAAAAATGAATGCTTCTTTCCGTTGGGATTTTAGCAAACCGGCCGCGCCGCTGCCGGTGGCAGCAGTCACAGGGGAGGGGCCGGCGCCCCTGCAGGCACGGGTCATCTGGAAGTCATACCCTGTCTATCCGGAAGCAAGGCGCAATGCAGCCGGAAACCAGCGCTCATCCATTGTCTCCAGCGCGGACCCGGGGCAAAGTCGAGACACAAAATTCAACGGAGCGCTGCTCCCAGGAGGTTCGCCATGAGGAAGTCCATGTTGGTTGCAGGGTTGTTCCCATTCGTCGTTGCGCTGGTGCTGGCTGCGCCGGCCGTTGCCCAGCAGAACCAGTACAGCATCCAGGTTCCGTTCCCATTCCATGTGGATGGGCGCGCGCTTCCCGCCGGCGAGTACGCGGTGCGCATTGTCAGCGCGGGGGCAGTGCAGATTCTCGGCGTCGATCACAACGCGTCGGCCACGTTCGGTTCCCACCGCGTCAACCGGTCGTCTGCCGCGCCTCAGGATGCGGGGCTGGTCCTGCACCGCTACGGACAGCAGTACTTTCTGTCGCAGGTGTGGTTCGGCGGCGGCAGCCAGGGCTACGAATTGACGGTTTCCAGCACCGAGCGCGAAGTCGCCAGGCAAATCGCGAGCGCCGATACGGTTTTGCGCGCGGCGGAATAAGCCGGCAACTCTAACCCGGCGCGGGCCCGGGCTATTCCGGGCCTGCCTGTCGGCGCCGTGCGATCCCACCCTTTCCCCGAAAAAGACGCAGAAAGGGTGGGGCAACAAGCGCGCCGAAGAGTGCTCTATTTCTTGAGCAGCGCCGGCCAATTCACCACTACCGTAATGGGCGCGGGCCTGGTGTCGTTGGCGGGCACAACCATCAAAAACCGCTGGCCGTCGGGCGAAGCAACATAGAAGTTTCTCCAATAAGCGATCGGCATCAGCTGCGCCTGAAAAAGCTCCTTCGGAATGCCGGCCTGGAAGCCCGGCGCCGCGGTATTCACATCCACGGCCATCAGTTTCTGGTCGAGCGTGAGATAAAACAGCTCCTTGCCGTCGCGGCGCCACATCGGCTCCGCCCCGCCCGAGGTCGAGATCTCCCACTTGCCGGTCGGCTGGGGAAAGGTCTGGACATAGACTTCCAGTTTTCCCGTCTCGTTTGACGCGTAGGCCACGTAACGGCCGTTCGGCGAGAAGCGCGCGCTGAGAGCGCCGAAGACGCCTTGCACGAAGACATAGGGCTTGCGTTCGCCAAACAGCGGCAAGACCCACAGCTGTTTGGAATCGGAGCTGCCCATGTTGTCGAAAATGGCGTAGCGCCCATCCGCCGACAAATCGTCAAGGGCCTTAGCCTGATCTTTCGACTCATAAACCGGCTGCGTGCTGCCCAGGCCGTCGGCGTCTTTCTGGTAGATGTCCACCTGCCCATTGCGATTCGACGAGAACAGAATCCGGTTCCCATCCGCCGTCCAGGCAGCATTGCCGCTGTTGGAGGTGCCGAAGGTGAGGCGCGAAGCCGTTCCGCGCCTGGTGTCAAAGACCCAGATGTCGCGGTTGCCGCTTATCGCCGCGCCCACTGCAACTCTGGTCCCATCGGGCGAGAGCGCCGGATCAATGTAACGGCCAGGTGGGCCCAAAGTGCCAAGCTTCTGTCCCGTGCGACTAAACCAGGCCATTTGGTTGTTGGCCTCGCTTAACCAGGGCGCGTAGGCCAGAACCCCCGTCGCGGAGACCGAGAACCATCCGAAACCCGTGCCGGTGCCCACGTTTTCGGCCACGGGCACGGAGGCGCCGGTGAAGCGCAGCGCCTTCCAATCGAAGGGCCGGGCCATCAACGCGTTTTGATCGAAATACAACAGGAGACCGGGCGGAGCGTATAAAGCGTAGGAGGTTGCGCGGGCCAGGTTCTTCACGCTTTTTGAGTCCAGCGAGCCTACTGCGATGAAGCGTTCGCTTTCTGTGTCCGCCGTTGCGGCATACAACAGGAAATGGCGGCCGTCGGGAAGAAACTGCGGAAACCCATAGGGGCCCTCGTGGCGTGCGGGATCGGGGGCACGAAGGAGGGCGGGAGTCCCGCCCGTGTCGGGCACGCGGTAAAGGCTGCCCTGGAGGCTTGAGAAGAGAATGACGCCGTCGCGGCTCCAGGTTGCGGTTGCACCAGGTCCGGTCAGGCGACAAATCATCTGCGGCATTCCGCCTCCCACCGCAACCTTCTTCAGTGTGCCCTCTGCGGAAAACCCGATGTACTGGTTGTCCGGCGCCCAGAAGGGCAGGGAGGCGTCCTCCGTTCCCGGAATCGGCTGGGCGGTGAGGCGATCGAGCGGGCGCACCCACAGAAAGCGCGGTTTGTCCGGTCCGGATCGGGCGACGAATGCCAGAGTGCGGCCATCAGGCGAGAGACTTATCTCGCCGCCGTCATAGAGCTCCGCGTTTTCAGGCGGTGCGACAAGGAAAGTAACGGCATTCTGTTGTGGCTGGGGCTTCAGCAGCCAGGTTGCGACGGCGCCAAGCAAAACCGCAACCCCGCCCAGCGCCCAGGGCAGAATGCCGCGCAGGCGCGAAGCGCGTGTGCCCGCTGCGATGCGCCCATTGGCAACGGTGGTCGTCCCGGCAAGCATCTCTTCGGCCGCTTCCGGCGCCGCATCCTTCTCCACCTGTCCGATAAACCGGTAGCCATAGCGCGGAATGGTTTCAATGTAGCGGGGCGTTTCCGCCTCGTCGCCCAGCGCATGACGAAGCTTCCTGATGGCCGAGTTCAGATTCTGATCGAAGTCAACGAAGGTGTTTGACGACCAGAGCCGCTCGCGGATTTGCTCGCGCGTCACCAGCTCGCCGGGAGTTTCCAGCAGGATTTCGAGCACGCTGATCGGTTGGCCCTGCAGCTTGACGCGCGTACCGTCGGTGCGCAATTCCCCGGTGCGCGCATCCAGCTCGAAGGGTCCGAACCGTCTCTTGCCGTCAACAACAGGCATGCTGCTCCTCAGGGTCTTTCAGCGAGTCCGCGGCGGCTCTCGCCGGGCTCGGTTCCATGCAAACCGGCCCGGAATAAAACTGCAAGCATCAGAATCTTCAAAAAAAGCTCATGGAGGGGGGTCTTGAGGCTCAGGGCCTATGTACGGAGCATAAGCTGCCGTTGCGGCAAACTCAATTGCGATTGGGAACGAGGAGTTTCCCAGCTCTTGGACGGGGCCGAAGCCGGCGGGCTCCGGTTCAGCATGGCTCCGCAACCCCGAGAGGCATGAAAAGGCCATCCCCCGCAACCTGTTGCGCTTGGTTCCCGTCTAATTACCTGTGTCAACCCGAATATAGATATCGGATCTCGGGCGAATCTTGATCGACCACTGTTTTCCGGCCTCAGAATTTCGAGGGCCGGTCACGTCGCTGTCCTCGGATTCACTCCAGCACGACTGACAAATCCAGACGCAAGATACCCTCTCGGCGCGAAGAGAAGGGCATTGGCAGTTGCGTTCCAACCAGCAGATCGGAGTTGCGTTCTGACCTGAAAGTCGAGTGGGCGGGACTCGGCCCGTACCGGAGACAGCATGAACCTGTCGGCCCCATTCATCCAGCGGCCCGTGGGCACCACGCTGCTGACCATAGCGGTGGCCATCGCCGGCGCCGTGGCGTTTGCGGTGTTGCCGGTCGCGCCCCTGCCGCAGGTGGACTTTCCCACCATCAGCGTGAACGCCAGCCTGCCGGGAGCCAGCGCGCAGATTATGGCGGCCTCGGTGGCCACGCCGCTGGAGCGCCAGTTTGCCCACATCGCCGGCATCACCGAAATGACCTCAAACAGTTCGCTGGGGTCGACCTCGGTGACCCTGCAATTCGACCTCAGCCGCAACATCGACGGTGCGGCGCGGGACGTGCAGGCAGCCATCAACGCCGCGCGAACCTATCTGCCCGCCAACCTTCCGCAAAACCCCAGTTACCGCAAGGTGAATCCCGCCGATTCGCCGATCATGCTCATCGGCCTCACCTCCAACAAGTACGACGTGACCAAGCTCTACGACCTGGCGTCGACCATCCTGGAACAGAAGCTTTCGCAGATTAACGGCGTTGGACAGATCAATGTCGGCGGCGGGGCAACTCCATCGGTCCGGGTCGAGGTGAATCCCACCAAGCTGGAGAGCTTCGGTCTCACTCTCGGCAATATCCAGTCGGTGCTTAGCCTGCAAAACTCCGATGCGCCGCGCGGCCAGCTCTCCGACGACGGCGTCAGCGAAGACATTATCACCAACGACCAGATCTCCAAGGCCGCCGATTACCGGCCTCTCATCATCGGATATCAAAATGGCCAGGCGGTGCGGCTTTCCGACGTTGCCGACGTTGTGGATTCGACGCAAAATATCCGCACCGCCGGCTATATGGATGGCCAGCGCGCCGTCTTCATCATCATCTTCCGCCAACCCGGCGCCAATATCATTCAAACCGTCGATCGCATCAAAGCGCAGCTGCCCTTTCTCAAGGCCGTGATGCCCCAGGGTATCAATACCACCATCGTGCTCGACCGCACAGTGACCATCCGTGCCTCGGTGGCCACGGTGGAGCGGACGCTTGTCGGTTCGGTCTGCCTGGTGGTGCTCGTCGTCTTTCTCTTCCTGCGCAGTCCGCGCTCCACGCTCATCCCCAGTGTCGCCGTCCCCGTTTCCCTCATCGGCACTTTTGCGGCCATGTATTTATTTGGCTACTCGATCGACAACCTGTCGCTGATGGCGCTCACCATTGCCACGGGATTTGTGGTCGACGACGCCATTGTGGTGATGGAGAACATCACCCGTCATCTGGAAGGCGGCATGGAGCCGATAGCTGCCGCACGGAAAGGCGCGCAAGAAATCGGATTCACCGTCTTTTCCATCAGCATGTCGCTCATCGCCGTATTTATTCCCATCCTGATGATGGGCGGCATCGTGGGGCGCCTGTTTCGCGAATTTGCGGTTACGCTCTCGACGGCCATCGTCATCTCGATGATCATTTCGCTCACCACCACGCCCTGCATGTGCGCGCACGTCCTTAAGGCGCAGAAAGAGGGCCAGAAGCACAATCGGTTTTATCGTGCCAGCGAAAGCGCCTTCAATGGCATGGTCTGGCTCTACCGGCAATCGCTGGAGTGGGTGCTCGAAAACCCGGGCCTGACATTGATCGTGCTGGTCCTCACCATCGCGCTCAATTTTCTGGTCATCGTAAGAATTCCCAAGGGCTTTTTCCCGGTGCAGGACACGGGAACGATGATGGGGCAGGTGCAGGGCCCCCAGGATGCGTCCTTCCCCTTCATGAACTTTTCAGTGCAGCAGTTGATGAAGGTCATTAAATCCGACCCGGCTGTGGCGCACGCCAACGCCTATACCGGCGGCAACGGCCCCACGAACGGGGGCTTCATTTACGTGGCCCTCAAGCCATTGGGCAACAGCTGCAAAGAAGGCCCGAATTGCGATGTGCGGCAAACCGCGGTGATGGATGTGATCAACCGCCTGCGCCCCAAAATGAACCGTCTCCCGATCGCATCGGCTTTTCTTCAGCCCGGCCAGGATCTCCGCATCGGCGGCCGGCAAAGCGCCGCGCTTTATCAATACACCGTCCAGTCGGATAACATAAACGACCTGGCGCACTGGGGACCGATCGTCCTTGAAAACATGGAGAAACTCCCCAGTTTGTCGGACGTAAACACCGACCAGCAGAATAGCGGCCTTGAAGAATATCTCACCTATGACCGTGTGACTGCGGCACGTCTGGGCCAGACGTCGCAATCGCTCGACAACTCGCTGTACAGCGCCTTTGGGCAATCGGAAGTTTCGGTCATCTACACCGAGCTCAACCAGTATTACGTGGTGATGGAAGTGGCCCCGCCGTACTGGCAGAATCCATCCGAGCTGAATAACATCTACTTTGCGCCCAGTTCGAGTACATCCTCGTCCAGCACCACCGCGGGCATCAATCAGGTGTCACCCCTGCTCTCTTCAGTCAAGGCGAGCACCAACACCACGCCGCTGCAGGTCAACCACACCGGATTGTTCCCTTCGGTCACAGTTTCGTTCAACATGAAAAACGGCGCCTCGCTGAGCGACGCAACCAGAGAAGTAGGGCAGATGGAGCAGCGCCTGGGCATGCCCGCCACCATTCACGGATTCTTTGCCGGCACCGCTCAGGCTTACCAGGAGTCGCTGTCGACTGAGCCGATTCTGGTGCTCACCGCGCTTATTTCGGTGTTCATTGTTCTCGGTATTCTTTATGAGAGCCTGGTGCACCCGCTCACCATCATCTCCACTCTGCCGTCGGCCAGCGTGGGCGCCATGCTGGCGCTCATGCTGTTTCACTCCGATCTGAACGTGATTTCCATCATCGGAATTATTCTCCTGATTGGCATCGTGAAAAAGAACGCCATCATGATGATCGATTTTGCGCTGCAGGCCGAACGCGTGGAGGGCAAATCGACGCGCGAAGCCATTTTCAATGCCTGCCTGTTGCGCTTCCGCCCCATCATGATGACCACCATGTCGGCGATTTGCGGGGCGCTGCCGCTGGCCTTCGGAACCGGTACCGGTTCGGAGCTGCGAAAGCCCTTGGGAATCACCATCGTAGGCGGCCTGGTGCTTAGCCAATTGCTCACACTCTATACCACGCCCGTGATTTACCTCCTGATGGACCGCCTCCGGCTCCGCGCCCTGGGCAGAACTCAAGACATCATTCCTTCCGCGGCTCAAGGTGCAACACCGTAGCCCCGGCGGCCATTGGCGAGGCCGGCTCCGAAATGCTCTATCGCAAAACCAGAGCTGCTGTAGCCGGAAGCCGAAACCGTAAAGTCGCTGCGGCAAACAGGGAGAGCAGCGACCTTCGACGAAACTCAACAGGGCACACCAACTCTGGTTTTGCCGTAAAGTACAGTCAATGAGAATTGTTGTCTGTGCCCTCGTTGCCCTGTTCGCCATGCATTCCGCCGCCCAAAGCACAAGTGAGTTCGACATCCAGGCCGCCCAGCGGTTTGCGAACCTTGCTTTGGCCTGCGTGCACAAGGAGTATCCAAACCACATCAGCCACACACTGAACAGCGACGCCGACGTGGCGCCGCCGCGCGAGCTGACGCCGGCCTTCTATGGCTGCTACGACTGGCATTCTTCAGTGCACGGGCACTGGCTGCTGGTGCGGCTCATCAGGACCTTCCCGGATGCGCCGTTTGTCGCGCCGGCTCGCGAGGCCCTGCGGCAAAGCCTGACCGCCAAAAACATTGCGCGCGAGGCCGCATACCTGCGCGGCGAGGGACGCGCCAGTTTCGAGCGCCCCTACGGGCTGGCGTGGCTTTTGCAACTCGCGGCAGAGCTTGGAGAATGGGACGACCCGCAAGCCAAAGAGATGGCCGCCAACCTGCGTCCGCTTGAGGAGGCCGCGCTGGAGCGGCTCGGCGACTGGCTGCCCAAGCTCTCCAATCCGGTGCGCATCGGCGAGCACGACCAGACCGCTTTCGCGCTGGGCCTGATGCTCGACTATGCGCACGGCAGCGGCAACCGGCAGTTTGCCGGCTTGATCGTCTCCAAAGCCAGGCAGTTCTATCTGGGCGACAAAAACTGCCCGCTCAATTACGAGCCTTCCGGCGAGGACTTCCTTTCGCCCTGCCTGGGCGAAGCGGACCTGATGCGGCGCGTGCTGCCCAGCGTGGAGTTTGCGGGCTGGCTGGGAACCTTCCTGCCCCAGATTCCCACCTCGGGCGACGGCAGATGGTTGCGGCCCGTGGTGTCGCCTGATCCCAGCGATCCCAAGCTGGCGCATTTAGACGGGCTCAATCTCAGCCGCGCGTGGATGCTGGAGGGAATCGCTGCCGGCCTGCCCAAAGGCGACAAAAGGCTGCCGTCGATCGCGGCGGCTGCCGCGGCACACAGAAAGGCCGGCTTGGCTGCGGTGACGGGCGCGCATTACGAGGGCGGGCACTGGCTGGGCAGCTTTGCGGTTTACCTGGTGACGAAACGAGGCATTGCCACCGCGCCCTGACGGTCGGACCCGTTTCGCTTGCCGGGCCGGCTGAAAGTAAAGACAGCCGCTGAGGCGCGCATGATACGTTTAGGTGTTCTTACGGAGGCACGATGCAACGGATATCCTTGGGAGCCGCGATGGCTGCCGCTTTTCTTTGTGCGGCCTCGTGGATCGCGGCGCACGGCCAAAGCAGTGCATCTGCGCCTGCTTCTCAGAGCCATGCGGTGATGGCCACGCGCTTATATACCGGAGCGGACGGTCAGAGCCATATCGATCAGGCGCCGATTGCGCTGCAAGGCGTGCCGGCACAGCCGGTGGAAGAATCTGCGGCGCTGAAGATGAGCGATGCCTACCTGGTTCGCGCTGCGCCGGGGATGTTCGAGACATGGCACAACGCCGACCGGAGACGGTACATCGTTGTCATCAGCGGAGAAGCCGAGGTCACGACCACTGGCGGGGAAAAGGCCAGAATCGTGCCTGGACAGATTTACATCGCCGAAGACCTGACCGGCAAGGGGCACACCTTCCGCGTGATCGGGAACGAGGACTGGGTGGCGCTCTTCGTGAACTTTGCGCAGTAGACGCATATCAGCCGGCAACCAAGGAGCCTTGCTCTTGATCGACTTTCGCGCCTTCGTCTTGTCTCTATCCACCGCGCTCGCAGTCTCTCTGCCTGCGTTCTCTCAGGTCCATCAGCAAACAGCCCCTTGCATCAGCACCGCGCCGGAATGCTCCGGGTGGGTGTTATTCCACGGCGGGCCCGCGCGCGGCTTCGTTTACAGCACGTACTCGCTCACCGTTCCCAATCCCACCATTCGCCGCGCGCTCATCATGATCCACGGGGCGCTGCGCAATCCCGATCACTACTTTAAAACCGCCACCACCGCGGCATTCATGGCCGGCGCTCTGGATGACACCATCGTCATTGCGCCCGGCTTCTTCTCCAGCGACAAGGAGTGCAAGGACAAGCTCGAACGCGACCAGGTCAACTGGAGCTGCCGTAGCTGGCGCTCCGGCGGAGTTTCGCTCACCGACCAGTCCCTCACCTCATTCGATTTCATCGACGAGATTCTCCGCCGCCTCGCCGACAGGAAGAATTTCCCAAACCTCGAAGCCATTGTCATCGCCGGTCACTCTGCGGGTGGCCAGTTCGTTGCCCGCTATCAGATGGCGAACCGCGTGGGAGACACGCTGGGCGTGCCGGTATCGTACGTCGTTGCCAATCCATCCAGCTACGCGTGGCCCGACGCGACGCGTCCCCTGCCACAGGGCGACGCTGCGCCTGAAAACGCCGCTCTCGGATGGAAGGAAGAAACGCCGCATACCAATTTCACCTACGGACCGTTCGATTCGGCCAAAGATCCGAACTACGATCGATGGCCCTATGGGCTCGAAAAGCGCAACAGCGGCTATACGGTTGGCATCTCTGACGATCAGCTGCGCAAGCAGCTCGCGTCGCGGCCCACCACGTATCTGCTCAGCCAGGTTGATACGCTTCCGCTCGGCGGCTTTGACAGCTCCCCATCCGCCATGGCCCAGGGTCCAACGCGCCGCGCGCGCGGCGAGGCTTTCGTTCACTACATCAACCAGCGCCTCGGCGGCCAGGCCAAAGTCCTCATCGTTTCCGAGTGCGGCCACAACGATCGCTGCGTTTTCACCACAGACGCCGTTCTGCCGGTGATCTTCCCGGCTCCATGAGCGAACCTCCGTCCCCACGTGGCATTTTGTGTTCGACGCCCGTGCCGGCCCCTTCTTCTTCTTCACTTGTTCGCTCCCTTCACTCCTTCACGCCCGCTCGCCCATTAACCTTGTTGATTCTTAGCCGTCCAGGAACACGGGAGCGATGGACGAATTCGGGATGGACGAAGCCGCGCTACTCTTACCTTGGAGGGGTTTACGTACCGGCATGGCTGGAGCGCGAGGATGTGCGGAACTTTCCAGCCGGAACAGGGTTAAGAACGTCTAGGGGGCCCCCCGCTCTGCGGAAAAAGGAGATCGCGATGAAGCGGACCATTTTCGTGTGCGCCTTGCTGGCCGCAACGGCAGCGTTATTGGGAGCGCAGCAAGCAAGCCAGAACCCGTACCAGGGAACATCCAACCCTCCCCCAGACGACACCATCACGATCCCCGACGCGCCGCAGCCGCCTCCAGCCAAGCCCATGCCCGGTGTGCCGGCAGCCGCGCCACCGGCGCAGCCGCAGCAGTATGCGCAGCCGCAGCCTCCCGCCCAGCCGAGTCCCCAGCCCTCCCCTTACGTCCAGGGCAGCTATGCGCCACAGCCCGGCGACGGTACCGACGATGGCATTGTGCTGGTTGCGCCTGACGCCTCCGGCCAACCGGGTTTGAATCAGCGCTCCTACATGAACGATCCCGACGGCGACATCGTGCATCCTGAGGCGCAGCCGCCGGATCTGCTGGCCGGCGGAGCCACCATCCGCGTGCGCCTGCTCAGCCGTCTTTCCACCGCTTACAGCCGGCCCGGCGACCCGTTCCACAGCATGGTCGCCTCCGACGTTCTCCAGAACGGCCAGGTCCTTATTCCCGCAGGCTCGTATATTGATGGCGTTGTTGCCAGCGTCTCCACCGGTCACGCCGGCGGCCACGGCTCCATGCACCTGCGTCCTGACACGGTCATCCTGCCCGACGGCTCGCGCTTCCATCTTTACGCCGAGCTCACTGGCGCGCCCGGTTCCAGGGACCGCGTGGGCAGCGAAGGCGCCGTCACGCCCGGCTCGCGCCTTGAGAAGGACGGCATTGAAATGGGCGGCGGGGTGGGTGCGGGGCTGATTACGGGAGCCATTCTCGGCGGCCCTCCGGGCGCGCTGGCCGGAACCATCATCGGCGCCGGCGCCGTCACGGTTCATCTGCTCACCAGCCATCCCCAGGCCACGCTCGAAAACGGCTCAGTCCTTCTGTTTACGCTCGACGAGCCGCTCAATCTGGTTCCGGCAACGGCGCAGGCCAGTCCAACTCCGCCCGCGAGCGCGGCCATGCCTCCGAGCCCCACCGAGAACTAGGCAGTGTCTGATGAATCCTCGTCGGGACAGTTTTGAAAGGGCCCGACTTCACTCGGGCCGTTCAAGCCGCAGATCGCAACGCGGCTTTAGCTGCTGAGGGACGTTTTGCGCGGCCGGACCGCGGAAATCCGGTTCATTCAGACACCACCTGACCCCCTGATCAAGAATGGGCAGCTTAATAATCACGGTCATCCTGAGCGGGAGTTTGGCGCAATGCGCCAAACGAAGCCGAAGGACCTGCATTTCCGCCCTCAAAGCCGTGCCCCTTCAAGGCACTTGTCGTGTATTTCGTCGTTCACCAAATTGCCTGCAGCTCCTCCGCACCCGTCCCTGCGCTTTCTCCATCCCCATTTACACTAAGAAGCGAAGAACCAACGGCTAAGATCCCATAGCTAATCGCTAAAAGCTGAAGGCTGCTTTTCATGGACAAGTTCGTCATTCGCGGCGGCAATCCCCTGGTGGGCACGGTAAGCGTCTCGGGCGCCAAGAACTCGGCTCTGCCCTGCATGGCCGCCGCCATCCTCACTGAGGATGAAGTCACTCTCGAAAACATTCCGCACGTGCGCGACATTGAAACCGAGCGGCGCCTGCTCACCTCAATGGGCGCGGAGGTCGAGTTGCGCCACCCCGCCGGCAGTTTTTCGTCCGCGGGGCCGGAGGACCGCACCACCATCAGTTGCCGCACGCTCTCCGATCCCGTGGCCCGCTACGAGATCGTCAAGACCATGCGTGCCACTTCGCTGGTTCTGGGGCCGCTGGTGGCGCGCGCGGGCGTGGCGCGCGTGGCTATGCCCGGCGGTTGCGCCATCGGAGCCCGTCCCATTGATTTGCACATCAAGGGCCTGGAAAAAATGGGCGCAACCATTACGCAGGAACACGGCTACATTGAAGCTCGCGCCGATCGCCTGCGCGGCGCGCACTTCGTCTTCGACCGCATCATCGTCACCGGTACTGAAGACCTGCTGATGGCCGCGGTGCTGGCCGAAGGCGAAACGCTGTTGGAGAATTGCGCGCGCGAGCCGGAAGTGGCCGACCTGGCCAGCCTGTTGACCGCAATGGGCGCGCAGATTGAGGGCGCGGGCACGGCCACCATTCGCGTCGAAGGCGTTTCCAGCCTGCACGGCGCGCGCTACCGCATCAACCCCGACCGCATCGAAGCCGGTACCCTGCTCATCGCGGGCGCCATTACCGGCGGCGACCTGATCGTCTCCAACTGCAACAGCGCGCACCTGGGAGCGTTACTTGAAAAACTGCGCGAGGCGGGCGTGCGCGTCGAGGTTCTCGGTCCTGCCGCGGTGCGCGTGCGCGCCGCCCAACGTCTTGGAGCCGCCGACATCTCTACCGAGGAATATCCCGGCTTTCCCACCGACATGCAGGCGCAGTATATGGCCCTGGCCACGCAGGCTGAGGGCGTGAGCCTAGTGCGCGAAAATATCTTCGAAAACCGCTTCATGCACGTGCAGGAACTGGCGCGCATGGGCGCCAACATCAAGATCGAAGGCAACACCGCCACGGTGCGCGGCCCGGCCAGTCTTTCTGCCGCCGCCGTCATGTGTTCTGATCTCCGTGCCTCCGCCTCGCTGGTTCTGGCTGCGCTGGTGGCCGACGGCGAAACCATTATCGACCGCGTTTACCACATGGACCGCGGCTACGAACACATCGAAGAAAAACTGCGCGGCGTGGGCGCGCAGATTCAGCGCCTGGGGAATCTCTTCGCACCGCGCGAAGCTGAAGCCGTGACCAGCGCGGAGTGAAAAAGGCAGGGAACAGAGAACAGGAAGACACCGACTAGGAAACAGCCCTTTCGTGCGGGTCGATTCCTACCGGCTCGGTTCTCGATCAATCAGCGGCACCCAAAAACGGAA
>JASHQH010000121.1 GCA_030037635.1 Acidobacteriaceae bacterium
GCGATTTAGTAACCCCGGTCTCCAGTCCGGCTATCGCGCGGTCGTCCAGCGCCCACAAATGACGTTGCCCCATCCTTGCGGCGCTTTTCTTGCCGCAAGGGTGGGAGAACGCCTATCGCGCGGGCGTCCACGCCCACAAATGACGTTGCCCCATCCTTGCGGCGCTTTTCTTGCCGCAAGGGTGGGAGAACGCAACCCAGGCAGATATTCGCGATTTGGTAACCCCGGTCTCCAGTCCGCCTATCGCGCGGTCGTCCACCACCCACAAATGACGTTGCCCCATCCTTGCGGCGCTTTTCTTGCCGCAAGGGTGGGAGAACGCCTATCGCGCGGGCGTCCACGCCCGCACTCCCCGCCACCCTGATCGAACCGCTCTCCCCTGCGTTTACTCGGCGTGATCGGCGATGATAGAAAAGATTCGCGCCACGATGAAACGAGGGGAACGACTTGCCGCCAAACCCGGAAAAATCCGTGATCGTGGTGGGCGGCGGCGTGGCCGGCATCAGCGCGGCCTGCGCTCTTGCAGACAGCGGGCTTAAGGTCACTCTCGTCGAACGGAGAGGCTACCTCGGCGGGCGCGCCAGCTCCTATCGACATCCCGGCGTCGGCGAGGTCATTGATAACTGCCAGCACGTGCTCTTTGGCTGCTGCACCAACCTCATCGGGTTCTACCGGCGCATCGGCGTGGCCGATCGCATCCACTGGACGCGCGCCATGACCATGATCGAGCCGGGCGGCAGGCGCACCCGCCTGGCGTCGTCGCGCTGGCTGCCGCCGCCCCTGCACGGTTTGCCCAGCCTGCTCATGGCCAACGCTCTCACGCGCGACGACAAGAGAGCGCTGATGCGGGCCTTCCGCGCCATCCTCAAAGTCAATCCAAAAGACTGCTCGACGCAGTCGCGGTTGGGTGACTGGCTGCGGCGCAACGGCCAGACGCAGGGCGCCATCGACCGCTTCTGGCGGCTGGTGATTGCCAGCGCCCTCAATGCGGATGTAGACGAGATTGCGCTCAGTTATGCGGCCAAGGTGATCCGCGAGTTGTTTTTGAATTCCGCGCAGGCGGGCAGCATGGGCATGAGCACGGTGCCGCTGAGCGAGCTCTACGGCGGCGCACAGAACTATTTGCGCGATCATGGCGGCCAAGTCGTCTTCAATGCCGCAGTGGAGGCAGCCGAGTGGGACGAAGAGATTTCGCAGTGGACGGTGCGGACGCGGGCAGGCGCGCTGATGGCCGATTACCTGGTGCTGGCGTTGCCGTTTGAGGCCACGGCCAGTCTGTTGCCGCGTATGCCGCCTGCGCACGGCGCTGAAGCCCTGACGCAGATGATTCAGCGGCACCAGCACGGGCCCATCTGCAGCGTGCACTTGTGGTTCGACCGCGAAATCACCGATCTGGAGCACGCCGTGCTGCTGGACCGCGAGATTCACTGGATGTACAACAAGAGCCGCCTGCAGCCGTGGCGCAAGAGCCAGGGAAGCTACCTGGAACTGGTGGTGAGCGCCTCGCAGGCCTTCGCCGCCCGCGAACGCAACGACGCGATCGCACTTGCGCTGGCAGAGCTGGCCGAGTTTTTCCCGGCGGTGGGGCAGGCGCGTCTCGAAAAAGCGGTGCTGGTGAAGGAGATGCGCGCCACATTCACCGTACCGCCCGGCATCGACGCATTCCGCCCCCACGCCCAATCCTCGCTGTGGCAAAACTGCGTCCTCGCCGGAGATTGGATCGCCACCGGCTGGCCCTCCACCATGGAGAGCGCGGCGCGCAGCGGACACCTGGCGGCCGAAGCGCTGTGCGCGGCGCTGGGCGAGCCGCGCAAAATCCTGAATCCGGATTTGCGGCCGCGCGGTCTGATGCGATTCCTCTAGGGCACCGTCTCGCAATTGGCTATACGCAAAGCTTGGTCATCCTGAGCGTAGTTTGGCGTTGCGCCAAACGAAGTCGAAGGACCTGCATTCTGAGACTTGGGCTCTGTCAAGGAATTTAAGAGACACCACACTGGCTATTGCACCCCACCCGGCACGATCTTTGACTCCGTGCCAAACTTCCGGCAGTCATGGAAGGTGGCGACGTTGCGATAGCACGTTGCCCCGAGGCAAGCCTGCACATCCGCCTTCACCGGGACAAGAACCAGCCCTAGCGGCGCGATGGGTACAAAGTTATAGTCGATCACGCTGTGATAGCCTTGCAGGCGCCCCCGAGGATCGGGGTGAGCGATGGTCTCCAGTTGAGCCAGTTGCCCGGTTTTGCGATTCACCCAGATTGAGCCCGTCATGGGCGGGTTTTCGCCCGCAACATTGAATGCGGGACCGAGATTTTCAATATAAGAAAAGTTGTAATGACTGAAGCCCGCGCCGCTTGTCGATGAGTCCTTGGCCAACGTGAATTTGGTTTTTGTTTTTGGATAGAAGACGGCAGTCAGGACTCCGCCAAAGAGGGCATTCGAGCGCCATCCGCCCGACCAGTCTGGCGAAGCCGAAGTTTTGCCATTGGCTGAGGCGCTGGTGTAGCTTTCAACGCCATCGACAAGTCTTACCTCAGCTTCGATTGTGTCCAGGGCAGATCCGCGCGCGCTGCGTTGTATGGTCTCGCTGCACACGAGATTGGGAAGGTACTCCGGCGCCAGCGCGTACTCGCATGCGTTCACAAGCGGCTCGAACTGCAGACCCATGTCGGTGAGAGCCGTGCATCGTGGCTCAAGGGGTTTGCCCGTGTAATCCGGGAAGGTTCTTTCGTGCAGTTGCGGTTCGGAGCTTTGCGCTTGAAGATGAGGCCACGGCGCCAGAGAACCCGCCAGGAGAAGGGCGATGGCAAATCGCATGGCACAAAGCTATCACATGGACTTATGAGGCGCGGGCAACAGGCAATAGCATTTCGGGGCTTTCTGTTCTCTGTTCCCTGTTGCCTGTCTTTTTCAGTTTTCTGTTGCCTGTTCCCTGCCTTTTACCTCCTGCAGGTAACCTGGCCGGGCTCTCCGATGGGGAATAGCTCCGCACACAGCCGTGCTATTGTTCCGTGCGGCATTCCTGCCTATCATCGGCCCATTCGCGATCGTGCGGATCGGTGTCCGTCGCGGCTTCGGTCCCGCAACTGATCGCGCGCCGGCATTCAGGCCAGGAGGCTTGGAGCTATGTCGCGATTGGACAATTTCAAACGGGCGTTGCGCAAACTCGGCGAACCGTACCGGGCGCGGTCTGAACGATGGCCCGCGGTCGGACTGACCGCGATCTATGCACCCGGCTCCGCCGCCGGCCCCGCCGGCATCAAAGACATCAGCATCTCCAGCATCTATCTGCTCACTCCGGAGCGCCCCGGCATCGGCGATGAGGTCACCTTTCTTCTGCGTAAAGACGGCGTGCTCGACAACGGCTCGCAAATGCAGATTCCTCTGAACGCGCGCGTCACGCGGCTCGCTGACGACGGCGTCGTGCTGGTGTTTGTTCTCCCGCCGGGCATGGACAGGAAACTGTTTCAAGTGCTCCTGCACAACATTGTGAACGTCACCGATCCCGATCAAGGCGCGGAGATGTTCCGCACCCTGCGCACCGTTCTCTTCCTGTGCCGCCTTTGCGGAGCTCAGGCCGAGGAGGCGATCGTTCTCCTGGATGGTCAACTCGACGCGCACCGCACCGCCAACTTCTTCAAGATGATGCTGGCCGCCGAGAATTTCGTTGGTTTGATTCGCGAGGCCGACCGCATGCATGCCCATCCCAAGGTGGTGGCAGACATCCTGCGCCACGGGTCCTGGGCCCAGGATGAATTGAGCCTGCAACTGTGGCAGGGGCTGCTCATTTCGTCCTGTTCGATGGATGCGCCCGACGACGCCACGCAGGTCCTGGTCGACCTGCTGGTGCAAATGACGGCCACTCAGGCCAAAATTCTGGTTTACGCATGCGAGCGCCTTCTGGGCCATGCGCCGGGAACTCAGGATTCCGCCTCCAATTCCATCGTTCTCACGTCCAACGAGATTGTTCAGCTCACCGGAATGCACGACCGTACCCGCAACGCCACCGATCTCGCCTATTTATTCAATCTGGGATTGATTGAGAAGCTCTTCGACTTCACGTCGTATAGCGAAAGCGATAGTTTCGATATCACTCCCACCAGCCTGGGACTCGAGCTCTACAAACACTGTCACGGCTCGCGTGAACGGCTCGAAACCCAACTCGTCGACGGAGCCAAAGAGCATCTCGCCGTCTTCCTGCCGCCGCCCATCCCCAGCGACTTCGCCGTCCATGCCCCGGCGTCCATCTCGGGGTTCATTGACCGCTAACGGCAGGCAACAGAGAACAGGGAACAGAAAGCCCGCGATCCTGCTTCGCCCGCTCTCGCAGCTTATTCATGAACGCAACCAGCATTCGGCTCACCTCGTCAGACAGCCCCGCTGATTCTTGATAAGAGGTGTTGCCTGTTGCCTGTCTTTAGTGCGCCAGCAGATAAACGCCGATGCACACCAGCACCGCGGCGGCCCATCTGCGCCGGTCGACATTCTCTTTGAGGAAAATCTTGCCGGCAACCGCGTTGGTGACCAGGGTGAGGGAAGCGCTCGCCGGGGCAACGAGGCTCAGGTTCAGGTGATTTAGCGCCAGCAGCAGCGCGAAAAAGGCCAAAGCGAGAAAGAAAACCCCAACAAAAAACAAGGGGCAGGTGACCACAGCGCGGATCGCACCCCCAATCCCCGAGCGCGCGCGGATGACGTCCAGGTCGCCGATCGATTTCATGGCCGCGGCGGTGAGCACTTCACCGGTCGTGGATGTGAGCACCACGGCGGCGATCATGGCGGCTGCGATCCACGGGCTCGGGGCTGCGGCGGGTGCGATTGGAAGTGCGGCTGTCATCGCGGTTGCACCTCGCTTGCTTCCTCCATCTCCGGCTGGTGATTCGCGGGCCGCTGGGTGAGAGAAGGCCCCTGGGCCACGAAGCTGACGCCGAGCGTGATCAGCACAATGCCGGCCCAGCGCTCCAGCGAAATGGTCTCGTGCAGCCAGAATCTTGAGAGCAGCGCCACAACAACGTTGCCGAGCGCGGTGGCAGGAAGAACGAAGGTGAGGTCGGCCCACGAGAGCGCCGTCAGATAACTGGCGAAGAAGCCGATGAGCAGAGCGATTCCGCCCGCGATCCAGGGCGTGAACACCGCGGCGATGAGCGCACCGGGATGGGCGAGCGAGATCGAAGGCATCGCGGTCATGCCGCGCGAAAGGCAACTGTCGCCCAGCGGAGCGCAGATCGAAACCAGGCCCAGGATCAGGTATTGCCGCGGCGAAAGCGTGTGGTGAGACATTCGATCGTTCAATTCGATGCGGTTGCCGCCGCGCAGGTTTCGGCTATTGAGGATTTCCCGCGGTTTCCTGTCACGAAACTTCCCAGCCCGGACGATCCCGTCATCCTGACTCTGCGTCCGCCCCAGGCGGACCAAGCGAAGAATCTGCGGGGTTTCTTTCCGCCGGTTGAGGACTCCAGCCCTACGCGCCGGCGCCCACGGGCGTCGACGGCGAAGCCTGTTGGTTGCGCGCCTCTTTCACCATGCGGTTGCGCTGCGCGCGCAGCTTCAGGTACGACTTGGCCTCAACGTAAAGCCGCGGCACGTCGCGGTTCACGATCGCCTTCCACACCACGCGGAACGCCGCCTTGGGACGGAAGTAGTACTCGTCGTAAAAGCGGTGCACCATCTCCAGCACGTAATCGGCGGGCAGGCCGGGATACTCAATGTGCGCCATCTGGTGGCCGCCCTCGTCCTGCATCGACTTGTTGGTGATGAATCCGTTCTTCGCCGCGTACTCGTAGAGCTCAGTGCCGGGATAGGCGTGCGCGATCGACACCTGGATGGTCTCCACGTCGAGCGACTTGGCAAATTTGATCGTGTTGCGGATGGATTCCTTGGTCTCGCCCGGCAGGCCCAGGATGAAATCGCCGTGGATGGTCAGGCCCAGGTCGTGGCAGTCTTTGGCGAAGGCCCGCGCGCGTTCCACCGTCGCGCCCTTCTTGATGTTCTTCAGGATTTGCGGATCGCCCGACTCGAAGCCGACGATGAGCAGCCGGCAACCGGCTTCCTTCATCGCCTTCAGCGTATCGCGGTCCGTGGTCACGCGCGAGGTGCAGCTCCAGGTCAGGCCCAGCGGCTTCAGCTTCTCGCACAACTCGATGGTGCGCTGCTTCTGGATGTTGAAGGTGTCGTCGTCAAAGAAGAATTCCTTCACCAACGGAAAATTCTGCTTGGCCCACTTCATCTCGGCGGCCACGTCGTCGCTCGACCGCTTGCGCCACGCGTGCCCGCTGAGCGTTTGCGGCCACAGGCAGAAGGTGCACTGCGCCGGGCAGCCGCGCGTGGAGTAGAGCGCAATAAAAGGATGCAGCAGGAAGGGAACGTTGTAGCGCGTCACGTCCAGGTCGCGCTTGTAAATCTTCGTTGCCCAAGGCATCGCGTCCAGGTCTTCCACCTGCGGGCGATCCGGGTTGTGGAAGATCTTGCCGTCTTTCTTGTAGCTGATGCCGAGAATCTCGTTCAGCGGCTTGCCCTGCGCGTACTCCACCACCGAGTAGTCAAACTCGCGCCGGCAGATGAAGTCGAGAGCCGTGCACTCGTTCAGGGCGCGATCGGGATCGGTGGTCACCGGCGGGCCGACGAACGCCACGCGGATCGACGGATTGGCGGCCTTGATGGCTTCGGCCAGGCGCTGATCGCCCTCCCAGCCCACGGTCGACGTAAACAGCACCAGGAACTCGTATTCCTTGCAAATCTCAATGGTTTCCTGCGCGGAAACGTGATGCGGCGGAGCGTCGAGCAGCCGCGAACCCTCCAGCAGGCCGGCCGGATAGGTCAGCCACACGGGGTACCAGTACGACTCGATCTCGCGGGTCGCCGGCCAGCGCGAACTCGCGCCGCCGTCGAAATTTTCAAACGAAGGTGGGTTCAGGAAGAGTGTTTTCAATGGCATCGGCATTCCTTGTTATTTTATCATTCGGTCACTTGATTAGACGGGTTTTGCGGCCCGGGAATTGGCTTGTGCGGCCCTAAATTATTCACCGGGATGGCGCGGATAAGCCCTTTTAAAACCAGAGAGTTCCGCCCGGGCGCCTGCTCGCGGCCCGCCGCGCCGGGGGTTGGTTTCCGGGTTCCCGCCATGCGTCGGGCCCCTTCGAGGTGCCGCGCCGCCCCTACATCGGATGGGGGATCGTGATAGGAGACGGGTGCTGCTATAACCCCTAAGTATCGCCGCCGAATCTTTCCTTCTGATCGCGATCTGGTAGAGGCCACGCATGCCTTATAAGCCAAGGGTTGCCTTTGCATTCGTCATCGGATTCGTTGCCATTTGCGCTCCCATCCTCGCCTCCATTTATCTGGCCTGGAGAGAAAGCGTAGCCACCGAAAAAACCCTCGGCCTCACCTACGCCCAGGATGTTCTGCACCGCACCGAGGAAACCGCAAGCCAGTTTCAAGCGGCACAGCAAAAAGTCGCGCAGGCCAGGTTGCCGCCTTGCTCGCCCCAGGACGTCAAGCTCTTGCGCGAGGTTGACCTCGGCTCCAGTTTCTTCAAGGCGGCCGGCCGCATCGCCAACAACACCCTGCTGTGCACCTCGCAGGGAGTCATCAATCCCATCTCTCTTGGCGAGCCGGATCTCGTCACCGAGCAGGGAATCGCAGAGTACTTCAACAAACAGCTCTGGCCTCAACCGGGCCATGCGCTCAACGTCTACGCCTCCGATGGATTCGCCATGATTGTCGACCCTCAGCTCGCGGTCGACGTCTCCACGGAAGGCCCCGATGTGGAGTTGGCCGTATTCGTCCCCTCGGCGCCCGATCACGATCGCGTCGCCGCCGTCGGGCAGAAACTCCCATCCAACTGGTTCGAAGCCATACCCAAGGGCGCCCCATCCACCGTCCTCGAAGACGGATACCTTGTCACGCGCGTGCGCTCGGCAAAATGGGATATCTCGGTAGTGGCCGCAACTCCGCAACGCTACATCATTCAGCGCATCCGGCATTTCGCCTTCTTCTTCATTCCCGTCGGCGTCCTTTGCGGAGCCCTGCTGGCCTGGGCGGTCAGCTATCTCACGCGTGTCCGCTCCTCCTTCCCCACCATGCTCCGCCGCGCGGTCCGCGACAAAGCCTTCTACGTTGAATATCAGCCGGTGGTCGAGCTTCAATCGCGACGCGTCATCGGTGCCGAAGCCCTCGTTCGCTGGAGCAGCCGCTTCGCCGACATTCGGCCCGACTACTTCATCCCCCTCGCCGAAGATTGCGGGCTCATCCATCTCATCACCAAGCAGGTGATGGAGATTGTCACCGGCGATCTGCCGCGGCTCCTCAAGATGGATCCGGATTTCAAGGTCGCCATCAACATGTCGGCGGCCGACCTGCGCGACTTTGCCACCATCGAAGCCCTCGGCGAGGTTCTGCGCACGTCGGGCGCAGGCCCCAACAACGTCGAGGTCGAAGCCACGGAGCGCGCCTTTTTGCAGGGACCGGAAACCGCGGAGCTGCTTGAAGAGCTGCGCCGGCGCGGCTTCACCATCTCCATCGACGATTTCGGCACCGGCTACTCCAGCCTTTCCTGCCTGCAATCTCTGGCCCTCGATACTCTCAAAATCGATCGCGCCTTTGTTGAAACCATCAACACTGATGGAGCCACCAGCCAGGTGGTCAAGCACATCATCGACATGGCCCATTCGCTGCACCTGGAGATGATCGCCGAGGGCGTTGAGAACGAGCCGCAGGCACGTTTCCTCCTGAACCACGGGGTTCGCTTCGCCCAGGGATGGCACTTCGGACGGCCCATGCCTCTCCACCGCCTCTGCGAGCAGATTCGCATCCACGCCATCCCGCCCGAAGCTACTTTCAGCGCATCGCCCGGCCGCCGTCATTCTGAAACGCGCCGCTGATCCGGCCAACCCCGCGTTGCCCCATCCTTCCGGCGTCTTTTGCCGGAAGGGTGGGAACACTGACCCCGCTCACACCGCCAACTCCGCCAACCTCGCGTTGCCCCATCCTTCCGGCGTCTTTTGCCGGAAGGGTGGGAACACTGACCCCGCTCACACCGCCAACTCCGCTAACCTCGCGTTGCCCCATCCTTCCGGCGTCTTTTGCCGGAAGGGTGGGAACACTGACCCCGCTCGCACCGCCAACTCCGCTAACCTCACGTTGCCCCATCCTTCCGGCTGGGTGCCCCGTCCTGGCTCCGCTAGGGCGGGGGCCGTTCCAACTCCGCTAACCTCACGTTGCCCCATCCTTCCGGCGGGGTACCCCGTCCCAACTCCGCTAACCTCGCGTTGCCCCATCCTTCCGGCGTCTTTTGCCGGAAGGGTGGGAACACTGACCCCGCTCACACCGCCAACTCCGCTAAACTATATCTATGGCGGAGATCGAGCGCAG
>JASHQH010000122.1 GCA_030037635.1 Acidobacteriaceae bacterium
CACTGCTTGGCGAAGATGCGCATCAGGTCGTCTTCAAGGGAGAGATAGAAGCGCGACTCGCCGGGATCGCCCTGGCGGCCGGCGCGTCCGCGCAACTGGTTGTCGATGCGCCGCGACTCGTGCCGCTCGGTGCCCAGAATGAAAAGGCCGCCGGCTTCGGTGACGCGATCATGCTCGGCTTGCGCGGCGCCGGCGTGGATGTTGAAGACGCTGGCCCACTCCGGCTCGGCGATCTCGAACTCCTGGCCCTGGTAGTAGAAGCGCAGGAAGCCGGGAGGCGCCATAGGGCTGATGGCGCCCTCCGCCGCGCTGATGGCGCGCGCCTTGTTCTGCTTGACAAGCTGCTGACGGGCCATGAATTCAGGATTGCCGCCCAGCAGAATGTCGGTGCCGCGGCCGGCCATGTTGGTGGCGATGGTCACCGTGCCCAGCTTTCCGGCCTGGGCCACAATTTCGGCCTCGCGCTCGTGGAACTTGGCGTTCAGCACGACGTGCTGGATGCCGCGGCGCTGCAAGAGCGCCGACAGCCGCTCCGATTTTTCGACCGAAGTGGTGCCCACCAGCACCGGCTGCTGCTGCTCGTGCAGCTCGGCGATGTTGTCGGCCACGGCCTTGTACTTTTCCTTTTCGGTGCGGAACACGACGTCGGGATTTTCAAGCCGCAACAGCGGCTTGTTGGTGGGAATGACGACAATTTCGAGTTTGTAGATCTTCTCGAACTCGGCCGCTTCGGTTTCGGCGGTGCCCGTCATGCCGCTCAACTTCTGGTAAAGCCGGAAATAATTCTGAAAAGTGATGGTGGCCAGGGTCTGGTCTTCCTTGCGGATGTTTACGCCTTCCTTGGCCTCGATGGACTGGTGCAACCCGTCGCTCCAGCGGCGGCCCGGCATCAGACGCCCGGTGAAGGTGTCGACGATGATCACTTCGCCGTCTTTCACCACGTAGTCCACGTCGCGCTTGTACAGCGCGTGCGCCTTGATGGCCGTCTCCACGTAGTGCTTCAGATCCCAGTTTTCGGCGTCGGCAATGTTGCCGATGCCCAGCGCCTTCTCGATCGTCTCCCAACCTTCATCGGTGACTCCAATCGTCCGCTGCTTCTCGTCCACAATGTAGTCGCCGGTGAGGTGCTTCTCGCCCTCGGTCAGCCGGATGCCCAGCTCTTCCTGGCGTTTGGTGTCGGTCCACTCCACCTCTTCGCCCTTTTCGAGCGAGGGCATGATGCGCCGCACACGCGCATATTTGTCGGTGGTCTGGTCCGTGGGCCCTGAAATGATCAGCGGCGTCCGCGCTTCGTCGATGAGGATGGAGTCGACCTCGTCGACGATGGCGTAGTAGTGCCCGCGCTGCACGCAGTCCTTCAGTTCGAACTTCATGTTGTCGCGCAGGTAGTCGAAACCGAATTCGTTGTTGGTGCCGTAGGTGATATCGGCGCCGTAGGCGGCGCGGCGCTCGTCATCGCTCAGGTCGTGCACAATCACGCCCACGGTAAGCCCCAGAAACTCGTAAATCTTGCCCATCCACTCGGCGTCGCGCTTGGCCAGGTAGTCGTTTACCGTGACCACGTGCACGCCGTGGCCGGCCAGCGCGTTCAGGTAGCAACTGAGCGTGGCCACCAGCGTCTTGCCTTCGCCGGTCTTCATTTCGGCGATCTTGCCCGAGTGCAGCACCATGCCGCCGATCAACTGCACATCGAAGTGGCGCATTTTGAGGGTGCGCCAGCCCGCTTCGCGCACCAGCGCGAACGCCTCGGGCAGAATTTCATCCAGCGCTTCCTTTTCGGCCGCTTTCTTGTCGTCGGCGTCCTCAATGCCCTCCAGGCGGGCCGCAATCCGCGCCTTGAAATCGGCGGTTTTGGCCTTCATCTTCTCGTCTGAGAGCTTTTGCGTCTCCGGCTCCATGGCGTTGATTTGCCGCACCGTGGGCATCAGCCGCTTGATCAGCCGCTCGTTGGCGGTGCCGAAGATCTTTGTCAGTACCTTGTCGAAAACCACGGGATTCTCCGCTTATCAGTGTAAATTCGCCATTGTGTTCGCTGGTGTGGAGGTTCAAGTCGCTGCGTGCAATTGCAGCGCCTTGCACGACTCCGGCATCTTTGCGTTCCGGACAAAAAGGAGGATCTAGGCGAGCCAGGCGGGAGGCGGGCGCTGGAACAACCCAGGAGGATTCGACGCGGGAAGCGGCTGCCGAGCGGAACAGAGCGCGCGGCGAGAGAGCAGGCCGAGAGGCGAGACCAGGCCGACAAAGAATACCGGGAGCAGTGCGAGAACCGTGCCGAAGATGTAGCCGGGCGCGGGCGAGGTGGTCCGGTGAATGGAGGCCGAGTCAGCCGACTCCGTCATGGGGCTTCCGGCAAGAAATCTGATGACCGGCGATGCGTACGCGCGCGCATTTTCAATACCGGCCTGCGCTCGCGCAAGCGATGCCAGACTGATGGCGGCGACCGCCACCCAGATCCACGCATCTTTCGATCGACACCGCAGCATCAATGAAGCCTCATTTCACATTGTGCCATATTGCAGCCTGAACTCGCTGAATGCTCGCGGCTCGTCGCCCAGCGATGATTAAGTAAATTGTTGAAAATGAGAGCGCTTGACTGAGCTCTAGGCAGCTCGGATCGGTTTTCCAAAGGAGGCAGCCAAAAACCGCAATAACCGAAGCGCTTGGGTTTACCGTTTGCGCGCTTGGGTTGATGCGCCGTGCACAAAAAAGCCCCCGAAGTTACGCGGGGGCTTTTCTGGTGAATTGTGTAACGGCTTAGTCGCTGAACAGCACCACGCCCGCCGGCTTCTCGTCGCTGCCCGAGTCGTCGGAGCTTACGGGGCGATAGTAGAGCTGGTTGGAGTCGAGATAGACCTCCAGGAACGCCGGCCGCTCGGGAATCTGCCCCGCGATCAGCGCCTCGGAAAGCGGATCTTCGACATACCGCTGCAGCGCGCGGCGCAACGGGCGCGCCCCGTAGCTGCGATCGGTGATGGTCTTTTCGAGAATCCACTTCTTGGCTTCCTCGGTCACCGAGATGGTGATCGATTTCTGCGCCAGGTTGGCGTTCAACTGCTGCACCAGCAATTCGACAATCTGGATCAGGTCGGCATCCGACAGCGCCTGGAAGAGGATCACTTCATCAAGCCGGTTCAGGAACTCAGGGTTGAAGGTTTTCTTCACCTCGTTCTTGACCAGCTCCTCCACCTTCTCGCTGACCACGTCTTCGCGCTCGCTCTGGAAGCCCAGGCCCTGGCGCTTCTGCAGGTGCCGGGCGCCGATGTTCGAGGTCATGATGAGGATGGTGTTCTTGAAGTCGACGGTGTTGCCCAGGCCGTCGGTCAACTGCCCGTCCTCAAATACCTGCAGCAGGATGTTGAACACATCGGGGTGCGCTTTCTCGATCTCGTCGAGCAGCACCACCGAGTAGGGCGAGCGCTTGACGCGTTCCGTCAGCTGACCGCCCTCCTCGTAGCCCACATAGCCCGGAGG
>JASHQH010000014.1 GCA_030037635.1 Acidobacteriaceae bacterium
GCGGCGGCGATGTGGCCGCTCATGTTCATGAAGCCTGAGGCCACCCCGGCGCACTGGCCGGCGCAGTCGGCAGTGACCGCCCAGAACGCGCTTTGCGAAAGGTAGAGAGCGCCCGCGCCACCGGCCAGCATCAAGCTCGCGGTCGCGGCTGCGTGCGCGCTCGAACCCACCGCCAACAGCACCGCGGTGAGCACGAACGCGAACGAGGGCAGATACACGCGGCCGGCACGCAAACTCACGCGGCGCCTGAGCCAGTCGCTCACCCACCCGCCCATCAGTGCGCCTGCAATCATGGCCAGAAACGGCAGCATGGAGTAAAGTGCGCTCTTCTGCATGCTTAAGCCCCGCACCTGCGCCAGGTAAATGTAGAACCAGCTGAAGAAAATCCACGAGACATAGCCGTAGCAGAAATAGCTTGCTGACAGTGCGAGGATTTCCTTGCTCGAGACGATCGCGCCCCACGGGATTTTCTGCTTCGGGCGGCTTTCTGTATGCGCTGCGGCAGAGCCCAAATCCTCACGGCCGCTGCGGATGTGCTCCAGTTCGGCGGGGCGCATCCATGGGTGCTGTTCCGGTATGTCGCGCGCCGCCACGTACCACACAGCAGCGGCAGCAAGTCCGAGAACCGCGCAGAACCAGAAGGAAACCTGCCATCCGTCGCGCAGGATGATGGTGGTAATCAGCGGAGGAGCCAAGGCCGAGCCAAGCCCCACGCCGCTGAAGATGACGCCATTGGCGCGGCCGCGCTCGGCAATGGGAATCCAGCGCTCCACGAACTGATTGGCGCCGGGAAACATCACCGCCTCGCCGGCGCCGAGCGCAAAGCGCACCAGGATCAGAGTGAACAGTTCGGCACGCGCGCCCGGAAGCGCCAGCGCCGTGAGTGCTGTGAAGACGCCCCACCACACCACCCCCAGGGTGATTACCCGGCGCGGCCCGTAACGCCGGGCGAGCACGCCGCCGGGAACCTGGAACACCGCGTAGCCGATGAGAAAGGCGCTGAACACCCAGCCCAGATGCACGTTGTCGATGTGGAACTGGCGGCCGATTTCGATGCCGGCGATGGAAATATTGGTTCGATCGACGAGCGCGATGGCGCCCAGCACCATGAGCCACAGCACGAGAAAGAGACGCACCGGGAAGACGACGCCCAGCTTTGGCTGATTCAGGGCTTGCAATGGGTTGTCATCCCTCCAGCGGGAGCCGTATATCTAACACGATATGTTATAGCGGCTCCAAATTCTCTGTGTCCTTCCCACGAAGTTTGCTGTGCCCTCCTCGCTCCCGATCGTCGCGGGAATTTATGCCCGTAAGCGATCCGCTACTTCGCCCGCGGATGGGTGCGGTCGTAGACCTCGGTCAATTGCGCGGTGGTGAGCTGTGTGTAGCGCTGCGTGGTCGAAAGGCGCTCGTGACCGAGCAATTCCTGGATGGCGCGCAGATCGGCGCCCTCCTCGAGCAGGTGCGTGCCGAAGGCGTGGCGCAGCGTGTGCGGATGCACGTCGGAAGGCAGCCCGCGCAACATGGCAATGCGCTTGACGATGCGGCCCACGCTGCGTGTGGTCAGGCGCGCCTGGCCGCCCGTAGCCAGGCCGCGCAATCGCAGATTGACAAACAACGCAGGGGTAGAGGCGGATTTTTCCCGGGGCCCGGCGGTCAGCCGTGTCGCGCGCTCGGCCAGGTACGCGCGCAGCGCTTCGGCGGCCGCATCGCCGAGTGGCACGTAGCGTTGCTTCTGCCCCTTGCCGCGCACCAGGATGGCTTCGTTCGCCCAGTGAATGTCGTCGAGGTTGAGCGCGGTGAGTTCGGCGTTGCGGATGCCGCAGCCGTACAGCATCTCCAGGATGGCTCGATCGCGAGCCGGCCAGCTTGCGTCATCGTCGCGCACCGAGTCGACCACGCGGTTCATCTGCTCGATCGACGGCACGCGCGGCAGATGTTTGGGGAGCCGCGGTGTGGCCACCAGCGACGCTGCGTTTTGCTCCACATGCCCTGCGCGGGCCAGCCACTTGAACCAGCTGCGGATGGCCGCCAGCGCGCGCGCCGCCGAGGCCTTCGACAGGCCGCGCTCGTAGAGCGTGCCCAGGTAAGCGCGAATGTGCGTGTGCTCGATGCGATTGACGCGCCGATTGCCATGCGTTGCCAGCCAGGCCGCAAAGCTGCGCAGCTCGCGCCGGTAGGCGCGCAAGGTGTGTGCCGAGGCGCCGCGTTCGTGTGCCAGCACACCCAGGTAGGCTTCCACAAGCTCGCCCACGCTGGAGGACGTTCGCGCCGCCGTGCTGCTCATGGCCAATCCTTGCCCCGGGTTTCTTGCCCGGCGGGCTGCGGCCCAGAGCCGTCGGACACCTGCGCGGCTCCGCGCCGCGTCGCGCGCGGATGATGCTTGCGGTGCACGGCTTTCAGCCGGCCCAGCGCCAGGTGCGTGTACACCTGCGTGGTCGAAATGTCCGCGTGGCCCAGCATCATCTGCACGCTGCGCAGGTCAGCCCCGTGCTCCACCATATGCGTGGCGCAACTATGGCGCAGCCCATGCGGGCTCGTGGAACGGTTCGACATCTTCACCAGCCGCCACAGCCATTGCCTCGTGAGCGGCATGCCGCGCAGAGAGAGAAACAGGCGTGCCCCTCCGTTCAGCCCGCTTCGGGTCCTCCGCACCGAGCTGATGCGCTCCAGGTGAGGCCGCCCTTCACGCAGGTATTGCTCCAGGGCGCGCAGCGCGGATCGTCCCAGCGGCACAATGCGTTCCTTGTCGCCCTTGCCGCGCACCTGCACGCGCCCGGCATCGAGCGCCAGGTCGCTCACGTTGAGCGCAGTGACCTCAGAGACGCGCAGCCCGCCGGCGTACAGCAGCTCAAGAATGGCCCGGTCGCGCAGCGCCGTGGCCTTGGCCTGCGGATGCGAAGCCGCCAGCGTCGCGCGCTCCAGCATTTCGGCCACCTCCGCCTCCGCCAGCGACTTGGGCAGCACCTTCCACGCTTTGGGCGACTCGATGTTCACCGTCGGATCGTGGCGGATGCGCCGGTCCAGCAGGAGCCACTTGTAAAAGCCGCGCAAACAGCTCAGCTTCCGCGCCGCGGAACGCGATTCGATGCCGTGATTGCGCAGATGCCCCAGAAGCGCGCAAACGTCGCCTTCGCTGGCCGTCAGCAGAAGTCCGTTCCGGCCCTCCAGAAACTCGGCAAAGATGCGCAGATCGCTGAGATACGCCTCGCAGGTCAGCGGCCTCAGTCCCTTTTCCACGCGCAAGTAATCTGCATAATCCTTTATAAGAGCAAGATTGTTTTTCCCGTTCACACCATCGATTATGGGCGCGGGAAAGTTGCGAGCGACAGATTACCGTACCACGTTCATTAACGGCATCAATCTCGCCAATATCGCAAAACCAACCTCGGCGCGTCCCAGGACAAAGCACTCTGGTTTTTGCGGTAGAATCGCGTGCCCATCGGCGCCGGCTGACGTTTGACCCCCGCTCCGCGTCTAAATAAACTTTGAGACAGGGCTTTCGCATGAAGGCGTATCCATTTCGCTCGTCTCTTCCCGTCTTTGCTGTGCTTTTCTCGGTTTTTGCCGTCCTTGCATCGGTTTCGGCCCAGGCCCAGTCCGCTTCTTCCAGCCAAAGCTCCTCGAATGGCCCCACCTACGCACAGGAAAAAGCGCCGACGCTCATCGACCCCGCCGGACCGACCGTCTCGCTCATCAGCGCGGAGCCGGTCTTCGTCATGGCCGCCGCGCTCAACGCCTGCGGCTACGACGAAGGCCTCGACGACAGTGCTCCGGTGCGCAAGCACATCCGCGACGAAATGAATCAGGCCTTCGCCAAGAGCGAGGAAGCGCGCACCCAGCGCGACGCCCTCTGCCTCTATATCGCTCAGCACCGCATGACCGGCACCGAGCGCGACATCGCGCAGTACATCTCGCTTTCGCTCTATCTCACCAATCCGCCCGAGCTCGAACTCACCGCAGACCTGACGCAGATGCCGCCCGACTCCACCCAGGTCGTCGAGATCTTGCCCATCCTTCGCGCCTTTGTCGCCGCCACTGACCTGCACGGCATCTGGCTCGCGTCCCACCATATCTACGACCAGGAGATTGACCGGCTCCACGATCCGCTCTCGCAGATGATCGTGGCCACCGACCTCTACCTCAAGATGCCCGCGGCCACTTACGACGGCCGCCGCTTCATCGTCGTGATTGAGCCGCAGCTTTCACCCAGCATGGTCAACGCGCGCATCTACGGCACCGATTACGTGGTAGTGATTTCCCCCGTAAACGGCAAGATTCCCATGGCCGACGTGCGTCACACCTATCTGCACTATATGATCGATCCGCTTCTTTATGCCCGCTCCAACGCCATTGACCGCGAACAGCCCATCCTCAAGGAGATTCGCGACGCCCCTCTCGAGTTCCGCCTGCGCTCCGATACCGTGGCCCTGACCATCGAATGCCTCATCAAGGCCATCGAGGCGCGCACCATGGATACCGGCATTCCCGAGTACAAGATCCCGGCCGGGGTCGACCGCTCACAGTTGCCTATTTACGAGCACCAGCGCGAGCTCTACCAGCAGAAGGTCGACGCCGTGAAAGTGGCCACGGTCGAGCACGACATGCGCCAGGGCTACGTGCTCACGCAATACTTCTATCAGCAGCTGCTGCTGTTTGAGAAGGATCCGGCCAGTCTCAAAGACACCATTGGCGAAATGGTGTATGGCATGGACGTGGAGCAGCAGGAGCATCGCGCCCGCGACACCGAATTCGACAAGCAGGCCGACGAGGACGTTTTGCAGCGCAGCGAGCCGCGCCAGCTCACCGGGCTCGACCTGGCCGAAGCCAAACTGGCCGCAGGCGACGTGACGGCTGCGACCTCGATGGCGCAAAAGGTGCTCGCTTCTGAAAGCGACACCGTTGCCTCGGTCGCCGATGCCGCCCGCGCCCATTTCATCCTCGCCCGCGCCGATCTCATGAGCGTTCATCCCGGCGAGTCGGAAGATGACGCCGAAAGAACCGTCGACGATGCCGTCGCCCAGTTTCAAAAGACCCTTGCCACCAGCAAAAACCAGCGCTTGCTGGCGTGGTCGCATATTTACCTGGGCCGCGTGCTCGACCTGGAATGCAAGCGGGACGAGGCGCTGGCAGAATATAAAGAGGCACTGGCACAACGCGACGGCCAGCTCGACACGCGCCTGGCCGCCGAGCGTGGAGTGAAAGCTGCCTATAGCGTAAAAGGCCACGGCTGCGACGAAGATGCAGATGAGGATGTACCCGGCGCCGCACCAACCAAGCCCGGGCCGCCCGCGCAGAAGGACGCAGTCAAGCCGCAGTGATCCCCAGGTCTCTGCATCGGCAAGAGATAGCTGTGTCGATTCCCGTTTATCGATACGGTTCCCAGTGAGCGGTGCGAGCCTCTGATCCGTCAAAATAGAGGGAGTGCCGGCTTTATCCTCAGATCTCGCTTCGTATCGGGGCACAGGCTCGCTTGGTTCCCGAACGACCCCAATGGCAAGGTTTCACCTTTGAATGATGGGGCTCATGGAGAACGCAGATTCTAATTTGAAGATTGAAGAAAGACCGGCCTTGAGCGGAGCGCACGTGGAAACCGATCTGAGAGAACTCGAAGCCGAACTTGGCCACGACTTTGTCCATCGCGAGTTGCTGGTCCGCGCGCTCACGCATCGCTCTTTGGCTCACGAACTTGCCCAGGAAACAGGCAGCGAGCAGGCTGCCGCCCTGGGCGACAACGAGCGCCTGGAGTTTCTGGGCGACGCGGTGCTCAGCCTCGTCGTGGCCGAAGCGCTTTTCGCCGCGCATCCTGAGTGGCACGAAGGCGAATTGACGCGCGTCCGTTCCGGGCTGGTCAGCCGCCAGCACATGGCGCAGGTGGCTCAGGAAATCGGCCTCGGCAGGCACATACGCCTCAGCCGCGGTGAGGAGCGCAGCGGCCTGCGGCGCAAGAGCACGGTGCTCTCCAATGCCATGGAAGCTGTGACCGGAGCGCTTTTTCTCGACGGCGGCTTGGGCCCGGTTCGCGCCTTCGTCGGCAGCCGCGTGATGGGTGAGGCTGCAGAAAGGCTGGCGCTTGAGTTGCGCTCCGGGGCCGCGTTGGGCAACTACAAGTCGGCCCTCCAGGAACAGCTGCAGGCTGCCCGCGCCGGGGCTCCCGTTTACCGCGTGAAAAGCGAGAGCGGACCGGACCACAGCAAGCGCTTTCTCGTCGAAGTTCGCCTCAAGGGCGAACCCTCGCACCCCGGCGAGGCTTTGGCTCGCGGTATGGGACGCACCAAGAAACATGCTGAGCAGGATGCCGCGCGCCGCGCGCTCATCCGTTTGAAGAAAGCGGATCGTCAGAGTGCGCCCGGCGGCTTGCCCTTGGACTCTGACGCGGATTTAGCAGCGGAGGAAGAGCAGCACGCGCCATGACTGAAACCACTCCAGCGCCGGCCGAAACTGCTCCAGCGGTGAGCGAACCGCCTCCGGCGCCCACCGAAACCGCTGCAGCGCAGCCTTCGTTTCAGGGCCGGTTTGCGCACGTGCGCGAGCATCTGCCGGCGTTTTCGCATACCCTGGCTTCGCTGCTGCAAACCATCGTGGTGGCTCTGTTCGTTCTTACCTTTGTGCTGCAGCCCGTTCTCATCCCCTCCGAAAGCATGGAGCACACGCTGCTGGTGGGCGATTTTCTGCTCTTCAACAAGCAGGTGTTCTCTCCGGCAGGGCGCCTCAGCCATTGGCTCCTGCCCTATCGCAACGTTGAGCGCGGCGACATCGTGGTGTTTCACCACCCCGCCCCCCCCATGCTCATCAAAAGAGTAGTGGGCATTCCCGGCGACCGGCTGCGCATCGCCGGCGGAAAGGTTTGGGTCAATGGCCTGGCTCTCGACGAGCCCTATGCAGCCTTCGAGCCGGCGCCGCCCAATCCCGCGCGCGATGACTTTCCGGGCAGCGTCTACACCGACCCGCAGATCGATCCCGAGTGGTGGCGGCTGATGCAAAGCCTCACCCACGACGGCCAACTCGTGGTGCCCCCAGGCGAATACTTCGTTCTTGGTGACAATCGCAACCACAGTTGGGATTCCCGTTTCTGGGGATTTGTGCCGCGGCAGGCGATCGTCGGCCGGCCGCTGGTCATCTATTTCTCGCTCGCCGCCCCCACACTGCCCGATGCGCCGCAGGCGCGCGCGGCAGAGGTGCAGCAGGCCGCGGATGATAGACTCGGACTCGAACGGGAAATGGCCGCTAAGATCGCCGGATTTGCGCGCTGGCAGCGCATCTTCCGCGTGGTGCGTTGAGTTTAAGGTGTGCCCTGCCGGCTGCGGTTACATGTTTCATCGCCGAAAACCGGCATTGTCTGAATCCCGCCAAGAGCGACGAAGCGAATGACGAAGAAAAACACGCGCACCGCCGATGAGCCTGAGGAGATCCGTCAGCGAAAAGCCTTCGATTCCGGCAAGGCGGAGGAAACCCCATTTGAGGCCGTCGCCAGCATCTGCTCGGTGCTGGTGATAGGGCTCTACATTCTCTACTTTCTGGCGCAGAACTTCGTTATTCCCTCAGGGTCGATGGAAAACACTCTGCTCGTCGGCGATCACCTGGTGGTCGATCGCATCACCCTGGCTCCGCCCGCCAAATGGATGCCGCTGGTGCGCTACCGCGAGCCGCGGCGCGGCGACATCGTCGTCTTCATCAAGCCCGTTCCCGAGCCCGAACCCGACGCCGATGGCAAGCCGCAGTACTTCTTCCTGGTCAAGCGCCTCATCGGCGTGCCCGGCGATCGCATCCACCTGACCGACGGCATTGTCTACGTCAACGGAGTGGCGCAACCTCCGCCGAAAGATGGCTCCGACTATCCCGGCTCCGCCATCGATCGCGATTACCTCGATGACTTTCCAGCCATTCCGCCAGCCCTGTGCCCCAGCGGCGGCGAGACGGAGAGCTGGGCCGTGGATGCGCCCAACTATATTGTCGACGGCAATCTCGTGGTCCCGCCCGGAATGTATTTCATGATGGGCGACAACCGTCACGACAGCCTCGACTCGCGCTACTGGGGTTTCGTGCCGCGGCAGAACATCGTCGGCCGCCCGCTCTTCAACTACTGGTCATTCAAGGCCAATGAAACTGACCTGGAACAGACCGGCCTCACCGCGCGCCTGGCCTGGCTGGTGCACGTCGTCATTCATTTCTTCCCCGATACCCGCTGGAGCCGCACCTTCCACCTCACGCGCTAAAGACAGCTACCAGCTTCCTGCCTTGTAACGCCGGCATCCTCGCCGGGTGTCGTGCCGGCATCCTTGCCCGCACCGCCGTGCTAATCGAATCCAAACCCGCAAAGCCCGCGAACGGGCAAAAGATTGTAGCCCCGGGCGTGAGCCTGGGGGAATGGACCGCAAACCGGCGGCAGCCCCGCAGGGGGCGTAAGACCGATTCCTCTGCAACAGAATGTGGCCGCCGGCTCGCCACGCCGCAAAGCGCCAATCGCGCCGGAAGCTAAAAGGTAGGTAGCTGCAACTAAAATGATCCCTGGAATGCACATGACCACTGCCGCCGAGAGCAAAGAGAAACTCCGCAGCCGGATGCGCGTCGTCCTCGCCGTGGTGGCGATTCTCGTGCTCGTGCTTGTCGTGCCGCCACTGTTTAACGTGAACAGGTACAAGGGCCAGATCACCAGCCTGATTTCGCAATCGCTGGGCAGACCGGTGCGGCTTTCCTCGGTGCAGGTGCAGCTGCTGCCCTGGCCCGGCTTCGAACTCTCCGATTTGAGCGTGGCAGAAGATCCGGCTTATGGCGCCGAACCGGTCCTTTACGCCAGCAAGGTCACGGCCACGCTGCGGCTCCTGGCTCTGTGGCGGGGCCGGCTGGAAATCGGCAAGATCAGCGTGGACGAGGCCAGTCTGAATCTGGTGCGCGCTGCGCCGGGTCGATGGAACCTCGATCCCATCTTTCACACCGCCGCCGCGCAGACGGGATCAGCCTCAGGTGCGCGCCGCGCGCAGCCCCTACCCTATCTCGAGGCCACTGATTCGCGGATCAACTTTAAAGACGGACCCGAGAAGCTGCCGTTCTCGCTGGTCAACGCCGATCTTTCGTTCTGGCAGGAGAGCGATGGCGAGTGGCGAGTCCGTTTGCGCGGCCAGCCGGCGCGAACCGATGTGGCCCTGTTCCAGAGCGAAGTGAGCCTGTTCCAGTACACAGAGGAAACGGGCATTGTGCGCATGGAGGCCAGTGTGCGCCGCGCTCCTGAGCTTCATCTGATGCCGATGCACGTGGACCTCGATTGGCGGCAGGCCAGGCTGGGACAACTGGCCCGACTCATCACCGGTTCAGATCCTGGCTGGCGCGGCGACCTGACCGGCGAACTTCATCTCGACGGCACTGCCGAGGCTGCACAGATTGCCGTGCGCCTAAGCGCTGCTGACGTCCACCGCGCAGAGTTCACTCCGGCGTCGCCGCTGGACTTCGACGCCAACTGCACTTTTGTGTACCACTACGAACGGCGGAGCCTCGAGAATCTGGCGTGCGATTCGCCGCTCGGCGACGGCCGCGTGCACATTACGGGCGAAAAGCCGGGCCAGGATGCGCCTCCGCGATTCAACATAGAGCTCGATCGCATTCCTGTGGCTGCCGGGCTCGATGCCCTCCGCACGCTGCGCAGTAATATGGCGCCCGATCTTGAAGCCAGCGGCACGTTGAGCGGAAAAATCGCCTACGACGGCAACACTTCAGCCGCGCCCGATCCGCAAAAGCCGGCCAGATCCCTCAGGAACCATCCCCTGCCGTCGCCTGCCCAACCATCCGGCCCGCTCAGCGGCAGTTTGATCGTGCAGAACTTTGCCCTCCGCGGCGGCGGTCTCAACCGGCCCGTGCAAATCGCGAAGCTGACGCTGGAGCCGGCCGCTGCGGCGCCAGGCTCGCCTCAAGCCATGGCTGGAACCGCATCCATCCCCGCTGGCGGAACCATCCCGCTCACCATTGCCTTGCATCTTTCTCTTTCGGGCTATCAGGTGGGCATGCGCGGGCAAGCCAGCTTTGCGCGCGCCAGGGAGCTGGCGCATGTGGCCGGCATTCCCGACACCTCGGCCCTCGCGGCCCTCGCCGGCGATCCTCTCGCCCTGGATCTCACCGCAGAAGGCGCATGGCTGCCGCCCGAACAGCCTCCGCTCGCCAACCCTGTTGAAGTTGCCTCGACAGACGCTCCCAACTTGCCCGCATCGGCCACTACGGGTGCGATCCCGGCCCCGATTCCCGGCGCCGACTCGCTGGCCGGAACTGTAACCCTGCACAACGCCAACTGGAAAGCCGACTACCTGGCTGGCCACATTCTGATTGATGACGCCACGCTCCAGGTGCAAAACGGCGAGCTGACCTGGGACTCCGTGCACTTCTCCTACGGGCCGGTGAAGGGAACGGCCAGCCTGACGCTTCTCACGGCTTGTCCGTCAGAGCCGCCCCAGCCGCAGCCCTGCCCGGCGCAGTTCACGCTGCACTTCGCCGATCTCGACGCGGGCGAGTTGCAGAACGCCCTTCTCGGCGCGCGCGAAAAACAAACCCTGCTTTCCACTCTGATTGAGCGCTTCCACCCTTCATCGGCGCCGCCCTGGCCGCGCCTTGAAGGCACAATTACAGCGGATTCGCTCGTATTGGGGCCGGTGACTCTCGCCAATGTTTCCGCGGCGTTGAACATCGTGCCTGACGCGGCCCAGATCACAAGCTTCGATGGCGACTTGCTCGGCGGCAGCGTACACCTGAAAGGTTCGCTCGCCAAGCCGGCCACCGACCAGGACAAGCCCGGCTACCTATTCGAAGGTGACTTCGAAAGACTCGATGCCGCGTCGGTCGGCGCGTTAATTGGCCTTCGCTGGGCGGGAGCCCCGATCGATGGCAACGGCAAGCTGGAGCTTTCGGGTTATACCGGCGAAGATTTTGCGTCCTCCGCCAAGGGCTCGTTGCACTGGGAGTGCCGCCGCGGCGCCATCGCAAGGGCGCCCGGCGAATCCTCTCAGGCTGCCCCCATCCCTGCTGCGCTTGGCCGCTTCGACCGCTTCACTGCCGACGCCAACATCGCCGACGGCGCCATCCAGCTCGGCCAGAATCAAATTGTCGATGGCTCACGCAAGAAATCCGTTCAAGCCATGATCGGCTTTGGTAATCCGCCCGTAGTCAGCTTTCCGGCAGCCAGGCAACTCGCGGCCAGGCAGCGCTAACCGCCCAACAGCCGGCGGGAAACAGCCACCAGGCAAACAAGCTTGCGCTTGTTCCTAATCCGTGGCCCGTGTCTTCTGTTCCCTGCTCCCTGCTTTTATTCGCTCGCCTCAATCTTGCGCCCGTGCGGGTCCTGCACCGGGCGCGTGTTTAGCTTGTAGAGGCCGGCAAACAAACGCAACTGCTCCCGGCTGATGCTCAGGTCCTCCTGAAAAACAAACCAGCGCACATCCTCACTGCAGGGCGGCGTCACCTCCGACCCTGCATAGGTCCAGTACCCGCGGTCGCCGGGCAGCAATCCACCCGCGCTCACCAGGTCGGTCACCTTCGCGGTCGTGCCCGGCCGCATGGGCAGGTGCGCCCACAGCGTGGCCAGCAGCGCGTTAGGAGATCCTCGATCCTCATTCAACCGCACCGCAACAATGGCCAGCTTGCCCTCATCGCTGCGATGCACCAGGTCGACTTCCATGTCGGCGAGCTTGCCCTTCACCGGATGCTCGCTGGGATGGTGGAAGTCCAGCTCCACGAGGTTATAGCGATGCAAGCCGTCGGCCACCATAAAGCTCCCGGGATCGACGTGCGCCACAATGCCGCGCCCCGTGTTTTCCAGCGTCATCGGTCCGGCCACGTAGTGAAATTCCAGCGGCAAGAGGCTCTTGTCCAGGTGCGCGCCGCGAATGTCGAGCGGCGATTGCTCCTTGCCCTTGGCGCATGCCTCGTACGCGCGATCCAGCTTGCCCCACATCACCGGCCCGGTCCTGCCCTCGTAGCTCCAATTCGCGCCGCTTTGCGCCGCGCCCACACCGCTCGCGCCCATCATCAGAAGAACAAGTACGAAACAACGCATGCTTTCTCCGCGATCTTCACAAGCGCTCCGCCAACTCCACACGCGCCCGCGTCCTCGCAAATTCTACGGCATCCGGCCAGCCAAGCCGGCGAGTCGGCAACTCCGCAGCGGCCGCCCAGGCACAGCTTTCCCGAGCCACGCGCCATCCAACGCAGCCGCCACCAAAAAAGAAAGGGACCCACCCCATTGCGGATCCCGCTCGCCAAACGAAACAACAGGGAATAGGGAACAGGCAACAGCAGGCCTCTAATGCTTCTCCAGTCCCAATTCCCTAATCCCTGTCTTTCTGTTCCCTAATCCCTGGTCCCTATTCCTTGCTTTTCCCCCACGCCCGCCTGCTCGGCCAGTGTGGCCGCCTTCTCTGTCCGCTCCCAGGTAAACTCCGGCTCGTTGCGCCCAAAGTGCCCGTACGCCGCAGTCTTCTGGAAAATCGGCCGCCGCAAATTCAGGCTCTCGATAATCCCTTTCGGCGTCAGCGCAAAATTCTTGCGGATCAGCCCGGTCAGCGCCGCCGCGCTCAACTTGCCCGTCCCAAACGTCTCCACCAGCACGCTTACCGGCTCGGCCACGCCAATCGCGTACGCCAGCTGCACCTCAACCCGCGCCGCCAGCCCCGCCGCCACCAGGTTTTTGGCAATGTGCCGCGCCATGTAGGCTGCCGACCGGTCCACCTTGGTCGGGTCCTTGCCGCTGAAGGCGCCGCCGCCGTGCCGGCCCATCCCGCCGTAGGTGTCCACAATAATCTTGCGCCCCGTCAGTCCCGTGTCGCCCATCGGCCCGCCAATCACAAATCGCCCCGTGGGATTGATGTGGTACTTGGTGTTTTCATCCAGCCACTTGGCCGGCAACACCGCCTCAATCACCTGCTTGTGAATGTCGGCGTGCAGCTCGTCGTTGCTCACCGCTTCAGAGTGCTGCGTCGACACCACGACCGCATCAATGCGCGCCGGCTTGCCATCCTCGCCGTACTCCACCGTCACCTGGCTCTTGCCGTCGGGCCGCAGATAGGGCAGGCGCCCGCTCTTGCGCACCGCCGCCAGTTGCCGCGTCAGCTTGTGCGCCAGCGAGATGGGCGCCGGCATCATCTCCGGCGTCTCGTCCGTCGCGTACCCGAACATCATGCCCTGGTCGCCCGCGCCGCCCGTGTCCACGCCCTGCGCAATGTCGCCCGACTGCTTGTTGATGGTCGAAATCACCGCGCACGTGTTCGAGTCGAATCCGTACACCGCGTTGTCGTACCCGATGGACGCCACCACCCCGCGCACCAGCGTCTGAAAATCCACGTACGCCTTGGTCGTAATCTCGCCCGCAATCACCACCAGCCCGGTCGCGGTCAGCGTCTCAGCCGCTACGCGGCTGTACGGATCCTGCTCCAGGCACGCATCCAGAATGGCGTCGGAAACCTGGTCGGCAATCTTGTCGGGATGGCCTTCCGTCACAGATTCAGAAGTAAACAAAAAACGGTCGCTCAACGGCAGACTCCTTTGGAAAGTTCCACATCTATGGTAATCGGATGCGGCGCGACAGGGAACAGGCAACAGGGAACAGCGAACGAGGGAGCGGGGGCTCGGCTGCGGCGGGTGGCGGTTCGGGTAGTTGAAGCGCTGGCCTCCGGTGTGACAGAAACGGTGATCGCACACACCTTTCGCAAGTTGTTTTCTCCTCGAGTTGCAAGCGACGAAAAATCGCGGATTTTGGGGTAAATTCTGGGTAAAAAGCGCCCAGTTTTGGGCCCAAAATCGCGCATTTTTGTTGCCATTTGGAGACCGGTTTACTGATTCCAAATGAGTTAACTCTTAGGACATACCCCGGTAGGGTATATGGCGAATTTTTTCCTCCTGATTTGCACCAGTTTTGCGACAGCAACTTGAAATTTTGCGCCGTTCCGGCTCACCGCACATAGCTCGACCCGCGCGTCACGGGTGACCGAGGCGCTGATATTTTGGGCCGTTTGCATGTGCTTTATCTCAAGGAGCAGTCTTCTTTGGTTCTAATCACAGCTTGCACCGAAACGAAGAAATTATCTGCAAAACCGGCGGGTAGAATTTTACGTTTGTTTTCAGAGGCTTAGGGGATTGGGGTAAGGAATTTCGTATTGCGACGGGATTGGGGCCAGGCGGGCCGGGGCTGGATGATGGGGCGCCAGGGTTTGGTTGCGGCTGCACCGCGCACTGATGCGAACCGACCGAGAGAAAAATGCAGGTCCTTCGACTACGCGGGCCGCGGGTTGCGCAGCCCGCTTTGGTGAGGATGACCGGCGGTGTGTGGCCGACAGCTAACCGCTAGGGCTAACAGCTGACAGCTGTGCCCGGCCTCAGTGCCTGGAGTGGCCGAAGAGGTGGGCGAACCACTGGGAGAGATGGTGGAGAGCGCTGTGGATGGGCAGAATGGAGGACCACCAGCCCTGGCGCTCGCCGTAGTAGCGGAAGCTGAGGATGGCGGCGAGGAGGACGGTAAGCAACAAGGCGGCGGCGCCGATCCAGCGCAGGCGCACCTCGACGGCCTCGTGGCGCAGGAGGCGGGCCTTGCCGACATTGGAGGCGAAGGTGGTCCAGTCGCGTTCATCATCGGCGAGCTGTCCGGAGGCACCGCTGGCCTGAAGGAAGCGCTCGGTCCAATCCTGCGGGTCGAGGCCGAGGGCGCCGGCGTAGCTGCGCACGATGCCCTTGCTGAGGATGCCGCCGGGAAGCAGGCGAAATCTCTCCTGCTCCAGCGCGATGAGGTGACGCTGGCTGATTTTGGTGACCGCTGTGATGTCTTCCAGCGCAATGCCGCGTGAGAGCCGCTCTTTGCGCAGGTCTTCTCCAAAACTACCCATCATCGGCGACCTAAGGCAGGCCAAAGAGGCCCGAGAGAGAAGTTTAACCTCAAAATTAGCCCGGTTTCCTAGTCAGGTCAAAGGCTTTCCCCTAGATTTTAAGGGTTTTTCGGGGTGTCGAACCCATTTCAGCACGGGAAGCGAAATGGGTACAGATTACAAAAGGCAGGGAACAGGCAACAGGGAGCAGGGAACAGGGAGCGAGGGTGCGAGGGACAGAGGGGGCGGGTGCGGCTGATAACCTGAAGCCGGAAGAGGCGGCGCGGGAACGTTTCCGGTCAGGCCGGCGAGCGACCGGCTTTCCACCCATCGCGCGAAAGGTTTGCGCGAGGGATGGGCAACCAACTTTCTTGCGGATCGACGATGAATAAGCTGATCTTTGCCAACTTGTTGCACCGGCCGTTGCGGTCGATTATCAGCGTGCTGGCGGTGGCCATTGAAGTGATCATGATTCTGTCGATCGTGGCCATTTTTATGGGCATGCTGAACGACCAGAAGGCGCGCACCAACGGGATTGGCGCAGACCTGATGCTGTTGCCGTCGAACGCCAGCTACTTTAACGGGGTGGGCGGCGCATCGATGCCGATCGTGGATGAACAGGCGCTGGTGCGGCTGCCGCATGTGACGGTGGTGGCGCCGGCGATTCAGCATCTGAACACAAGCGGCAATATCGAGATTCTGTACGGGATCGATTACGCGAGCTTCAACGCGCTGAAGCCATTCGAGTTTCTTGCCGGGGGCCCGTTCCAGGGGCCGAACGACGCGATTGTGGACGATGTTTTTGCGGACAGCCGGAACCCGGCGACGGGCAAGCCGTATGCGGTGGGCGATACGATCACGATTCTCGACCATCCGTTCCGGATTTCGGGGATTGTGGAGCAGGGCAAGGGGGGGCGCAAGCTGATCCCGATCGATACGATGGGGCGGTTGACGGGCGCGGAAGGGCATGCTTCGCTTTTCTACATCAAGTGCGACAACCCGGCCAACGATGAGAAGGTGATGGAGGAGATTCGTTCGACGCCGGGGTTTGGGAACAACACGCTGACCACGGTGGACAGCTGGCTGAACCAGATGACGCCGAGCAATATTCCGGGATTCAACCTTTCGCTGGAAGTGATTACGAGCATCGCGGTGATTATCGGGTTTCTGGTGATCTTTCAGTCGATGTACACGGCGGTGCTGGAGCGCACGCGGGAGATCGGGATTTTGAAGTCGATGGGGGCGTCGAAGGCGGCGATTGTAGGGGTGGTGCTGCGCGAGACCGCGGTGCTGGCGATTGCGGGCGACATTCTGGGGATTGCGGGCGCGTACGGGGTGAGGCTGGCGTTTGCGCACTTTCTGCCCACACAGCATTTTGAGATTACGGCGGGGTGGGTGGGGCGCGCTGCGCTGATCGGGTTTGTGAGCTCGATTTGCGGGGCGCTGTATCCGGCGTGGATGGCGGCGCGGAAGGATCCGATTGACGCGCTGGCGTATGAATAAGACAGGGAACAGGCAACAGGGAACAGGGAACAGAAGACAGGGAATAGGGAACAGGGAGCAAGGGAGCGAGAGACTAAGGGACTAAGGGACTGAGAGGCAGGGGCCGGGGACTAGAGGATGAGCTCGCAGACAGTTCAACTCGTGTCGATGGAGGAGATTCGCGCGGCGGCGAACCGGATCGCGGGGATTGCGATGAGGACGCCGCTGGTGCGGGCGGCGTTTCCAGGCGTGTCGGGCTATGGAACGGGCCGGGAGATCTGGTTGAAGGCGGAAAGCCTGCAACCGATAGGGGCTTTCAAGATACGCGGGGCATCGAACAAAATCCTGCAATTGACGGCGGCGGAGATTGCGCGGGGCGTGATTACCTACTCAAGCGGCAACCACGCGCAGGGCGTAGCCTACGCGGCGCGCGAGGTGGGGGCCAAAGCGGTGATCGTAATGCCGCGGAATGCGCCGGCCATCAAGCGCGCAGCGACGCGGGAGCTGGGCGCGGAGATTGTGGACGTGGGCGTGGCTTCAAACGACCGGCTGGCCAAGGCCGAAGAACTGGTGCGCGAGCACGGGTATGTGGTGATTCCGCCGTACGACGACGAGCAGATTATTGCCGGGCAGGCGACTTGCGGGCTGGAGATTGCAGAGGAGCTGCCTGACGTGGACCTGGTGGTTTCGCCGGTTTCGGGCGGAGGCCTGCTGAGCGGGGTGGCGACGGCAGTGAAGCAGATTCGGCCGCAGGCGAAGGTGTTCGGCATTGAGCCGGAGCTGGCCGGAGACACGGCGGAGAGCTTTCGCGCCGGGCGGATTGTGAGCTGGCCGGCGGAGATGACCAGCCGCACCATCGCCGACGGCTTGCGCACACAAAGCGTGGGAGTGCGCAACTTTGCGCATATCCAGGCGTTTGTGGACGGCATGGTGACGGTGACCGAGGCGGAGATACGGGCGGCCATGCGGGCGATTGTGAGCGCAACGCGGCTGGTGGCTGAGCCGAGCGGCGCGGTGGCGACGGCGGCGCTGCTGTTCCATGCGGAGCAATTGCCGTCGTACCGAAAGGCTGTGGCGGTGGTGAGCGGGGGCAACGTGGATCCGGCGATGCTGGCCGAGGTGCTGGAAGGCAGGGGTTAGGACCAGCGAGTAGGGAGCAGGGAGTAGGGGCCAGGGACCAGGGAGTAGAAACCCTGCTGCTGTTTTGACTTGCTGATTTGCTCACTTGAAACGCTCCTTATCGTCGTTTGAGTAGGATGTATCCCGATATGAATCTCCGAATGACATCAACGTGGACGATTTGCCTGGCATTGGCGTGCGCCACGCTGCCCATCCATGCGCAAAAGAAGCAGCCGCAAATGGTGAAACCGATGGCGGGGCCGCGCGCGACGACGCTGCGCGATACCTGGCTGTATATAACGCCGAGCACCGACGCGCAGAAGGTGTCGAAGGTGCAAATCGGACGGGAGATGGTGGTGGCCGAAAAGAGCGGGCCGTGGATGCGGGTTTACGCGAACACGGACATCGAGGAGCAGCACAGCGACCGCGATACGCCGATGATAGGAAGCGACCAAGCGACACCGCCGATTTCAGGCTGGATGGAGGGCAAGGGGGTGGTGGAAGAGACCACGGCCAACGGCGACCAGATTCTGATGGGGGCGGCGGCCAATCAGGAGGCGGCGGCGTCGGATCCGCGCGGACCGGCCAATGCTGCACAGAGCGCGCGGCTGCTCTATCGGCGGCTGGTGGAGATGTTTCCGAATTCCCCGCTGGCGGGCGAGGCTGCATGGCGGGCGGCCGATATCCAGTGGCAATTGCAGCGGGCGGATGCCGCGACACTGCCGTCGGCTCACGAGAAGGATCCCGCTTACCGACTGCAAATGGACGAAGACGAGTTGAGGAAGGTGATCAAATACTATCCGCAGACGCGTTGGGCGGCGCTGGCGGCCTTTGATCTGATCGACAACAAGCTATGCGGCGACTGGCAGGGCACGACGCAGTGCCCGGAGAAGGAAGCAGACCTGTATCTGAAGTACGCCGATGAGTACCCCAACGGGCCGCGCACGGCGCAGGCGCTTTTTGACGTGGTTTACCGGCTGTCGGTGCTGACCGATATGTACAACGCCAGCGGCGACGACCGCAAGAGCGGCGACGCCCGCAACCGGGCACACACGGTTGCCGAGCAGATGAAAAGCCATTTCGCCGACTCAGATTACACGTTCCGGGCCGGCGCCTTAGTGTACAAATTGGATCAAGGCGTTCCTGTCTACGGTATTGACTTCAACTGAGGAACAGGCGGGCTTGTTTTCGGGCCGGCTTGAACCCGGACGGGAGCCGGGAGGCTGTGTGTGAGCCCGTATATCATTTCCATTCTTTTGGGAATCGTGGAGGGATTGACTGAGTTTCTGCCGGTGAGCTCGACCGCGCATTTGCGCATCGCAGAGGCGCTGATGAAGATCCCACTGGGGGAATCGGCGTGTGCGGCAGGCAATGCGACGTGCCTGCATGACGTGGCTTACTGGCAGATGTACACGATTGTGATCCAGGTGGGAGCCATCTTTGCCCTGTGCCTGCTTTTTCTGGAACGGATTATCAATTTCATGCGCACTTTTCCCAAAGGCGACCGCGGCGACCGGAACTGGCTGACGCATCCGATTTCGCTGACGCTGATCGCGTTCGCGGTCACGTCGGTGCTGGCTCTGCTGCTGCGCAAATGGAGCGAGAAGAACCTGGGCAGCCTGAAAGCCATGGCGCTGGCATTGTTGATTGGCGGAATCGTGATGTGGGCTGTAGACGTGTGGAGCACGCGGTATGAGGCGAGCACCACGCACGTGGAAGAGATGACGCTTCCGCAGGCGTTGTGGATTGGGCTGTGCCAGACGCTGTCGGCGGTCTTTCCCGGGACTTCGCGATCGATGTCGACGATTGCCGCGGGACAGCTTGCGGGCCTGGACCGGCCTTCGGCACTGGAATTCAGCTTTCTTCTTTCCATTCCCACCATGATTGCCGCGACGGGGTGGGATCTGATTCACGAAGTTCATGGGGGCAGAGTGGCTGGGGCGGCTACCGCGGCGGCGCATGTGACCATGAACTCCGAGCGATGGATTGTGCTGGCCATCGGCACGGTGGTTTCGTTCATCGTGGCGTTGGGGGTGGTGGAGTGGTTTCTACATTGGGTGCGCAAACACGGGTTCACGGTATTCGCCATCTGGCGCATTCTGCTGGGCGGGGCATTGCTGATTTGGGGAACGAAGTACATCGGGGGGTGAAAAAGACGGCCCGTCGAGGGGGCAGCTTCGGTCGATCAAGGGTCGTCGAACTCGCTCCGGAACCTGATTCCAGCGGGTGATCGGAGGGAGGGGAGTTACACATCGCCATGTGTGATATTCTACACATGAGCGGAGGTGCGGTTATGGCCACCAATCTAGCCATCGACGACAAATTGATCGACGAAGCGCGACGCGTCGGCAAGCATCAGACCAAGAAAGAGGCGGTAAGTGCAGCCTTGAAAGAGTACATCGACCGGAGAAAGCAGCTGAAGATTCTAGAGCTCTTCGGCGCGATTGATTACGATCCCGGCTACGACTGTAGGGAAATGCGCCGATTGGATGGGATCGAGATAGAGAAGTGAAAGTCCTGGTCGATTCATGCGTATGGTCGCTTATGTTGCGGCGGCGCAAGACAGCCGTTCTCAGCCCCGAGGAACAGTTGATCCATGCCTCACTGACTGAGGCCATCCAGGACGGGCGTGTTTCGATGATCGGGCCAATCCGGCAGGAAGTTCTCTCTGGAATTAAGGATCAAGCCCAATTTCAAAAGCTGCGCGCGGCGCTATCGGCCTTTCCGGACTTGGCGCTCGCGACCCTTCATTACGAAGAAGCCGCGCGGCTTTTTAATTTATGCAGGAGCCGAGACGTTGAATGCGGAGGGACTGACATTTTGATTTGCGCGGTCGCAATCCAGATGAAATGGTCGATCTTGACCAACGACCAGGCGGTTTTGCGCTGCATTCAGGCGCTACGCTCCGCGGGTTTCACCTTATAGACCAAGTTGGCCGCACCGGGAGTAGTGAACCTGATTCCCCTCCGCCCGGATCAGCCCTGATCCGGCCTGGTAACCGCCGATAATAAAGATTGCTCTGGGACGATTACGGCTCCCCCGGCTCGAGCGAATTGCCGTCCGCGGCGGGGGAGAGCGCGGAACCGCTCTCATCATGAAACCCATCCGCATTGTTCTTGCGCCCACGCGCAGCCGCCCCCTGAATATTTTTCTGGGAATGGTGCTGGCGCTGGTCTCGCTGCTTCTTTTCCTTGCGCTGGCCAGCTACCACGCCACCGACCCGTCGCTGAATACGGCGGCTGACCCGTCCGCTTCGTATGTGGCGCGCAACTGGGCGGGAGTGTTTGGGGCCTATGTCAGCGATTTGCTGTTGCAAGCGCTGGGGCTGGCGGCTTTTCTGCTTCCCGTGTGGCTGGGCGGGGTGGGCTGGACGTGGATGCGCTCGCGGCCCGGCGGCACGCCGGTTCTGCGCTGGATGGGCGTGGTGCTGACTCTGCTTTTTCTGCCCGCAGCTTTTGGTTTGTTGCCATGGCACTGGCGCTGGCTGCACATGATCCCGGTGGAGGGGGTGGTGGGGCGGTTGATGGCCGGCCTCCTGGTGTCGTATCTGAACGTGCCGGGCTCCTGGATGGTGGCGCTGACTCTGGCTGCAACCGGACTGTATTTTGCCTCGGCGATCAGCTTTACGGTGATTCGCGAACGGCTGGGTGAACTGTGGCAGCGATTTGGGGCGTGGCGCGAGCGGCGCCGCGATGAGCGCGAAGAACGCGCGGCCGCGGAAGCGGAGGAACTGGCGCTGGCGGCGAAGAGAAATCCGCCGGTTCCTTTCCCGAAACTTGCGACGGCGAGTGGTCCTGAATTGGAGGAGGCGGCCGAGCGCAAGCCCAACCGCTGGCTGGCCTTCTTTCAGCGGCGCCGCGCGCCGCAGCAGGATCCGCTGGATGACATTCCCGCGTACCAGCGCGCTGATTTGCCGCCCAGGCCGCACGACGAGGATGAGGAGGGAGAGCACGAAGCGCGAATCCCGGTGGCTCCGCGCCGGATTAGCATCTGGGAACGGGTTGAGCCGACGGCAGCATCGGCGATGGCCGCGGCAGAAGCGGCTCCTGCGGAAATGCAGCCGATGCGTTCGCAATTGCGGCCGGAGCGGGAGGCGGAGACATGGACAGCGGCGCGGCACGATCCGGTGGCGGCGCAGCGGGCAGACGAGATCGCGATACACGGCCGCGCCGATGCCGACGTTCGCACGGTGAGCGTGGCTGCGAAGAATGTGAGCGGGTTCAAGCTGCCGTCGAGCACGCTGCTGAGCGAAGGCGAGGGCCCGCAGACGGTTCGTGAGGACGAGCTGCGCGAAGAAGCCAAAATCCTGGTGGAGAAATGCGCGGAGTTCGACGTACGGGGGCAGGTGGTGCAGATCAACCCCGGCCCCATGGTGACGACGTTCGAGTTCAAGCCGGAAGCGGGCGTGAAGTACTCGCGAGTGACCGGTCTGGCCGACGATTTGTGCCTGGCGATGCGCGCCGAGAGCATACTCATCGAGCGCATGCCCGGGAAAAGCACGGTGGGCATCCAGGTGCCCAACCACGAGCGCGAGACGATTCACCTGCGCGACGTGATCGAGAGCGAGACGTTCGCGCGCGCGCGATCGCGGCTCACGCTGTCGATGGGCAAAGACATCAACGGGCGCATCGTGACCGCGGACCTGGCGGTGATGCCGCACATACTGATCGCCGGCTCAACAGGATCGGGCAAATCGGTGGCCATCAATGCCATGATCATGAGCCTGCTGTACCGCACCACGCCGCAGCAGGTGAGGCTCATTCTGGTGGATCCGAAGCGGGTAGAGCTGGGGATGTACGAAGGGATTCCGCATCTATTTACGCCGATCATTACCGAGCCGAAGCTGGCGGCCAATGCGCTGCGCAACGCGGTGCGCGAGATGGAGCGGCGGCTGAAACTGCTGGCCAGCCGGAGCGTGCGTCACATTGACCAGTACAACAAGCTGTTTGAGGGCTCCGCCCTATCGCTTTTTGGACCAGAGAACGGGGAGGCGGAAGAGGAACCGCTGCCGTACATCGTGATCATTATTGACGAGCTGGCCGACCTGATGATGCTGGACCGGGCCAACGTGGAGGAATCGGTGACGCGGCTGGCGCAGATGTCGCGGGCCGTGGGCATTCACCTGATTCTGGCCACGCAACGGCCGAGCGTGGACGTGATTACCGGCCTGATCAAGGCCAATATTCCCACGCGCATCAGCTTCCGGCTGGCCACCAAGGTGGACTCGCGGACGATTTTGGACACCAATGGCGCGGAAGCGCTGCTGGGGCGCGGCGACATGCTGTTTCTGCCGCCCGGTACCAGCCGGCTGATGCGCCTGCACGCTCCGTTTGTGAGCGAGAAGGAGACAGCAGCGGTGGTCGAGTTCTGGAAGAACCAGGGCAGCGCCGAGTACGTGGAGGGATTCTTGGATTCGCCCAAGGACGAGCGCGCGGCGATGGAAGGCGAGAGCGGGGAATCGGGAGAGGACGATCCGATGTTCGACGACGCCGTGCGCCTGGTTTTCGAGTTCGGCAAGGCGTCGACGTCGCTGCTGCAGCGGCGCTTGCGCATTGGGTACGGGCGCGCCGCGCATCTGATCGACTTAATGGAGCGCGACGGGCTGGTGGGCGCAGCCGACGGCCCGCGCCCGCGTGAGCTGCTGAAGGCTCCCAACTGGCTGCGCGAGGCAGTCACCGGGGATTAACGCGAGGCGGTCACCGGCGATTCATTCGAGCGCTTTGCGCCGAAAACGCGTCAAAAGCATCGAGGATTTGTGTGCGATGCGGAGAGGATTCTGGATTGGTCTGTTGGCGGCGGCGCCTTTGGCGGCGCAAGTAGCTCCCATTCCAACACCGACGCAACTCCCAGGCAGCCCGTTCGCGATTAAGAAAAGCTGGATCATCGGCGGCCCCGGCAACTGGGACTATCTCACGATCGATTCCGATGCCCAGCGACTCTACATCGCGCACGAGCACAGCGTGCAGGTTGTGGATCTGGACTCGGGCTCAATGGCCGGCGAGATTTCCGGTTTTGGCGAGGCGCATGCGATTGCGCTGGACGACACCGGCGAGTATGGATACGTGAGCGATGGGCGTTCCAATACCGTAGCCGTTTTTGAGCGCAGCAGCCTGAAGGTCGAATCCAACATTCCCATTGCATGCTCGCCGCGCTCCATTGCATTCGAGCCAAGCAGCAAGCTGGTGATTGCGGTGTGCGGGCCGGGAAGGGAGGTTCCGAATGTGACCCGGCCGCCCGGCCAGCGCGCAGCGAGCGGTACGACCCAGGGGAAGGTTGCGGGCATGTCGCACATTGTTGCCATCGACACGGAGCAGAAGTCGGCGATTGCCGCTATCGCCATTTCCGGTGACGCTCGATTTGCGCAGGCAGACGGTGCAGGCGCGGTCTACGTGACCGTGGGGGAAGCTGAGGGGTTGGAGATTCGCAATGGCTCAACGCGCAGCTTTGTGTCGCCGCCGCGCATCGTCAAGGTTGACGGTCCAACCCTGGCTTCTGCAGCAGAACGGGATCGGCCGGGAGGTACGGGGCGGGCGGAGGCAATGGACTGGAGCGAAGACGAGGCACGGAGGGAGGGCGCCAGCTTGACTGCGTTTTCTCTTCCGGCCGGGTGTGCGCAGCCGCAGGGTCTGGCTGTCGACGGCAGGGGCTCCCGGCTGTTCGCGGCGTGTAACGGCCAGCAGCTTCTCGTCCTCAATGCGACCAATGGGCACGTAGTGACTGCGCTCACCACCGGCCCGGGCGATGATGCAGTTGGCTATGATCCCGAGCGCGAACTCATTTATTCAGCAAACGGCGAAGGCTATGGCAGCCTTACGATCGTTCAACAGGACGCAAACACCGATTCCTACGCGGTGATTGAAAGTCTGCCCACGCTGGCGCACGCTCGTACGCTGGCCGTCGACCCTTCAACGGGCCTGGTCTACCTGGTGACCGATACCACGGGGGTGGACCTGGGGCCACGCGGGGCCTTTGTCCCGATCAAGCCGAGTCCCATTGCGGGAAGCTTCCGGGTTCTTGTGGTCGGCCATTGACCATTCTGTAGCCGACCCCCCAAAAATTGCGCGGCGCCGGGCGTTGCTAGTTGCGCTATTCTTTTTCTTCCCGGAGATTTTGTCCGCGGAAGGCCTGATGCGCCCGCGTCCCACAGCAAGTCGTGGCAAACTTGTGGGTATGCGGTTGGGATTGTTTCTGGTTCTCTTCGTCGCCGTCCGTTGCCTGGCACAGACGCCGGCCGCGGTTCCCGAAAGCCTGAAACCGCCGGGCGGAGCCGCTCTGCTGCTTCATCTGCACGCGACGGGAGACCAGATTTATGCGTGCGACGGCACCGCGTGGGTTCTCGCCCGGCCCGATGCCAAGCTCTTCGACGGCTCGGGCAAGCAGGTAGGTACCCACTTTGCGGGGCCAACATGGGAATACGCCGATCACAGCCGGGTCACGGGGAAGCCCGTGGCTAATGCAACTCCCGATCCCAATTCCATCCCCTGGCTTTTGCTCGAAGCCAAGGATCACCAGGGCGGCGGCATGATGCGAAAGGTGACTGCCATCCAGCGCGTTTACACCCAGGGCGGCAAGGCTCCATCTACAGGTTGCGATGCCGGGCATAAAGGACAGGAGATGCGGTCGCACTATTCCGCTGACTATCTCTTCTATACCAGTCCCTGAAGCCGGTTCCCGGGGGCATGCGCTCGCCTTTCAATTGCGCTATCCTTTCTCTTCCCGGGGATTTTGTCCGCGGAAGGGCCCGATGCCGCCTCCTCCCACGTCGAATCCTATCGTCCTCTCCTATTACGCCATGCAGCGCGCTGTGGGCATCATTGCGCTCACCCTGCCATTCGCGCTCGCGCTGGGCGCCATGCTGGCCTCGCTGATTGGGCCCCATCACCACTTGCCGCACCCGCTGTTGCAGCACTCCGTCAGCGACTACTACTACACTCCGATGCGCAACTACTACGTCTGCAGCCTTTGCGCGATTGCGGCGTTCCTTG
>JASHQH010000123.1 GCA_030037635.1 Acidobacteriaceae bacterium
CGCAAATCGATATTCATCAATTGTGGCTGCAGCAAGGTGCTCGTGGTGGCCTTTGGAGCAGCGTACCACACGTCCGGTGCAATGGACCAGAACGTCGTGTGGCGTACCCAGGACGCCATGTGGCATGCGCATCGAAAAACGGACATCCATCCCTACCTGTAAAGCTTGCTCCAGCGCAAACAGCACGCCGCTGGCAGAGACGTTCCGAGTGAGCGCAGGCGATTCTCCGCTCTCAGTCGCGAGCACCACAGGCAAACTAAGGGGAAAACGCACGGCGCAACGGACTTCCTGCTTGCCGCTCATCGTAGCGCGCGCCCCCGACGGAAGTGGCGATTCTGGCTTGATTGATGTCATGAATGAAGCCCCTCTGCGTGTGGGCTTAGTTGCCAATGTACCCAACTTAGCCGGTTTCGCACAGGGCACCAAAGTTTCCGGACTGGTAACCGATTCAAGCCAAATCCCTTCTGGGCGCACCCTTTACCCCGCTTTTCCACAATTCACGAAAGCTCCCGGCTTGGGGCGATCAGCAGTTTCCGAAATTCTTTCGGGTCACCCCTCGCTGTGAGAATGAGGCTCCTCAATTCCAGATACCGATTCGTCCCTGCAAATCGAATCGCCGCTCCGTCGACCGGGCAAAACGACCGGCATGGCAGAAAGGTAACTACAAAAAGATTACTATTGTTGCGAGGATAATGATTACTAATGGTAAAAATTCTTCTTCTTACCACTTTTGCACTAGCGACCGTACAACCTTTGGGTTACTCTAATTCTGCAGTTGATTGTGGCGGGTTGTCTCCACCGCCAGGAGGGTTTCTCAATGCGTACGTTGACTCTGCTTAAAGTCGTCGTAGTGGCCGTTGTTCTGGCTGCTATCCCGATTATCCCAATGCCGCCACCGCTACACTAAGCGCAATTTTTAACTCGGCATTGTTCTTGTCTGGATCACGTAGAGTCACTGCGTGAGCGGGCTGGTTCGTGTCTGAATAGCTTTGTTGACCGAAGAGCCGATCGGTTTCTGCCCACTCGGGGAAGCAGGTCGGTTTTTCTTTTGCCCCAGTCGGGTTCTCGGGCGCTCCGGTGCCTATATTCCCCAATCGGTGTAAGTTATTCTTCATGTTCCCCTCGTAAGGGCTCTCCGGCACGTTCTCGGGTTATTCGATACAGTTTTCGATTAAACTGAGCTAGTGAGCGTGGAATCAATACTCTGGGCCGCAGGAGAGGTCGTGTCCGCGGCGGTTGTGGCCCTGATGCTATACAGGCGTCTGTGGCGCAGCTTCCCTGTGTTCCTCACATATGTGGTCTGGATATTTCTCGCAGACCTGATCGCATACGCTGTCATTGCCATCGACCGCTCGCTCTACGCGTGGATCTATCTGGTTCTATCTGTTGTCGATTCGGTTCTGCTTCTGGGCGTTCTGGTAGAGCTGGCGTGGTCCATTCTCCGCCCGCTCCGGGCCGCACTGGCGCGCACCGCGCTCATTCCGGTTATCGGCGTTGTATTAGCCGTTGGCGCGGCCGTTTGGCCGTTTGGCTCGCTGCCATCCCTCACAGGAACAACGCAGCAGAACCTGTTGATCGTCCATCTGCAGCAGACAGTCTCCATTCTCCAGATCGTCTTCCTCCTCGTCCTGATCGGAAGCAGCCAGCTTCTTTCCATCGGATGGCGCGACCGCGAATTGCAGGTGGCAACGGGCCTCGGCTTCTACTCCTTTGTCAACATCGGGATTGCGGCGCTTCAGCGCCACCAGGCATCCTACTCCCAGTATCGGGTCCTGAACGAATTCGAGATCGTCGCCTTTCTTTGTACTCTGCTCTACTGGATCGCCTGCTTCGCACAGAAAGAAGCCGAGCGCCGCGAATTCACTCCGCAAATGCAGAGCTTCCTGCTTTCCGTGGCCGGCGCCGCGCACTCCACCCGTGTTGCGCTCGCCGACAAAACCGGCAAGCAAAAGAAAACCTGACTCGTCCTTCGCTCGCCGTCCCGTTCAAGCCCCCGTCCGTCTGGTTACACTCGCCGCTATATCAACAATTGTGTGCTTTGAAATGCGCGTACGACGTGGCGGAGCAAGGAAGGGAATCCATGTTGACCACCGGCAAAGCCGTCAAAGTTACTCTCTATCTGAGCGACGGAGCCAGGCATCATGGCGTTCCCATCTACACCAGCATTCTCGATTTTCTTTTTCACGGCGGCATCGCGGGCGCCACGGTCGTCAAGGGCCTCGCTGGCTTTGGCGCCAGGCACCGCTTGCACTCGGCCCACATCCTCGAGATTTCCGATCACCTCCCCATCAAAGTCGAATTCATTGAGACGCGTGAAAAGGTGGATGCGATTCTTCCCGAGCTCGAAAGACGTGCTGGCTCCGGCCTCATCGAAGTGCAGGAGATTTCGATCATCGTGCCCCCGAGGCAATAGGCCATTTTTCCTCTGCATCTACGCCGCCTGTTCGCCGCGCCTCGCTACTCGTAACCGCAACATTCTGCCCTAAATCACGTCTGAACCTATAGCTACTGGGCGGAAGGGTCTTTTCCGCTTCGCGTTCAGTCCCTTCTGGTTCTCCCGCGCATCAAGGGAATAAAGGGCAGACGGTTTGCCCTTTCACCGATTCTTCAAAAGAACCGGTGCATACTGAAAGTGGCAAAAACTCCGGCAATCCTGGTCGAAGAGGAACTGATGCTTTCGAATTGCCAGATACGAAACATATCATTTGCTTTCATTCTTTTATTTGCTTTCGGTTGCCCGCGCGGCCATGCCCAGGCAGCGTTGCTCATGGAGCAGCCGTACGGGTTTTTTGGCGCGCTGAATCCAACCGGCCACAATGCCATCTATTTTCAGCGCATTTGCGCCGAAACTCCCGTGCAACTGCGGCGCTGCCGTGCCGGCGAGATGGGCGCCGTGATCGCTCGCTACGAGGGAATCGACGGGTATGATTGGGTGGCAATCCCGCTTGTTCCTTACCTCTACGCGGTCGAGAACCCTTCCGATGTTCCCGCGCTCGTGGATCACAATGTCGTGGTGCAGTTGCGCAACCGCTATCGCGAAGGATACCTCGAGAGCCTGGGTTCGAAATTGCCGCCGGGCAACCTTGTGCGGGGCGGCTGGACACAATTGCTAGGTTCGGCTTACGAGCGACGCATCTACGCCTTTCGCTTTGAAACCACTCCCGAGCAGGACGATGCCCTGATTGCACGCATGAATGCAGGGCCGAACCATACCCACTTCAACCTCCTCTTCAATAACTGCGCCGATTTTGCGCGCGTCGTCCTCAACGATTACTTTCCTCATACCTTCAGGCGCAATATCTTTCCCGATGCTGGAATGACGACGCCCAAGCAGATCACGTACAAGCTCGTGCGCTACGCGCGCAAGCATCCCGCAGTGGGCTTGACGGTCTTTGAGATTCCGCAGATCCCGGGTTACCGGCACGGAAGCCACTCCAACAAGGGAATTGACGAATCGATTGTCACCACCGTCTACGCCGTTCCTATCGCCATCGTTAATCCCTATCTGGCAGGCGGGATGTTCGTCGACTATCTGGTGCGTGGCCGCTATCGCCTCATCCCCAGGCATCCCGAAGTTCTCGGACCGGACGATTTATCGGCGTTGACAGAGCCGGCCCCGAACTTTGAGAATTCCGCCAGCGCCGTGCCTCTCACCGAAGGGACTGGGTCCGTGGGGTCGGGCTCAGGCGCCAAGATTCCCGGCGCAATTCCCGTGGATTCCGGTCCGGCACAGCCAGCCACGGAGACCAGCTCCGGCGTGAAGGGAACCGGCACTGCGAATGAGTAAGTCAGAACCGCAAAACTTCAAAAGTCACGCGCGATTCGATCCCCTCTATCATTTTTTCCTCACGCTGATTTTCCTCGCCAACCTCGTCGTCTCCATTGTCTACGCCGTGCACCATTTCTGTTTCTATTCGGTGTGGCTGGTGGTGCTGTCGCTGGCGGCGTTTGTCGCACTTTTCCGCCTCCGCACCTACCCCTTGAAGGTGCAGGATCGCGTGATCCGGCTTGAGGAGCGGTTGCGCCTTCAGGCATTGGCTCCCCCTGAGTGGCATACGCAAATCTATCGCCTTACTGAGGACCAGTTGATCGGGCTGCGCTTTGCCGCCGCCGACGAGGTAGTGGAGTTGGCCAAGCAGGCTCTCGAGCATAACTGGAACCGCAAGCAGATCAAGGAGCGCATCAAAGACTGGCGCGCCGACAACTGGCGAGTGTAAGCAGCAAGCCCCAAACCCCAAACTGATCCTGGCCCTCCTGGTACGGGCATGACCTACATTCATATGCCCACCGACCACGGCTTCACCGATCACCGTATCGCTCTCGAGAGCACGGTGCTCCACTGGCTCGGTAGAACCATCAAATGAGCGCGTCTCTCGCCCCTCGCGCGCAATTGCCGCCGTTTCTTTCGAACCCCAGCTTCGCTCGAGAAAAGACCCTCCCTTTGCACTCCCAATGCCGGAGTAGCGCATCAAAATAGAATGGGTGGAGCGATGCTGGCATCAGCAGCAGCCCACGGGCATTTTGGAGGTGAAAAGAGCGGAGCCGCGCCCTTCCCGGTACTATGCGAATTTATAAAGTTCAATTTCACTATTTTTGCGCAGGCGACTATCACGAAAACCAAATCACCCGGTACTACCGCGCCCAAAATGCAAATGACGCGGTAACGCGGCTTCCTGCCATGCTGCCCTGCGCCTATTGCGCGCCTGGAACCATCTCTGTGGGTACACTCAAGGTGGAATGTAACATCTCCGAGGTGTCGGAGCTGGAGTTTCGTGACTCGCAGGCCGCGCTCGAGCCCGACATTGTGTGAAAGCGTCGCTCTCCCCCACCTCACTTGAAGCTCTGATCCGAGCCGCGTTGACAATTGCGCCTCAGCATCATCGGCCGACGGAGGGCGACTTTCACTGCATCGATTCAACCGTCGATATACAAGGTCAACCTCCCCCTCAGCCTGCGCATCCTATCCCGACAGCGCCGCGGCCCCACCATCTAGAGGCGCGATCCGCGCGGTGCATGCGATCGGCCCGATAAGAGCTGTTTATCTAAAGGAGTATCCAACATGAAACGCATCAGCATTCTCGCCTCCCTCATTGTCTCTCTTGCTTTGCCGTGTTCCTTGTCAGCTCAGGCCACCGCGGCAGCCGACGGAGGTGGAGGCCAAACGGCCCAATCCGGCGAATCCCCCTTCGCCAGGAACCATGGGGAAGTCGGCGTCTTTGCCGATTATTTCCGCTTCGCTCCAACCGGCTCATCGACGACCAACTTTGTGGGGACTGGCGGGCGTATTGGCTTCAATGTGCATCCCAACATCGTGCTCGAAGCAGAAATGGCTTACGATTTCGCGCGCAACTACACCACCACCTCCACGATAACCAACGGAACCACGACGACCACGACATTTCAGACTTCGAGCATTCGCCCTGTCACCGGGCTCTTCGGCCCCAAATTCCAGTTCGGTACGTCGGGCAACTTTCGCGTCTTCGCTGAGGGAAAGCTCGGTTTCGTCGACTTCAGCACCAGCAGCCCGAACAACGTAACTGGCGCGCAGTTTTCTAACGCGGTGTCTGGTGTCGGCGGCTCGGGGACTCATCTCGCATTGTTCCCAGGGGGAGGATTTGAAGGTTTCATCGGGCCAATCGGATTTCGTGTTGAAGCCGGCGACGAGATCTACTTGAACAACGGCACCTATAACAACTTGCGCGTAAGCGCCGGGCCCACCATTCGCTTCTAACGCAGTTTAGGAATCGGCGTATATCAACGCGACCCACCCCGAGCCCTCAGCGGCCGCACTTGCCCGCTGGGGGCCTGCGGCCTTCAACTCCATTAAAAACATGCAGTTCTCGTGTGATTGCGATCACCGCAGCACAGCCCGACGGGGCCTAATCTGGCAATAGAATGTGCGCCATAGCTCACGCTGGCGGCGCGAGTTTTGTCTCGAGTTTTTTGCTTTTTGCCTCTTGATCAGCATTTCCTGATGAATGAGGCTGGGGAGCAGTGTGCGTGAAATTCGACCTGGTGCTGCTTCACCCACCCAGCCTTTACGACTTTAGAAAAGCGAACCAGTTTCGCGGGCCGATCAGCGACGTCATCCCTTCGTCGTCAGTCTTCGATATGTACCCCATCGGCTTTACGAGCATTGGCGGCTACCTTGAGCGGTTTGGCTATCGCGTGAAGATTGTGAACCTGGCCGCGCGAATGCTGATGGACCGCGCTTTCGACGTGGAACAGAAGATCAGGGGCCTTGAGAGCGAGCTCTTTGGGATTTCGCTGCATTGGCTGCCGCACGCGCAAGGCGCGCTCCAGATCGCCAAGCTGGTGAAGAGGGCGCATCCCCAGGCGCGGGTCATGCTGGGCGGGCTCTCGGCCACGTACTTTCATCGCGAGCTGATGGGATATGACTGCGTCGACTTTGTCATGCGCGGCGACACGACCGAGAAGGCCATGCTGGCGTTGATGGATGAGATGCGGTCCGGCGAGCCGGACTATTCTCGCGTGCCCAACCTGGCCTGGAAGCGGGCTGGACAGCAGTCCAGCGAGTGCGATGCGGTAGTGGTGAACCCTATGGGGCCCCTGCCGGAGACCCTCGACGACGTAAATATTCCGGATTACCGCTATGCAGTGCGATCGGTATTTCGCTACAGGAATTTGCTCGATGTGATTCCGTACCGCGGATGGCTGCAGTATCCGCTGACCGCGCTGCTCACCGTGCGGGGCTGCACGCAGGACTGCCTGGCTTGCGGCGGATCCAGGTCGGCCTATGGCCTCAATTGTGCGCGCTCCCAGCCGACGCTGCGCTCGCCAGCCAGGCTGGCCGACGACATTGCGTTCATCCAGCGCTTCAGCCGTACCCCGATCTTTGTCATTGGCGATATCCGCCAGGGCGGCGCCAGGTATACCGACGAATTTCTCGAGCGAGTGGCGGCCCTGAAACCACGAAACGAGATCGTCTTTGAGCTTTTCTGGAAGGCGGACGAGCTGTTTTTTCAGCGCCTGGAACGGCATCTGCCCCGCTACAGCCTGGAAATCACGCTGGAAAGCGGGGATGAAGATCTGCGCAAGCTGAACGGGAAATTCGCTTGTTCGAATGCGGAATTTCTTGAAACCGTGAAAGCGGCCCTGGCGCACGGATGCCGGAAACTGGACGTGTTCTTCATGGTCGGCCTGCCGCACCAGACGCCGGAAAGCGCGTTGGCCAGCATTGACTTTTGCGAGGAAGTCTACCGGGCTTGCGGCGGAGACAAGCGGGTCTTTTATTTTGTGGCTCCGCTGGCGCCGTTTCTTGACCCGGCCAGCCGTGGATTCGAGCATCCGGAACGTTTTGGGCTTCGGCGCCTGGCGACGACACTCGAAGAGCACCTGCGCCATCTCACGGCGCCATCGTGGGAGTTCATGCTCAATTATGAGACCGATGCCATGAGCCGCGAGCAGATTGTGAAGGCCACCTACGCCAGCATGGCGAAGATGAACGACTTCAAGCTGCGCCATGGGCTGATCGGAACCCAGATGCACCGGCGCATTGCCAATGAGATTGACCAGGCGCTGGATTGGCTTGACCACGTCCGGGAGGCGATGCGGCAGGGCGTCGAAATAGAGGGATTGGCTGCGCGCGTGGAGCCGCGCCACAGCGCAGCCCGCACCTACGCGGAGCTTCGCTGGAAGGTGAAGAACCGTTATGCCGGCCTGGCGTCGATGGCTTCGATGGGAATGCGGCTGGCAATGGAAGAGCTGACCGGCGCCATACGCCGGCGCCGCATGCCCATGGAGTGGATGCGCGCAGCGGCTGCTCCTGCTCAACGTAGTGCGGCACACGAAGCAGCACCGCTGGAGTAGTCGCGGCGGTCTTCGGGCGGCGCGGGCCACCTGCAGGATTTGCTGCTTCGCCTTTCTGGCGGACGCGAAAATCTCCCATGCCCTTCACTCTATTCAGGGTCGGGGTGCTTTGCATGACAGTGGTAGGTCTTGGTGCTATCTCTCGTTGACGAGTTTCGCGTCGTGAGGGCGGTGGTGAGAGCGGCGCCGCTCGCGCACACTGCGTTTTTCAGCGGTCGGGTCATGACGGCGGCCACGGCCTTGAAGGGCGTGGCCTGGCCTGGAGATGAGGTGGCCGTCAGTCGAAGTAACCGATCAGCGTGAGCACCAGCAGCGTAAGACCGATGAAGATGGCCGTGTATCCCACCACTTTGGAGAAATTGACCAACCAAAGCGGCGGTGCGATGCCCGTCTTCTTCTCGAGGTCGCCTGTCTTCAGGTTCCGCGCGTATTCCAGCGGCCGCTTTTCCTTGAACTCGTGATCGCTCTCCACGCCGGTAAAGATCACCATGTCCATGGGAAAGCTGTCGGGACGCAGATGGGTATTGACGAAGTGGATCGAGAAGATGAAGAGAACGGCGAGCAGGGCCTCTTCGCTGTGGATCACCAGCACCGCGTTCAGCGCCCACCCGGGGAGAAAATGCGCGAAGAATGGCGCGAACCACATGGCGTAGCCTGAAAAACCGATGACGATCATGCCCCAGAACACCGCCCAGTAGTCGAACTTTTCCCAGTAGGCGTAGCGCTCGAACTGCGGCTTGGGTCCAAGTCCCAGAAACCACCGCATGTGGCCCACCATGGCTTTTGCGTCGTTCCAATTAGGAACCATCGAGGTCGATCCCCAGAAAATTCCCTTTTCGCGGTTCACCAGGCCGCGCTCCAAAACTTCCTTCACGTGAATCAGGAAGGCAATGGTGAGCACAATGGCAAAAAACTTATGCAGGAAAAGAATGGCGCCGAAACCTCCTACGCCGGCCGCAAGCTCGCGCGCCCAGAAGCTTTGGCTGAAGCGCATCGGCAGGCCGGTAGCCGCCAGTCCCAGAAACGTGGTGAACAGCACCGCGTGCATGTAGCGCTGCTCGCGCGTAAAGCGCACATAGTAACGCGTCTTGGTGCTGCTCTCTGTTGTTGCGTCAACCAGTTCCAGTTCAGGCATGCTTGCCTCCGTTGCCATTTTTCGTTTTCACCTGTTGGTAGCGCGAGCGGACCAGCCACAGGATGGTATGCAGCAGGAAGAACGTGAGCACGCTCGCCAGCAGCAGGTTCATGAACAGCCGGACAAAATATAGCCCCGGGTTCAGCTTGCGATCGCGCGCGTTGGCGTGCGGCTGATAGCGCACGAAGCTCAGGTTGGCGCCCGCGTGGCAGCGCCCGCACGTGACAATGAGGTTGGCTTTGTTGATCGGCGAACTTGGATCGCCGGCCGGCCGCACATCGTGCGCCTGGTGGCAGTCCCAGCAGCGCGCCGTCTCCACGTAACCTCCCAATGAACCCAGTTGCGAGTGGAAGGTATCGCGATAGGTTGAAAACTTTTCTTTGTGGCAATTGCCGCAAATCGGCGTGGACTGCATGCGAAACTCAGATTCCGTCGGCTGCAAAATCGCGTGTGCGGTGTGGCAGTCGCTGCAGACGGGCGCATTCAGATTGCCGCGCGCAACCGCTTTGCCGTGGACACCTTGTTCATAGTCGGTGTCGATCTTGGCATGGCAGTTCCCGCAGGTCTTCGGGATATTCGCTTTGTAAGTCGGGCTCTGCGGATCGGTGCGGCTCAGAATGTGGTGCGAACCGTGGCAGCTCTGGCAATTGGCCGCCACCAGCAACCCTTCCTTGCTCAGTGCAAACCCGTGAATTGAATCGATGTAATTCGGATAAACGCTGGGCAATCCATGCTTGCCCGCCATCCCGTTGTTGCCGTGGCACTGGCCGCAGGTCTTGGGCACATTGAGCGGATAGACTTGCGAGCGCGCATCGGTCTTGGGAAAGATCTCGTGCGCGTTGCCGTGGCAGCTCGTGCACGGATGCTCCTTGCTGTCGGCGTGTACGCTGCCCTTCAGTTGGGCTGCCTCATCGGCGTGGCAGCTTTTGCAATCCACTGGCGCGATCTTGTCAGGATGCGGATAGCCTTTAATGTCGGCGTGGCAGTTGGTGCACTGCAGGCTCCCGTGAATGCTGTCGCCAAACTTCTTTCCGTCTACCGCAATGCTGCTGTGCCCTGCACTGTCGGTCATGCTCGCGTCGCCATGGCAGGTTAAGCAGTCCTGCGCGCTCAGGGTGCGCGGCGCCGGCGCCAAAACCGCCACGCTCAGAACAACCAGCGCAATTCGCACCCCGATCCTTGATCCCTGTTCACTGTTCCTTATCTTTCTGACCACTGGCCACTGATCACTGTCAACTGTCTTTTCCGCGGCTTCTTTCATTCCGCCGTCTTCCTTCCCTCAAGCGAAAGCGGACGTATCCGCTCATCCACAACTGGTGCGGATTCCACCGTTCCGCCTCATGACCTTTGCGGGGGATCGCAGTTCTAAGGTGATTCCTTTTGCGAAAGGTCGGCAGTGATCCGTATCACAAGCCAGACGACCTAGATCACAACTTCGCCAGCCGCTTTCACTGCTCAGGCTTGAAAACCTAAAACACCTGAAATTGGGCGTCCCGTAAATCGAAGCCCAGTCGTTCCACAAGCTCTCTTTTGAGCGCATCTTCCAGCTCTTCCGTCCACAACCCGAGCCGAGGGCTGAGCACTGAGGGTTTTGCCATGTGCTCGTGATACAGGTCACATGCCGCGCTGCTCCCGGTCGAGCACAATAATTCCGCTGCTTCAGGAGGCCCTCCATGGGCACAATCGCCATTCCCGAAACCAAGACCATGCTTACCATCCCCGGTGACCCGGTGCGCCAGCTCCTATGGCGGTTTGCCGGCCGATTCGACCTGCAAATGCTCGTTCAATCGGCACGCGGCGTGGCGCGCGGAACCGTGGCCCGCCTTGTAGCCGCAGGCGAGCGCAATACACATGAGTGGACCGCGGCAAAGAACGCGATGCTCGATGCCTTCGACAGCGCCGGGATTACTGCCGCGTTTATGGAGCCCGAAGAGGGCGGATTCATTGCCGGGCCCAAGAACCTGGCGTTGGGCCTGGCGGCCTTTGAGTTGGCATGGGTCGATGGCGGCGCGGCGACCGCCAGCCTGGCAGGCTTCCTCGCCCTTTCGCCCATCCACGAGCGAGGCATGCCCGAACAAGTGGACCGCTACATGAAGCTGGCCGCTCCGCCGCAGCCCGGAGAGAATCGCAAGCCCTGGCGCGGCGCCTTCGCGCTCACTGAGCCGATCCCCTACGTCGGCGTCGACACCGGCATGCTGGGCGGCAAGGTGCGTGTGGCCGAGTGGAAAGACGGCCAGGAACCATGGCTGCAAATCGACAAGCGCGGCCGCTTCATCTCAGGCATTGCTTTTGCCAACTTCGTTACCGCTGCGGTCAGCTCCGGCGACGAGCGCATCAAGGGCAGTTGCGTGGTGATTCTTGAGGAAACCGACAAGGGCGCGTTCGATCGCGGCACGTCAACCAAAAAGCTCGTCCACCAGCTTTCCTCTACGGGCGATCCCGTCTTCAATCTGCGCATTCCTGCCGGCCGCATCGTGGGCGGCTACACAGTGAAGGAAGGCGTGATTATTCCCAACTTCAACCACACTGAAGTCATTGATGCGGTTTTTCGCCGCACCCGCGTTCCCGTCGGCCTGATGACGGCCGCCAAGCTGCTGTCGTCCGTCGAACCGGTCATCCGTTACCAGCGCCAGCGCTTCCGCGGAGCCGAGGGCGCCCGGCCCGGCTCGGTGCGCTATGAGCAGGGCATTCAGCAGCGTGAAGACGCGCTGCACCGCCTGGTGGATGTGTGGGCAGCGGGCGAGGCCGCGGCCTCGCTGGGCTTTGCCGCAGCGCGGTTGTTTGACGAGTTGGATCCGCTCGAAAAGCAGAAGACCGCACTCATGAAAGACCGTGGAATCTCGGGCGGCCGTGCAGTGATGAAAGCTCTCAAAGAAAGCGAGCAACGCGCCGTCGAATTGCTGGCGCTGAAACAGAGCGATCCGCGTCGCGCCCAGCTTGAAGCCGATCCCCTGGTGCAGTTCGTGCTGAAAGACGCCGAGGCCAACGTGCTGTGCCCCGCCACCAAGCTGTGGAACACCGGCCATGGCGCCAACATGATGCGCGAAGCCGTGAGCCTGATGGGTGGCTACGGCATCACCGAGGATTGCCCCGGATTCCTCGCCAACAAGTGGATGGACGCGCAACTCGAAGCCACCTACGAAGGCCCCGAGGCGGTCCAGCGGCGCCAGTTGACCGTCACCATGATCGGCGATGTTTTTCTCGCCCTGTTTGCCGCTTGGACCAAACAGATGCGCGAGATCGCGTCGTCTCATCCCGGCACCGGTGCTTGCACTCTCGCTTCGGCCATGAATTTGTGGGCCTGGACCCTCAACCATCTGCAGCGCTCCACCGACGCAGCGGGCAACAAGCTCTACCACGGCCAGCGCCAGGGCGTCACCTTCGCGCTCGCCGATGCATTGAGCTGGCTCATGGCTTCGCGCTGCCAGATTCTCGACGTGCTTGAGCTGGAAACGCGCGGCGCGCAAGATGCCTCCGTCTCCGAAGGCCTGGCCGGCACCGTGCAATTCCTGAGCGACCTGTGCCATACGCAGGCTGCGCAGGCGGCAGGTGAGGTCTCGCGCATCTGCGCCGAGCTGGTTTTCGGCTACAACCGGCATCCCTCTTGGGATGACGAGGAGCGCCGCAATTGTTTCCTGGCCAGCGAGCTCGAGGATCTGGAACAGACCGTGCCCGGCATCATGGCCATGGCGGTCGATGTGCTGGCGGCCGACGGCAGCCATCCCGCCAAAGCCGGTCCTTGCGCCAGTTGCGCCGGAGCCAGCGATTTCCTGCGCATGCAGAGCAAATTGACGCGTTGCCTCACCGGATCGCGCCTGGCCAAAGACCGCGCCGCCGAAACCGTGAGCAAAGTCGTGATTCCTGAAGCTCTCGATTACCCCGCGGCAGGCCCTGCATGAACTCGAATGGACGTGGGGTGGAAGTCGACCGCCAGGCGATGGACGTCGATATTGCCTGCGCCGGCTTCGGTCCCGCCATGGGCGGCTTTCTCACCACGCTCACGCAGGCCTGGACGCAAAACCCCGCAGATCCCGCTTTCCAGAGCCGCGTCGCGCCCAGCTTGCCTCTCCAGGTGGTCTGCTATGAGCGGGCCGATGATCTGGCCGCCGGTGTCAGCGGTGTGGTCACGCGCGCCGAAGGAATCCGCTCCACCTTTCCTGCGCTCGATCCTACGCAGATCCCGATGGCTGCCGGCGTGACCAGCGAGCGCGTCCTCTACCTGCTCGATCCCATCGGCGCCAGCCGGCGCTCCGCGCTTTTGCGTTGCGGAGATTTCTTGCTGCGCCTCGGCAAAGAGCGTTGGCTGAAAGACCACGCCTTCGAGCTGCCCTGGACGCCTGCCTTCTTGCGCAAGCACGGAGGCCTCGTCCTCTCCATCGGGCAATTCAACCAGTGGGTCGGCCAGCAACTCATGGCCGGCGGCTTTGTCCAGATCTGGCCCGGTACCGTCGTCAGCGGCCCCATCTTCGGCGACACCCCGGATCGCGAGCACAGGGAAGTCGCAGGGCTGCGCCTCACGGATCAGGGCGTCGACAAGCATGGCGCCCCCGCCGAAGGCTTTATGCCCGGCATGGACGTGCGCGCCCGCCTCACCGTCGTGGGCGACGGCCCCGTGGGCGCCGTCGGCCAGAAGCTCGACGAGCACTTCGGCATGCCTGCCGGTCACGCTCGCCGCGACTGGGCGCTGGGAATGAAGATGGTCATCGAGCTCCCCGTAGACACCACGCTCGAGCCCGGCTCAGTGTGGCACACCTTCGGCTTTCCCGAACCCGAAATCTTCGGCTTTCTCTACGTGCACCCTCACCGCCTCGCCTCCGTCGGCATCTTCATCCCCTCGTGGCTCGGCGATCCCGCACGCACCGCCTACCGCTATCTGCAGCACTACATCCAGCATCCCGCGCTCTGGCGGCATCTCAATGGCGGCACGCTCCGCTCGTGGGGCGCCAAGTCGCTCGAGGAGTCCGGCAAACGCGGCGAGCCATTTCTCGTCGGCCACGGTTTCGCCCGCATCGGCGAGGGCTCCGGCTCAACCAACATGCTCACCGGCTCCGGCGTCGACGAGGCCTGGACCACAGGCGTCCAGCTCGGCGAAGCCGTCCTCGAGATTCTCGACGCGGGCCTTCCCTTCACCCAGCAAAATCTGGCCGCCACCTACGAAGCCCATCGCCGCACCAGCCGCATCGAACGCGGCTTGCGTCAGGCCGAGCACGCCCGCGACGGCTTCCACAGCGGCTTCGTGCGCGGCCTCATCGGCATGGCCCTGGCCGGGCTCACCGGTGGCCGGCTTTCGCTCAAGGCGCACATTCCGCCCGCCCCTCGCCGGATTCTCCCCTTCGGCATTTACGGCAAATCGGGCCTGCGCCTGCGCGACGCCGCGGCACTCATCGTCGCCGACGGTCGTCCGCTCCACGATGCGCTGCTCACCGCGCGCGGCTGGCCTGACATTCCCTTCGACGGCCGCCTCCTGGTCACGCATCAGGACGCTCTGCTGCTGGGCGGCAAAGTGCAGGCTGTTCCCGGCTACGCTGACCACGTCGTCTTCCTCGATCGCCGCCGCTGCATCTCCTGCGACGACAAGACCTGCATCGCCATGTGCTCCGGCCAGGCGCTCTCGCTGGGCGAAGACGGCGCCCCCAATTTCGAACGCGAGAAATGCGTCCATTGCGGCGCCTGCCTGTGGAACTGCTCCCAATCGCCCGACGGCGAACGCGGCAACATCGAGTTCCACGCCGGTTCCGGCGGCCTGCATAGCGGGGAGAACTGAAATGCGACGATCAGCTCTTAGCCCTTAGCTTTTAGCTATTAGCCCCTGATTACGAAATTCGTAAATGTCGGAAGCTCGATTGAAGAGAGGATTAGCGGAATGGCACAAGATTTTCACGATTTCCTATTAGTCTCACCACTTGCATTTCAGCCGAAAGCTAAAAGCTAATAGCTAACAGCTAAGAGCTGGAAGGATCAAGGGAGGATCATGGCGACTACATTCCATATCGCCGTTTGCGCCGGCATCGTTCCGGACCCGCTGCAGACGCTCGAGCCAACTACGACGCCGGGCGGGCCGGCCATCAAAAACGAAATGCTGCTTCCCGCCGTGCTCGATCCGTGGGCCGCGAGCGCGCTCTACGAGGCCGCTGATCTCGCTTCCAGGGTGCCGGGCAGCAAACTCTGGCTCGTCTCGCTCGGCCCCAAGGCCAGGTTGCAACAGGTGATGATGACCGTCGCGCAAAAAGTCGCCTTCGAGCTCGTGCCCATCGACTCGCCGCAGGGCGGCTTTGCCGATGCGGCGGCCACGGCCGAAGCCATCGCTTCCACCATTGAAGCCATTCCCAATCTCGATCGCGCAAAGCTCCTGCTCTTCGGCGGCTGGGAATCGGCATCGCGCGGCGCGGGCGTCACGCTCCAGTTCGTCGGCGAGCGGCTGCGCATCGCCGACCAGTTCTTCGGCGTGGACCAGATCATCGTGCACGATGATGGATCGTTTGAAGTGCTGGAGCGCGTGGAAGGCGGCAAGCACCAGGTTTCAGTGTGCGCAGGGGCGCCTGCCGTTCTCGGTTGGGCCACAGGCAACCTGGCCGAGCCGCGCAACAACCCGCAGATCGGCATGGCGAACATGCGCACCGTCATGCCGGCTCTGCAGCGCGCCAAAGCCGCCGCGCTTGACGCCAACGGCCTGCGCTATGTCGCTGTCAGCCTGCCCAGGCAGCAGCGCGAGACGCGCGTGGTCCAAGACATGACCCCGGACCAGATCGCCGCCGAGCTCGTCGCCTGGATCGGAAAAGACCGCTGACGGCTACCAGCTTTCAGCTGAAAGCTGCACGACCAAAGCTAATAGCTGAAAGCCAAGCGCTGAAAGCTGAAGAGGAACTATGGAATCCATTCTCGTACTCACCCACGCCGACGAATCCGGCTCCGCTCTCACCAAGGCCTCCCTTGAAGCCGTCACCGCCGGCCGCGACCTCGCCGCGCGCCTCAACGCGGAGCTCAGAATTGGCATCGTCGCCGCCAAGCCACAACTCTTGTCCAAAGGGCTGCTGTGTGCAGCACCCAAAGGTCTGCAGTGCGCAGCACCGGTACTCGCCGTCGCGGGCGAGGCCTTCGCGCAGGCACGCTTCGCCTCCGATGCGGCGGCGTGCACGGAGCTCTGCCGCGCCGCGCAGCCCACCCTTGTGCTCGCGCCGCACAGCTCGCGCTTCGCGCGCGTGATGGCTGCGGTCGCGCATCGCGTGGGCGGAGCGATTGACACCCACATTGCCGCGCTTGGCGGTGCCGAAGGTTTCGAAACCACGCGCTGGTTTTACCGCCAGCGTATCGAGGCCGTCATCCGCCGCGATAAGCGGCCATGGTTTCTGCTCCTCGAGCCAGGAACCAATCCGGCCTTCGCCGCCGACCCGCATGCGCCGGCAGCGCCATCCGATCAGATCGCCATCGCCGTCGAATTGCCCGAGCTGCGCACGCAAGTGACGGGATTCCGGGCACCGAAAGTGGACGAACAAACCATTCGCCCCGACGCGCAATTGCTTTTCGTCGCCGGAGCAGGATGGACCAAGAAGCAGCCTGACGGTCAGGTGCACACCGGCGAGGCCGCCGAGCTGATCCTTAAATTTCTGCGCGCATCGGGCGCTTCGCTGGGCAGCAGCAAGTCTCTAGTCGATCAGGGCGGGGAAGGGAACTCCGTGCTCCCGTTTCTCACCCATCTCAATCAGGTCGGCCAAACGGGAGCCACGCCGCGCCACGCCAAGGGCCTTTCCACCTGCTGCCACGGCGAAGAGCCGCACGTGGTGGGCTGGCGCTTCATCGGCGAGCGCCGCGCCGTCAACCTCGATCCCAACTGCGGCTGGACCCGCGGCAAAGCCGACGTGGTCTACATCGCCGACGCATTCGCGGTGATGCAGCGCGTGAACGCGCTCCTAGGGTCGAGCGATACGTGACCGCGCATGGCGGGCGATTTGCAGCGTTGTTCATTGGGCTTGGTATGACGGCGTACTAAATGACATCGGCACACCCGGGGGCTGCCCCCCTCCTTTTCGCCCCTAAGTGACTTGCCTTGAGCAATTTGTACCCCCGATGGCCGTCTCCAAGCCGCTGAAAACAGGCGGCTTAGGAGCCAAGATCGTCATTCAAAACGGCTTGGCAGTTCGTAATTCGCAGCTCTGACGGAAAAAAACGGGCGGCCCGGAGAAATGCCGGTCTCGCCAACGGCATTCCTCTCTTGCCGAGCCGAAAGACGCCGATAGCCCTGGCGCTCGCAGCCTTAACTCCCACTCCGTCTCCGGCCCATGGGCTTACCGGCTGCTGCTTATTGGCTACTGATATCTTTTGTGACTCCAGGCAAGCACCCGCACGGGCCGCCCAGCCCAAATTCACACCTCTGTTTTTGGCTACTGTTCACAGTGTAGAGATTTGCTGGAAATAACCTGCAAAATCTCCAAAAAAATAATTGCTTTGAAATGAGTCGGATGGGAGTGGATCAGAGCGGGGGAGGGGGTTGACAAAAACGAGGGGTATGGGTATGGACCGGGGAGATACCTGACAGATTGAACCGGGATCAAGGAGACAAGGGAGACAGGGAGCGCGGCCCTAATAGGAAGCCGCGGAGCGGGTAGCCGCCAGCCCTGCCTCTTTCGATGAGTTCCAGAAGTAACATCCCGGTGGGCGTGCTGATTGCTTTCCGACCCGAAGCGCGCTACTCTCGAATTTATCCCCCAGATAGTGACGAAAATCACATCTTCGCGGCCCAATCCACGCCAGAATGGACGGCCATAGAGGGTTATAGAGGGTCCCTAAAATGAAGCGCTTTTTCTTGCCTTTGCTCTCTCTCGCCGTGTCGTGTACTGCCCTGTTCGGCCAGGATCTTCCCGCCGCAATCCAGACGATGAAGACCTCCTACGCTGCCTCCGGCAGTATTGTCATGCTCGACAATTCCACTATTTCCATCCAGCCTCACATGCCGGCGCCGGTGTGCGCGCTGCCCAGGAACGAGAACGGAAAGACGACCTGGTCGTTCTATAACTTCCCGCTGGCATCCATTCGCGTTTCGCTCACTGAAGTCGACGAGACGCTCATTCTCGAAGACCGCGTCTTTACCGACCCCGACGCCGACAAGTCCTACAAGCCCGGCGACCTGGGAGACATGACGATGGTGGTGGTGTCCAGCAGGCCCGGCAAGCAGTTCCACACGCTCATCTACGATCTGGAGAAATTTCAGCACCTGAGCCCCGGCCCGCACTCCAGCTCCGATTACGGCCAGGCGCCCGACGATACCGAAGCCTTCGGCCTCATCTTTCCCGATCCGGCCGCGGCGCACAGCTTCGAGCGGGCGTTGAGGCAGGCCGTCGTCCTCGCCAGGGCGCAGGCCGCAGCCGAGCCGGCGCATCCGTAACTCCGCACGTCGCGCGGGCCTTCCAAGCGCACAAAGATCAACGGCGGCGATCTCCGTCAATGGAAATCGCCGCCCGCGTTCTGTTCCCTAATCCCTGTTCCCTGCCGTTACACGTTGTACGTTCCCGACGAAACCTTGCCGCCGTGTCCGGTCCAGTTGGTGTGGAAGAACTCGCCACGCGGCTTGTCAACGCGCTCATAGGTGTGCGCACCAAAGAAGTCGCGCTGCGCCTGGAGCAGATTCGCCGGCAGCCGTTCCGCGCGGTAGCCGTCGAAGAAGGACAATGCCGTCGCTAGCGCCGGCGTGGGCACGCCCAGTTTGATGGCCTGCATGACTGCCTTCCGCCACGACGCCTGGTACCTATTCACCAAGCGCGAAAAATACCTGTCGAGCAGCAGATTGTCGAGATTCTTGTTTCTCCTGAACGCGTCCTTGATCTTGCCCAGGAACTGGCTGCGGATGATGCACCCGCCGCGCCACATCAGCGCGATGCCGCCCATGTTCAGGTTCCATTTGAACTCCTGCCCGGCGGCGCGGAGCAGCATGTAGCCCTGCGCGTAGCTGATGATCTTGGCGCTGAACAGCGCGCGCCGCACGTCCTCGATAAACCTGACGCGATCGCCTGCCTTGGGCCGGCTCCTGGGCCCGCGCAAAGATTTCGACGCCTCCACACGTTCCTCTTTCATCGCCGACAGGCAACGCGCAAACACGCTTTCGCCAATCAGCGTAACCGGCTGCCCGGTATCGAGCGAGCTGATCACGGTCCACTTGCCCGTCCCCTTCTGTCCTGCCGTATCCAGAATCTTGTCGACCAGCGGCGCGCCGTCCTCGTCCTTTTTGGCAAAGATCTGGCTCGAGATGTCGATCAGGTAGCTGTCCAGCTCGCCCTTATTCCATTCGGCAAACACCGTGTGCAGCTCGTCGGGCGTCATGCCGAGCCCATGCTTGAGCAGGTCGTAGGCTTCGCAGATCAACTGGATGTCGCCGTACTCGATGCCGTTGTGCACCATCTTCACGTAGTGCCCGGCGCCCTCTTCGCCCACCCAGTCGCAGCAGGGCGTCCCGTTGTCCACCTTGGCCGCAATCGCCCGGAAGATCGGCTTCACATGCGGCCACGCCGCGGGATTGCCGCCCGGCATGATCGATGGGCCGTGCCGCGCGCCTTCTTCGCCGCCCGAAACGCCGGTGCCGATATAGAGAATCCCCTTCTCGGCCAGCGCCTTCGTCCGCCGCGTGGTGTCGCTGTAGAGCGAGTTGCCGCCGTCGATCAGAATGTCGCCCGCCTCAAGGTGCGGCAAGATCTCCTCGATCATCTGGTCTACCGCCGTGCCCGCTTTCACCATCAGCATCACGCGGCGCGGCTTCCTCAGCAGGCTGGTCAACTCTTCAATCGAGTGCGCACCAACCACTTGCGTTCCCTTGGCCTCGTTGGCCAGGAAATCGTCCACCTTCGACACGGTGCGGTTGAACACAGCCACCTTGAATCCGTGGTCGTTCATGTTCAGCACCAGATTCTGTCCCATTACGGCAAGTCCAATAAGTGCGATATCACACGATGCTTCAGGCATACTCTTCTCCAAAACACGAAATTCTATCACTGCAAATGTTCAGTCCAGTTCAATTGTATTCGGCTGGTCAGACCTCTACGAGGTGCAAATCCTCAGCAGAGAATTTCGCATTCTAAAGCCGTTCTCATTCGGAGGATTCGTTGGCAAGCGGAAGCTTCCCGATCCCACCAACAGGTCTTCGCTTGCGGGGAGAGAGCATGAGAGAACTCAAACCGGACTTTTCGTCGTGATTTTGCGACCCTCCTCGTGATGTACGACTCGGCTTTCATCCCACTCCCGTGCCAGTCAGTGACCCACCCAAAAGCACCATACCTGCTGCAATTGTCTGCCTGAGATCTTGCCGTAAAGGCGTCGCGCCGCCGGCGGCTTTTGAGCCGCACGCTTCGGCCCCCAGCCCCGGCACCCGAGCCCTTGCCCGCGCCTCAAGCCATCGCATAACTCCAATGGAATCAATACGCAAGATCATGCAGTGCGAGGCAGATTTTGCACCGCCTCCGGTGCCAAAAAACGCGCTTTCCTATTGATTTTTCAAGAAATTATCCGTAAAATAAGAATCGTAGTTCTTCGGGTCTTACAGCATCCCCAGCCCGCGCCCGAGGAGTCAGACGAAAATCCTCGTTTCAAGGAAAAAAAATTCATGGCAAAGCGTCGTGGAAATCCAAATTGGGGCAAGCCGGAGCCCATCGGCCCGGTTGTGCCTACGGTTACCTCTTTCGAGCAGATCACCAAGGAGTTCAAGCTGCCCCCGGACCAGTACATCCGCTCCACCCGCCTGCGCGAGTGGGCACGCCGTAACAAGAATTCCAAATATATCCCAGAGGCGTTGCTCGAAGCCTGGGGCTTTGAGATTGAATCCACGTTGTAGGGTTTTCGCCAGTTGAACCAAAAGCGCCGCCTGCGGGCGGCGTTTTTGTTGGCCGCAATCACCCCCGACTCGGGTGCCCCAGGTCTCGCTTTTGAGACCCCGGGATAACACGGACCTCCGGGTGCCCGCCTTAGCCACGCTTTTTCCGCCCCCATGCGAAAATAAAAACGCGCCATGCCTCAAACCTCCCGCACTCCCGAGCCACCCTTTACCGACGTCCCCGGCGCCCTCAGCGAAATTCGCGCCGGCCGCATGGTGGTGGTGGTTGACGACGAGGACCGCGAGAATGAAGGCGACCTTACTTTGGCCGCCGAGCACGTCACTCCCGAGGCCATCAACTTCATGGCTCGCTACGGCCGCGGCCTCGTCTGCCTCACCCTCACTGAAGAGCGGGCCGACCACCTGCGCCTCTTCCCCATGACAGCGCACAACTCCTCGCGTTTCGGCACTGCCTTCACTGAGTCCATCGAAGCCCGCGAAGGCGTCACTACCGGCATCTCCGCCGCCGACCGCGCCCACACCATCCGTACTGCCATCGATCCCCGCTCCACCGGGGCCGATCTCGTCCGCCCCGGCCACGTTTTCCCCTTGCGCGCCCGCCGCGGCGGCGTGCTGGTCCGCGCCGGCCAAACTGAAGCTTCGGTCGACCTCGCCCGCCTCGCCGGCCTCATCCCCGCCGGCGTCATCTGCGAAATCATGCGCGACGACGGCGCCATGGCCCGCATCCCCGACCTCATTCCCTTCTGCCGCGAGCACGGACTCAAAATGCTCACCGTCGCCGAGCTCATCCGCTACCGGCTGCGCCACGAGCGCTATATCGTCCGTGCCGGCGCCAGCGTCATCCAAACCCGCTACGGCGAGTTCCGCATGATCGCCTACGAGAGTGAAGTCTGCGGCGGCGAAAGCCACATCGCCCTGGTCCGCGGCGACCTCTGCCCCGACTGCCCCGCGTTCCATGCCGGGCCGTTTCCTGAGCCGCTCCGAGCTGACGCTCTGGGTAACGGCTCTCCCATCCCGGCGGCCTCGACGGCGCCCCGCACGCCCTGCCCGCATCCCGTGCTGGTCCGCGTGCACACGCGCTGCACGGCGGGCGACGTCTTTGCCGCCGACTGCCACTGCCGCGAAGTCCTCGACCAGTCTCTGCGCATGATTGCCGAAGAAGGTTGCGGGGTCCTGCTCTACCTCCACAACACCTCGCGTGGCTTCGAGATCGAGCAAACGCCTGCCGCGGCCTTCGGTCCCGGCGGGGCCACCGCTCCGGCCGGCGCCGCTCCGCCCGACGCCGGCCGCCTCATCCTGCACCACGAGCTGCGCGCGCGCGAGGGCTCCCAGGCCCGCACCGGCCGCATCCTCCGCGCCATCGGGCTCGGCGGCCAGATTCTGTCTGACTTGGGAATCCAGCGCATTCGCCTGCTCTCGAACACGCCCATGCACATTCCGGCCCTCGAAGGCTTCGGCCTGGAAATCGTCGAGCAGGTGCCGATCCCGGTCGAAGAGTGCTCTCGCGTCTAGAGAAAGGTCGAGGCGCCAAATGTCCACCGCAGAGATGTCCTCATTTCTGATCTTTATTTTCTTCGCTTCCTCCGGCGCTGCGATTTCTGTCACCAGCAACATGGTGGGGGAAGTGAATCGGAGGAGGGCTGGAGAGGGTAAGCCGCTACGCAAGTGGAGCTGGGGCTGGCTCGGCGTCGTCTCCGACTACCGCGCAGCCTGTCCGCGCGGCAAACTGACGAGAATACTCATCATCGTGATCTCCCTTGTCCTTCTTTCCGGAGCCGAACTGGTTGCTGAGATCTTGTTGCGGCACAGCAGCAAATAAGGGAACGTCCGCCCGCCCGTAGAAGCTAGAGGCTAGAAGCTAGAAGCTCGAGGGCAGGAGCTAGCAGCTCCAAGCTGCCTCACCGCTCGTACACAAACGTCCCGCACAGCGCCGGCGAGTGCTGGATCGCGTCAAACGTAAACACGGGCATATCGTCGCCCGAAAAGAACGCCACCTGCATGGTTCGTCCCGCCACGTAGGTTGCCATCCACTCCGTCTCCTCCTCGCCGCACAACGTGTTCTTGTGCAGAAAGCGCTGCCACGGCGGCACCTTGAGCCGGTAGAGCGACCCCTCGATGCCCGCGTTCACATCCGCGTCGAACACCGCGCTCACCTCCGCCGGCTTCAGCCTGCGAATCGGCGCCAGCGGAAACAGCAAATAGTTGATCGCCACCTTCAGCTCGGCGATCGACACATCGCCCGTAATAGATCGCGCATTCGAGCTCGCTGCGCGCCAGTACCCGCGATCCTCCTGTGCGTGTGCCGCCGCACCGCACATCGCCGCTAACAGCACCACCGCAAACGTTGCCCGCTGATTCATTCGATTCCTATCGCTCTCTGATTTCTTTGGGTGCCCCAGGTCCAGGGTCCCCACGGACAGCTCCACGTCCGTGGGGTGGAGGTCTCGATTTTGAGACCTGGGAAAGCACGACAATCAACTCACCGCGACCGGCTGAAAGCGGATGGTTGAAGGCTAACAGCCGGCTTTCACCAACCTAAAACATGCGCAAAGACCAGCGGCGCCACAATGCTGGCGTCGCTTTCGATAATGAACTTCGGCGTCTTCTCGCCCAGCTTGCCCCACGTGATCTTTTCGTTGGGCACCGCTCCCGAGTAGGACCCGTAGCTCGTCGTCGAGTCGGAAATCTGGCAGAAGTATGCCCACAGCGGCACGTTCTCGCGTTGCAAATCCTGGTGCAGCATGGGCACCACGCAGATGGGAAAGTCGCCCGCAATGCCGCCGCCAATCTGGAAGAATCCCAGCGGCGTCTTCGCAGTCGTCTCCGTGTACCACTCGGCCAGCTCCATCATGTACTCGATTCCCGTGCGCACCGTGTGCACCTTCTTCACGTCTCCGCTGATGCAGTGCCCCGCGTACATGTTGCCCAGCGTCGCATCCTCCCACCCCGGCACAAACATGGGGAGATTCTTCCTGGCCGCCGCCAGCAGCCAGCTGTCCTTGGGATCGATCTGGTAGCTCTTCTCCAGCTTTCCCGCGCACAGAATCTTGTACATGAACTGGTGCGGAAACCACCGCTCACCGGCCTTGTCGGCCTTTACCCACTCTTCCAGAACCGCCCGCTCGATGCGCCGCATGGCCTCCTCTTCAGGAATGCACGTGTCGGTCACGCGGTTCATGTGCCGCTTCAGCAGCGCGGCCTCGTCGGCCGGTGTCAGGTCGCGGTAATTGGGCACGCGCTGGTAGTAGTCATGCGCCACCAGGTTGAACACGTCCTCTTCAAGGTTCGCGCCCGTGCAGCAGATGCCGTGAATCTTGTCCTGCCGGATCATCTCCGCCAGGCTCAAACCCAGCTCCGCCGTGCTCATCGCGCCGGCAATGGTCACAAACATCTTGCCGCCGCCGGCCAGGTGCTGGTTGTACCCTTCTGCCGCATCCACCAGCGCCGCCGCGTTGAAGTGCCTGTAGTGATGCTTGATGAAGTCCGTTATGTGTCCCATCGTTCTCTCCAATTTCTCAACCTAACACAGCAAATTCGCTGTCCTGTGAATCGCGCGGAGTCCCACGGAATCAAGGCAAATATGGACTCGCGGAGCGGACTTGCTACCGCAGGGATGGGACGGGCGCGGGGTCCATATCGGCGTAGTCCTGATTTTCGCCTCCCATGCCCCAGCAGAAACTGTAGGCGCGCGTGCCCACGCCGGCGTGAATCGACCATCCGGGAGAGATGACGATGCCCTTGTCGGCCATCACAATGTGGCGGGTTTCGGCGGGAGGCCCCATGAAATGCATCACGCACGCATCGGCGGCAAGGTTGAAGTACATGTAAATCTCGGAACGGCGCATGTGCGTATGCGGAGGCATGGTGTTCCAGTTGCTGCCCGTGGCCAGGTGCGTGACGCCCATGACGAGCTGGCAACTGCGCGCGCCTTCAAGGTGGATGTACTTGCAGATGGTCCGCTTGTTGCAGGTCTCAAGGCTGCCGAGCTCGGTGGGACTGGCTTCCTGCTTGCGCACCAGCGCCACGGGAAAGACGGCGTGCGCAGGATAGCTGAGGAGATAGAAGATGGCGGGGGCGTTTTTATCTTTTGAGGCGAAACTGACCTCGGCGTTGCCGCGGCCGATGTAGACGACGTCGAGATTGCCAACTTCGTAGGATTTGCCCTGGACCTTGATGACGCCGGGACCGCCGATATTGAGGGCGCCCAGCTCGCGGCGCTCAGTGAAGTACGCGGCGCGAAGCTCAGGATAGGTGGGCAGAACGAGAGGCGCGCCGGCCGGTGCGGCGAAGCCGGCGACGGCGCGATCGAGATCGACGTAATTGAGTTGGATTTTGCCGGGCTCATAAAGCACATCGAGCAGGAAGGTTTCGCGGAGCTCGCCGGTGGTCATGCGCGGGTAGCGCACGGGATCGGCCATCAATATGGTTTTCATGGTTTCTCCTGCAAGCAGTGCCGTGCTCAAGCGGGCAGCCTGAATCAAAATTCCTGCATTAGAACGGAACTGTCATCCTGAGTGCAGTCCGCCGCAACGGCCGACGAAGTCGAAGGATCTGCGGTTGCTTTTCAACGCGTTAAATGGCCGGCGCTCATGATCGCCGCACCTCAATTTTACTGCGCGGGCGGCGCGTGCCGTCTGGTCAGATCGCGCTTGCAGCCCCGCAACTAAGTGTGGATCGCGCGTAAGCCAACCGCAACACGTGGACTGACCACTTGAACCTATTCATGTAAAGGCGCGGGGCGGTGCCGTCAACCGAGCTCGCTCGATCACAGACCTCAACTCACCACAACCGGGGTGCCCCATCCAAGCTTCGCTTGGGTGGGGTTCAGCTCAGGGTTGCGACTTTTCAAACACTGACCGCGGTTTCTCCAGCTCCCGCACCGGTGGCGCCTGCTCGAGAATCCACCGTACAAATTCCTTGCCCGCGGCGTAGTTGTCGTACATGGCCGGGAGCTTGCGCCCGTCGGTGTACTCGTCGTAAAGCCAGGGGTCGGTCATGGCCACGACGGTGCCCTTGCCGTATTTGGCCGTGGCCATATAAACATCGTTACCCTCTTCCAGCACGGAGCGAGCCGGCTGGCTCGACGAGATGGTGCAAACATCCTTCACGAAAATCGTGTGGGGGTGGTGGAAGACCGGCCCTTTGCCGTCAATGTCGATTCTTCCCTGTTCCCAATTGGTTCCAATGACGTGCTTGCGCAGAATGCTGTTAAAGTGAATGCCGAATCTTTCGCTGATGACGTTGAAGTGGTCGAGGTCGGCGAACGAGGTGTCGTTCTCCATGATCACGAGCACGCCGCCGGTTCTGACCCATTCCGCGAGCTGCGTGGCATCTTCGGCGTTGGCAAAGTGCGCCTTGGGGTTCTTGTCGAGGTTGTCGGGCGAGGCGATCACATAAACGTCGGCGCCCTTCAGGTTGGCCAGAGTGGGTTCGGCGTCGAGCTCGCTGGTTCGCGCGCCGAATTCGCGAAAGAGATGGCCGAAGAGCCCGTAGCCGGGGTTGTCCCACGTGTCCCATTTGTAGTGGAAGTAGACCTGATGGCCGAGGGCGTCAGTACGTTGCTGTGAGTTGAACCATCCGTCGACGGCGACGGTGAGGCCGCGGGCGAGAGTGGACTCCGGCGCATATTCCATCTCCGTGCTGGCCAGCAGAAACGCGCCCACGCCCTTGGGATCGTTGCTGACGACTTTCTCGCCGATGTAATAGGCGTAACTGCCGTCACGATAGGGTTCGCCGCCGAGGCCGGATGCCTTGACGGTGCCGCCGAAAGTGAAACCTGAATCGGGAACGAAGTAAGCGAAATGCGCGAGGATGCCTTTATAGCCGCGCTCGGCCACGCTCATAAGCCCGTTCGGGCGATTGTTGGGCAGGTAACCGCGGCGTACGCCCTTGGCCAGCGCATAAACAAACATGCAGGCGGAGGATGACTCGAAATAATTTCCCTTCTCGCCGGGCTTGTTCATCATCGTGTACCAGAGTCCAGTGTTTTTGTCCTGGAAGCGCGCCACGGCCGCGGCTTCGCGCCGAAGGATAGAGATGAGCCTGGCGCGCCCGGGTTCGTCCTCAGGGTAGTAATCGAGCGCATCGACGAGCGCCATCATGTACCAGCCCATGCCCCGCGCCCAGATTTGCGATGAGTCGCCGGTTTGCGGGTTGGCCCAGCGCTCCCGCTTCGACGCGTCCCAGCCGTGATAGAGCAGACCGGTCTTGGGGTCGCGCGCGTGCTCCTCCATCAGGACGAATTGACGCGTGATGTCGGCGAATTCCTCAGGATGGTGCGAAAGGGCCGCGTATTGCGCACGGAAGGGTTCGGCCATGTAGAGACCGTCGAGCCACATCTGGTTGGGATAGCGCTGCTTGTGCCAGTAGCCGCCCTCGGTGTTGCGGGGCTGCCGGGCAAGCTGGTCCCACAGGAAGGTTGCGGCGGCGAGATAGCGCTTGTCGAGCGTGACGCCGTAGAGGAAAAGAAGCTGGCGGCCGAGGAGGATGTTGTCGAGCTGATGCTCTTCGGGCTTGAGCGTGGGGATGGAGCCGTCGGGAGCGAGAAGCGCATCGACCGAAGCTTTGATGTAGTTGAAGCAGCGGGGATCGACGGTCGAGAGCCAGGCGGCGTCCATGCCGTCGAGGAGCGTGCCCAGCTCGTAGTTCCAGGTGGACGGCGAGCTGGGCGAGAGTCGGCCGTCGGGCCAGCGCGAGATGGCGGCGTCGGCGGCGCGTTGCGCCCAGACGCGTTGCGCCCAGAGCTGGTCGGCGGCGCGAGCGCCCGCGGGCCCGCCAAGAGTTGCGGCAAGAGCGAGAAGAGCAACGAAGCCGCGATTGAATTTCATGTCAGTTTCTCAATGCGCCTTCGCGCCGAAGCCACTATACGCAGGGCGGCGCGATGAGGACAAATCGACGTGTGCGGGTGCGGACCCTTCGGCTTCGCTCAGGGCAGGCTGCACAACAGCCGGCAAGGATACCGGCGTTACCAATGCGCGGCCGAAGTGGAAGGCGCCGCGGCGGGATACGGAATCCAGCCGTTGAGGCGCAGCCAGTTTTCGAGCAGGATGGGCCAGCCGGCGAGTTCGGGCCATGATTGGCCGAGGGCGGTGCCGTGGGGGCCCTGCTGGAAGACGTGCATCTCGGCGGGAACGCCTGCGCGGATCAGCGCGGCGTAGAAAGTGACGGTGCTCAGCGGAGGCACGCCCTGGTCCCCGGAGGTGGAGAACAAAAAGAAGGGCGGCGTTTGCGCCGTGACGTGCTTCTCAGGGGATACCTCGTCGAGCAGTTGCTGGGTGGGTTTTTCGCCCAGCAGAGTGCTCAGAGTGCCGGGCTTGGCGATGCCCGGCAGCAGCGTGAGAACGCCATAGGAGCTGATAACAAAGTCGGGACGGTCGCTGACGCGTTCGATGGGATCGGCGGCCTGGGGATTGCCGGCATCGAAGTGCGTGCCCACCATGCCGGCCAGATGCCCGCCTGCGGAGAATCCCCACATGCCGATGCGATCGGCAGCGATATCGAAGTCTTTGGCGTGGAAGCGCACCCAGCGCACGGAGCGATAGCCATCCAGCAGCGGCGCGGGATAGTGATAGCGCGGCGAGAGCCGGTAGGTGAGGACGAAGGCGGTGATGCCGCGCAGATTCAGCCACTCGGCGATGCGGATGCCCTCTTTTTCGTAGGCCAGATGCGTGTAGCCGCCGCCGGGGCAGACGACCACGGCGGTGTGCGGTCCGGCACCGTATCCGGAGAAGATTTCGAGCCGAGGCTTGTCCTGCTCCTCGTTGCCAACGGCGAGCGGCGCCCCGTCGGGCCAGAGCAATTCGATCTGGCCATGCGGCAGGTCTTGATCGGGCGGATTGGTTTCGGCGGCGTTTGCCGCGGCAGAGGGGGTTTGCGGCGCAGCCGGGGCTTGCGCGCGCGAGCCCGTGCACACAAGAAGTAAGGCAATTACCCCGATGGCACGGGAGGTAATGGCTGAAACACAGATTCTTCTCTTTGGAAACGTCAAGAAAGACTCCAATGGCGGCGAGGGCGCCGGAATTTCGTTGCGATCAAGCTGGAACGGCCGCAGCCGGGGCTGAGCGCACCCGCTTGGCTTTTGAGGCGGCCGGCGAACCACGGCGGTCCGTGGGCCGTTCCATACCCTGGGCCACCTGCGCCATGCGCAAGTGCTGCTCCATCAGGTTGTGAGCTTCCTTGGCGTTGTGGGCCCGGATGGCGCGGTAGATCTTGCGATGCATCTCGGCCGATTCGCGCAGGTCAGTGGAGCGTTCCACAGTTTTGCGGCGGCTGTCGTAAAGCGCCGACGTGATGGTCTCGATGATCGCGGCCAGGATGGGATTGCCGGAAGCCTGGGAAATGACGCGATGGAAGGTGAGGTCATGGATGAGATAGTCGGGTGGGGTGTTCATGGCGGCGAACATCTCAGCCACCTCCTCGGCCAGCGCAGTGTGGTGATCGGCCTTGCCGCGTTCGGCGGCTAGGGCAGCCAGGTGGCTCTCGAGGATGATGCGGGCCTCAAACATCTGCCAGGACTGAAAACCGTGGAGGGCGCCGATCAGGCTCAAGGAGGCTTTACCGAATTCGGGAGGGCCGTCGGCGACGAAAGTTCCCACGCCGTGGCGGATCTTCATGACTCCCATCGCCGCCAGGTAGCCAATGCCGGTGCGAAGGCTGGCACGGCTGATCTTGAGTGAACGCGCGAATTCGCGTTCGGGCGGAATCTTGTCGCCCGGCTGCAAGGTTCCGTTCTCGATCAGGGAACGGATGTGGTTAACCACCTGCATGGTTCGATGGGTATTTGGATCGTCCTGCCGCGCGCGCGCCATAGAATCGGGAACCCTCTTTCGATCCTTGAGAATCAGGGTCAAAGCGAGATTATCACCGAAAAGCGGATTTGGATTGAAAAACTTGCACCCTTCCCGGCAGGGACGGCACACGGACGGCGCACACCAAAGGCGTGTATACTTCTGGTCCGACCTCTTTGTCTGCTTTGGAGGACGGAAGGATCAGCACGCGAGGTAGAATGAATTCCATGCTGCTGAACGAAGACCGTTTGTTTCCCGCTGAAGCCAGCACCCGCAAGATAGCCCGTTCCTTATATGAACACGTACATAATTTGCCCATCGTGAGCCCGCATGGGCATACGCAGGCTTCATGGTTTGCCAAAGACGAGGCATTTCCCGACCCCGCGGCGCTGTTCGTCCAGCCCGATCATTACGTCTTTCGCATGCTTTACAGCCAGGGCGTTTCAATGGACGACCTGGAGATCGGCCAGCCCGTGGTGAAGGAGCCGCGCAAGGTGTGGCGGATCTTCGCCAGCCATTACTACCTGTTTCGCGGCACACCCACCCGCATGTGGCTGGATTACGCCTTCGAGAAGCAGTTCGGGTTGAAGGAGCGGCTGAGCGAGAAAACCGCAGACCTGTATTTCGACAGCATTGCAGAGAAGCTGAAGACGCCCCAGTTCCGGCCGCGCGCCCTCTACGAGAAATTCAATATCGAAGTGCTGTCGACCACGGAGTCTGCCCTGGATCCGCTCAAAGACCACCAGGCGATTCGCGCCTCGGGATGGAAAGGGCGGATCATCCCCGCTTTCCGGCCCGATGCGGTAGTCGATCCCGAGTTCAAAGGATTTGCCGAGTCGATTGCCAAGCTGGGCGAGCAGAACGGCGAAGACACGTCGACGTGGAAAGGCTACCTGAACGCGCTGGCCAAGGCGCGGGCGCGGTTCAAGTCGCTGGGCTGCACATCGACCGACCACGGGCATCCTACCGCACAGACCGCGGACCTGACCGAAGGCGAGGCCGCGGCGCTGTTCAGCAAAATACGCGGCGGCAAGGCCGATGCGGCCGAACAGGAGCTGTTCCGGGCGCAGATGTTGACGGAAATGGCGCGCATGAGCGTCGAAGACGGCCTGGTGATGCAGATTCACCCGGGAGCTGTGCGCAACCACAACCGGCTGATCTACGAGAAGTACGGGCGCGACATGGGCGCGGATATTCCCGGGCCGACCGATTATGTGCACGCGCTGCGGCCGCTGTTGAAACGCTATGGCAACGAGAAGAACCTGACCATCATCCTGTTCATGCTGGACGAGTCGACCATCAGCCGCGAATTGGCGCCGCTGGCAGGCCACTATCCCTGCTTGCGCCTTGGTCCTCCGTGGTGGTTTCATGACAGTCCGGAGGGCATGATGCGCTTCCGCGAGTTGGCTACCGAGACGGCCGGCTTTTACAACACCGTGGGGTTCAACGACGACACGCGGGCGTTCTTATCCATTCCGGCGCGGCACGACGTGGCGCGGCGCATCGATTGCGCATTTTTGGCGCGGCTGGTGGCGGAACACCGGCTCGACGAGGACGAAGCGTTCGAAGTGGCGCACGCTTTGACCTACGATCTGGTGAAGAAGGCGTACCGGCTGTGAGTGGCAGGTGACAGCGGTTGGGATCAGGTTTCAGACGGAGTTTGCGTTATGAGCCTTTATTGTTGTGCAGGTAGCACAGAGACCGATCTTTCGGCGCAGCAGCTGCAAGAGCTGCTGGTGGAGAGCCTGGGCAAGCTGGGCCCGCGCAAGAGCGTGCTGGCCGTGCCGCCGGACCAGAGCCGCGAACATTCGCGGGCCGGCGATCTGGCGCGCTACGCCTGGCAGCACTACGGCAACAGTCTGAAGGCTGTGCTGCCCGCTATCGGCACGCACACGCCCATGCGGCCCGGCCAGATTGCGCACATGTTCGGCGACATGCCGCTCGAGCTCTTCAAGGTTCACAACTGGCGCACCGATATCGAGACGCTGGGCGAGCTTCCCGCCGAATGTATCCGTGAGCAGTCTGAAGGCAAGCTGAACTACACCTGGCCGGCGCAGGTCAACCGGCTCATCTCGCAGGGCGGTTTCGATCTCATCCTGTCGATTGGGCAGGTCGTGCCCCACGAAGTTATCGGTATGGCCAACCACGCCAAAAACATCCTGATCGGCACGGGCGGCCGCGAAGGCATCAATCGCAGCCATTACCTGGGCGCGGTGTACGGCATGGAGCGCATCATGGGGCGCGCCAAAAATCCCGTGCGCAGCGTAATCAACCTGGCCTGCGAAAGATTCTTGCGGCATCTGCCCATCGTGTACGTGCAGACCGTGGTCGGTCGCGGGCAAAACGGCGGACTGGCGGTGCGCGGATTGTTCATCGGCGACGACTTCGAGTGCTTCCTGCGGGCTGCAGAGCTCAGCCTCAAGGTGAATTTCGAGATGGTCGACGAGCCGATCAAAAAAGCCGTGGTCTATCTCGATTCCAAGGAGTTCCACAGCACCTGGATCGGCAACAAGGCGGTGTACCGCACCCGCATGGCGCTGGCCGATGGCGCGGAGCTGATCATCCTGGCGCCCGGCGTGAGAGAGTTCGGCGAGGACAAGGGGATTGATGCGCTGATCCGCAAATATGGCTATCGCGGAACCCCCAACACCCTGAAAGCGGTCAAGGAAAATGCCGACCTGGCCGCGGATTTGAGCGCTGCGGCGCACCTGATCCACGGATCGTCGGAGGGGCGCTTCAAGATCACCTGGTGCCCGGCCGAGCTGAGCCGCGAAGAGATCGAGGGCGTAGGATTTGCGTACGGCGACCTGAAAGCGATGACCAGGCGCTACGATCCTCTGAAGCTTCGCCACGGCTATAACCGCTTGGGCGGAGAAGAGATTTTCTTTGTTGCCAACCCGGGGCTGGGATTGTGGGCGCATCGCAGCCGCTTCGAAAGCGCAACACCGGCGGATGCCGCGGTTGCCGCAGGCCACGCCCGCTAGTGTGCTGTCACTGAAGTCTGTTGAACAACCGCAGATCGTTCGATTCGTCCGCCTCAGGCGGACTCGCTCAGGATGACAAAACGACTATGGGAACTCAGGCTCTCAAGCTCGGCAAGTATTCGGTGGGCGTCGGCGACCGGTTTGCACACCAGGCCAAAGCGCAGTTGCAGGCATGCGTCAAGGCGCTGCATCACGGCGTCGAAGTGGTGCCGGTATGGAACAAGTCGAATCGCGAACACCTGATCATCGGCTCCGGGCCCGAGTCGGTGCGCCAGGCCGCCGATGCCGCGGTGAAGGCGCTGGGCTGGAAATTGCCGTACTTCTGCGACGCCGACCATATCACGGCCGAGACGGTCGATCGATTCCTGGCGCCGTGCGATTTTTTCACCTTCGATGTGGCCGATGTCATCGGGCACGCGGCGCCCGCGGCCGACATTGACAGCTTCGTCAAGAAGCATCCCGAACTGCATGGGAGCATTGAGCTGGCCGGAGCCGACGAGGCGTTCGAGATTACCCCGGAAATATTGCGCGCGACCGCCGCCAAGTTTCTGGCCGCGGTAAAGAAGGCCGGCGAGGTCTATCGGCGGGTGTCGAGCGCGAAGGGAGAAGGGAAGTTTGTTCCCGAGGTGTCGATGGACGAGACCGATCGCGCGCAGAGCCCGGTCGAGCTGCTCATCATTCTCGCAGCCATCGCCGGCGAAGGCATTCCTGTGCAGACCATCGCTCCCAAGTTCAGCGGGCGCTTTAATAAGGGCGTGGATTACGTGGGCGACGTGGCGCAGTTCGAGCGCGAGATGGCGCTGGACATTGCGGCCATCGCTTACGCGGTGAAGCAATATGGACTGCCCCAGAACCTGAAGCTCAGCATCCATTCGGGCAGTGACAAGTTCTCAATCTATCCCGCGATCCACGCGAACATGAAGCGGTTCAACGTGGGCGTACATTTGAAGACCGCCGGGACAACCTGGCTTGAAGAGCTGATCGGCCTGGCCGAAGCCGGCGGCACGGGCCTGGAACTGGCCAAGGAGGTGTACGCTGAGGCGCTCGCGCACCGCGAGGAGCTATGCGCCCCGTACGCCGCGGTGATCGACATCGATTCCCGAAAGCTTCCCTCAGCCGAGGAGGTGCGTGGCTGGACCTCGCAGCAGTACACCTCAACACTGCGCCACGTGGAGGGAGCTTCAGCTTACAATAGTAGTTTGCGCCAATTACTGCACGTAGGCTTCAAAGTGGCTGCCAGGATCGGGCGCGGCTACCTTGATCTGCTCGAGGCCAACGAGGCTGTGATTGCGAAGAATGTGACAGAGAACCTGTACGACCGCCACATTGCGCCGGTGTTCCTGAAAGGCAGCTACTAGCTTCGAGCCTTACCCCCGTGGAGATGGAATGAACGCTCAATTGTTCAACCTGGATGGCAAAACCGCGGTGGTGACGGGAGGAACTTCGGGGATTGGCCGGGCGCTCAGCGTTGGGCTGGCGGATGCAGGCGCCGATGTGGTTGCCTCGGCCCGGCGGCAGCAACAGGTGGACGAAACCGCCGGCGAGATCGAGGCGCGCGGCCGGCGAACGCTGCGCGTGGCCTCGGACGTGGGCGATCGCAGCTCACTGGAAAAGCTGCTGGCCGCTACCGTGGACCGCTTTGGCAAGGTAGACATCCTGGTGAACTGCGCGGGTATCATCAAGCGGACCCGCACGCTGGATTTGGATGAAACCGAGTGGAACAACATTCTGAATGTAAATTTGACGGGGACGTTGCGTGCCTGCCAGGTCTTCGGCCGTCACATGCTCGATCGCGGCTATGGGCGCATTATCAACATCGCCTCGCTGAACAGCTTTGTCGCGTTGAGCGAAGTGGCCGCATACGCAGCCAGCAAGGCCGGCGTGGCGTCGCTCACGCGCTCCTTGGCCGTGGAGTGGTCGAGAAAAGGCGTGACCGTGAACGCGGTGGCGCCGGGCGTCTTCCGCACCGATTTGAATGCCCAGTTGCTCGACAGCACCCCGCGCGGCCAGGAATTGCTCATGCGGACACCCATGGGCCGCTTCGGAAAGACAGATGAGCTGATCGGCGCAGTCGTGTATCTGGCTTCTGACAGCGCGTCATTCGTTACCGGGCAAATCCTGGTGGTAGATGGTGGGTTCCTGGCCAGCGGCGTCAATCAATAATCTCCAGTCTTCTGCTCCTTCAAAAAATTCACTTGCCTCACACGCATGAAAGCGGTTAGAGTCTCTCAATCCGTATTCCCCAAATTCCTGTTTTGGATGGAGAGAACCGTGAAAGCAAGTGGACGTGTATGGGCGGCACTAGCCGCCGCGATTCTGTGTCTAGGCGCTGTGGGCTGCGGAAATGGAGTAAGCGGCCACACCTACCAGGGCCCCGGTGGACTGGTTCAGGTGCAGTTCCAATCGGGCGGCAAGGCAGTTGCGACCGTGGGAGCCATGACGGATAACTGCACTTACACGGTGGACGGCAAGACGGTCGCGCTGACGTGCGAAGGCATCACGACCGATCTGACCCTGAACAGCGATGGCTCGCTGAGCGGGCCGCCCGACGGCATGATGTCGAAGATGACGCGGGTCAAGTAAGCTCACTCAACAGACGACCGCCAAACCCCTGGAGAGCTGCGGCCTGCGCCCGCCGTTTGCGATCAGTGCAGCGTAACGTTGGCCCCCTCGCGCTTGAGGATTGGATCGCCTTGCGCTGCCTTCACCTCTACGCCGGTTCCCGTGACTGTGGCGTAGCCGATGGTGAGGCCGGTCTGGCCGCTTAGCTTGACGTTTTTCAGAACCACATCATCAACCGGCGACTCGGGCAGGCCCACAATGGCCCCGTCCATCGCGGCGCCGCTCGCCGTGATGTTTTCGAGCACGATGTCGTGGAAATGCGGAGTCAGACGTCCCACCGGTTGCGGCGTCTGCGGGCCATCGGGCGGCAGGATGCGCGGATAGTATTCGCTGATGATGATAGGGTTGCGCACATCCTTCATGTCGAGATCGCGGAACACCAGATGGCTGACGTCGTTGCCCCGGTCGCGATTGGCCTTGATGCGGATGCCGTTATCGGTGCCTTCAAAGTGAATGCGCTCGGCCGTGATGTTGTGCGCGCCGCCCGCCAGTTCGCTGCCTATCGAGAGACCGTGACCATGCAGGAATGTGCAGTCGGTAATGGTGATATCGTGGCTGGGATCATCGGGGCCGGGCGAGTTGATGGCTCCCGACTTGATGGCGATGGCATCGTCGCCAACGTCGGCGTAGAGGTGATCGATCTTGACGTTGGAGGAGGAAAAGGGATCGACGGCGTCTGTGTTGGGCGAATGCTGAGGAGCGAGCACGCGGATATTGCTGATGACTACGTCGTCGGAGTAGTAGGGAACCAGTTGCCAGAACGGCGAGTTCTGAAGAGTGACGCCTGCGACACGAACATGCTTGCAATGGTCGAAAACGATAAGGCGCGGCCGGGGATGGGGACTGCCCATGACGCCAAAGTCGTGGAAGCTGCGCGCCATCTGCCACCAGCTCTCGCCGTTGCCGTCGATGGTGCCCTCGCCGGTGATGACCACGTTCTCAGCACTGGTGGCGCTGATCAGCGATTGCAGGGCGGGGAGGCGGAACTCGGTCTTGGCGGGATAGTCGGCATGGTCGGGCGAACCGAGAAGCGTGGCGCCCTTGTCCAGCTGCAACGTGATCTTGCTTTTGAGCACGATGGGCGCGCTCACGTAAGTGCCGGCGGTGAGGATTACAGTCCCGCCGCCCTTGGCTGCGCAGGTATCGATGGCCTTTTGGATGGCGTCGGTGTCCTTGGTGACGCCATCAGCCTTGGCGCCGAAGTTGCGGGGATTACAAGTGCGCGCCGCGTGGAGAACCGCGGCCGATGGCACAAAGACGGCAAGCAGAGCGGCCATGATAGGCCGGCACGGGCGCAAGCTTTTGCTTAGGTACATTGGGTAGCCTCGCAGGGATGAAATTCGAGCGCACCCATCATACACCAGCGGAATCACGTGGTCCTACCACAATCGGCAATGCAATTAGCTGGTAGAACCGAGGCACGTTTCAGACGCCATGCGGGGTGATAGAATTCCGCTGGATTTGCGGCTCGAACGGCGAGCGCAATGGAAAAATTCATGATGCCTTCCGCTCCTTCCAGGCAGATCCCTGCCTCTCTGAGAATATTTCCGGTCTTGGCCGTTTCGGCTCTTTTGTTGGCCGCGGCCTCGCCTGCGCAGCAAGCTCGCGTGACCCATGCCCAGGCGGTGGTGCGCGCGCGGGCGATTGTGGCCAGGATGACGCTGGACGAAAAAATCGCCCAGTTGCACGGAATCCGCGATGCGACGGATTTTCGCGTGGTCCCGGGATTGCCGCGGCTGGGCATTCCGGCGCTCCACATGACGAATGGCCCGGCTGGCGTTGGGCCCGGTGGCGCGGGACCGCAGAAACCGGCTACGGCGTGGCCGGCGCCGATTGCGTTGGCGGCAACCTGGGATCCGGAGCTGGCGCGCACCTACGGAAAGCTCGAAGCCGAGGAGACGCGCGCGCTGGGCAGCCTGTTGTTTGAAGCTCCCGACATCAACATTGCGCGCGTGCCGCAGGGCGGGCGCGTGTTCGAAAGCTTCGGCGAGGATCTTTATCTGGATGGGCGCATCGCCGTGGCTGCCATCGAGGGCGTGCAGAGCACGGGAATTATGGCCAACGTCAAGCACTTCGTCGCCAACAACCAGGAAGCACAGCGCATGAGCATCAACGAGGAGATCGGCGAGCGGACGCTGCGCGAAATTTACATGCCGGCCTTTGAGGCGTCGATCAAGGAGGCGCATTCGGCTTCGTTGATGTGTGCCTATCCCAAGGTAAATGGAGCGTTCGACTGCGAAAACACTCCAATTCTTACCGATGTGCTGAAGAAGGAGTGGGGATTTGACGGGTTTGTGATCTCGGATTGGGGCGCGACGCACAGCGCCGTGCCCAGCGCGCTGGCGGGGCTGGACCTGGAGATGCCAACGGGCAGGTACTTCGGCGACGAGTTGAAGAAGGCCGTCGAGTCGGGGCAAGTGCCCGTGGCGCGGATTGACGAGATGCTGGAACAGCGCTTCGCCAAGATGATCGAGTATGGCGATTTTGGGCCGCAACCGAAAGCTGCGCCGATTCCAGCGCTGGAACACGGAGCCATGGCGCGCAAGATCGCCGCGCAGGGGATGGTGCTGTTGAAGAACGAGGGCAACCTGCTGCCCCTCGATCTCACTTCCACGCGAACCATCGCGCTGATTGGTCCCTACGCGGTTCGTCCCAATACCGGCGGCGGCGGAAGCTCGCATGTCATCCCGCTCTACACCATCACGCCCTACGACGGATTGCAGGCGGCGGTGGATTCGCTGGTGACGCGGATGACCGTGATCGACGGCAGCGACATCGACGCGGCCGCCGCGGCGGCCAAACGCGCGCAGATTGCCGTTGTGATGGTGGGCGACCAGGACAGCGAAGGGCGCGATCAGAGCCTGGAGCTGCCCGCCGCGCAGAACCAGTTGATTGCGGCCGTCGCCGAGGCAAATCCCAAGACCGTGGTGGTGCTCAAGAGCGGGTCGGCGATTGTGATGCCCTGGATTGACAAGGTTGCGGCGGTTCTCGAAGCGTGGTATCCGGGCGAGGAAGATGGTAATGCAGTAGCCGACGTACTGGTCGGCAAGGTGAATCCGTCGGGCAAGCTGCCGCTGACGTTTCCGCGCAGCGTTGAAGATACGCTCGCCAGCAACCCGCAGCAGTATCCGGGCACAGACGGCGTGGTGCAATACAGCGAAGGCCTCGAGGTGGGCTACCGTGGCTACACGGTGCACCACATTGCCCCGCTGTTTCCGTTCGGATTCGGGCTCTCCTACACTCAGTTCAGTTTTGACGGCCTCAAAGTGAGCCGGCAGCCGGGCAGCGTCGACGCCACGGTAATTTTCAAGGTGACGAACACCGGCAAGCGCGCCGGGGCTGAAGTGGCGCAGGTGTATCTCGGCTTTCCTGAGATCGCCGAGGGCAACGAGCCGCCGATTCAGTTGAAAGGCTTCAAAAAGGTGATGCTGAACCCCGGAGAAACCACGCTCGTTGAGATCAAGCTCGATACGCGCGCGTTTTCCTACTGGTCAGAGAAAGCCCATGCATGGCAGGTGGCGCAAGGTGAATTTCAGGTGATGGTGGGCGATTCGTCGGCGAATACGCCCCTGCGCGAGAATCTGACGATTCGCTAGCTGTTAGTTGCTTGCTGTCCACTCTCGCGGCCGGCAGCGTTCAGCGGCAGGCGGATGATGAAGCGGGTATCGCCGGGCTGGGATTGGACCTCGATGGTGCCGCCGAACTTCTGCGTCACGATGCGGTGAACGATTTCCAGGCCCAGGCCGGTGCCCGCGCCCTGCGCCTTGGTGGTGAAGAAGGCCTCAAAGATGTGCGGCAAGACGTCGGCGGGAATCCCTAAGCCATGGTCGCCGATGCAGACGGCGAGCCAGCCGGGCTCAGACCACGTTGAGATTTCGATCTTCCCGCCCTCCGGCGAAGCATCCACGGCATTGTCGATGAGGTTGGTCCACACCTGGCTGAGCGCGGAGCCGCGCGTGCGGATGGTCGAGGGCGAGGCGGCGAAGCGCTTTTCCACCTGAATCTGCTTGAGCCGCAGCTTGTGGCCCAGGATGGTGAGAGTGCTTTGCAGCCCGTCGTGAACGTCGAGTTCTTTGTCCGGGGTGCGCTCGTCGTAGGCGAATTTCTTCACCGCCATCACCAGCTCTGAGATGCGGGCGATGCTTTCCTCGATGGCGCAAACCAGCGAGACGCTGGTGACGAGAGCCCCGAACCAGTTGAGCGTATCCGAAAAGGAAGATGGGTCGAAGTGCTCCTGGATGCAGGTAAGTTCCTGGCGATTAAAACCCATCGAAACCAGAGCCGGGCCGATGATGTAAGCATTCTCCACCTGCGCGCCGGCCAGCCAGTCGCTCATGGCTTCCTCGGCGTCGGCCTGCTCCAGGCTGCTCATGGCCGGCAGCGAGCAACTGCTCATGGCGTGTTCGAGCAATCCCCGGATGCATTGGAGCTGAACCGGAGTTTTGGGTTTATCGCTGTAGCGCAGGCTCAACTGCTGCAGGCGGAGCAGATTTTCGCGCAACTGCGAGGCGGCACGCTTGGCCGCCGAGCCCGGATTGTGCAGCTCGTGCATGAGGCCGGCGGCCAGCGTTCCCAGCGAAACCAGCTTCTCGCGATGCAAGGCCTCGACCTGGTAGGCCTGAAGGCGCACCGCGCTATCGGCAAGGACGGTTTTGCGGACGGAAGGGCAGCAGGAGAGCAGCGACCAGAATTCCTGTTCGCTGAAACGAAGAAAGACGGTATCGTGCGTGGCGATAACGCGGAAGGGCGATTGCAACTTGCCGCTGAGCAGCGGCACTTCGCCAAAGCCCTCGCCGGTGCGCGCAATTCCCACCAGGGTTGAGGTGCCGTCGGATTCAGGACGCTCGGCGCGCGTCTCGCCCTCAAGGATTAGCCAATAGTATTGCCAGGGAGCGCCGGGTTCCACCAGGACCGCGCCGGCTTTGGCAGTCACGCGTTCAACCTGCTCGACGCCGCCAATGGCTTCGAAGGCCGTCCCGCCAAAGATGTGCGTCTTCGGCAAGGCTTCGGTGAAATCCTTCAACAGGACCCGTTCGACCTCGATAGGTTGTGCGCTCTCGCTCATCGTGCAAACTGAATGCCCAAAGCGCCTTCTTGTCGAATGACCTTCATGCGGGCTCTTCGACTCCGTCCGCCGCGGCAGACTTGGCTCAGGATTAACCTCGTGTTTCTACTGCGAACCGCAGTGACAAAAACTCAAAATCCAGCAAGATACTGGTGAATAAACTGTACAGCGATCGAACCCTCGCCGACGGCCGACGCCACACGCTTGATGGAGCCATGACGGACGTCGCCGGCAACGAAAACCCCCGGAACGCTGCTCTCGAGCAAAAACGGCTCGCGGGCTTCCCGCCAGACCTCGGGCAATTTGCCGTCGGTGCGCAGGTCAGAACCAGCCAGCAAGAACCCCTTGTCGTCGCGCAGGATGCACGCCGGCAGCCACGTGGTCACCGGAGCAGCCCCGATAAAGACGAACACTGAAGTGGCCGGCACATCAACCTCGCCAGACGGCCCGCTCAACTTGAGCCCGGCTAAACGCCCGTCGCCCAGTGCCTCAACCACCTGGGTGCGCGCCTCTATCACAATATTCGATGTGCGAGCAATCTCATCGATCAAGTATTTTGACATGGTCGCGGAAAGTCCTTCGCCGCGCACCAGCATGGTTACCTTGTTGGCATATTTGGCGAAATAAAGGGCTGCCTGGCCGGCGGAGTTGGCCGCCCCCACGATGAAGATGTCTTCGCCCTTGCAGGAAAGGGCCTCAACCAGGGCGGCGCCGTAGTAAATGCCGGCGCCCGTAAGGCGGTCGGCGCCGGGGATCTCAAGCTTGCGGTACTGGACGCCGGGAGCCAGCAGTACGGCGTGGCTTGAGACCTCGCGGCCGTCGGCAAGCTGGACAAAGCGGTACTGGCCATCCACGCGCATGCCCTTGGCGCGCTGGGTCACGAACTCGGCGCCGAAGCGCGTGGCCTGAACGTGGGCCCGCCGGCCCAGCTCGGCCCCCGTCACCCCGGAGGGAAAGCCGAGGTAGTTCTCGATTTTGGAGCTGGATCCGGCCTGGCCGCCGGGGGCCATTGGCTCGATGACCAGGGTCCGCAGGCCTTCGCTGGCGCCGTACACCGCGCCGGCAAGGCCCGCCGGCCCGGCCCCGACCACGACCAGATCGTAGAAATCCTGCGTCGCCTGGACACTCAGCCCCACCCGTGCGGCCAGCGCCTCAAAGTCGGGGTTCACAAGAAACGTGCCATCGGCGAAAAGAACCACGGGCAAGCGGTCTGAAGTCAGGTTGTGCTCTTCCAGCAGTTTGGCCGCTTCAGGGCCCGCGGCGGCGTCGAGCCAGCGGTAGGGAACGTGGTTACGCGAAAGGAAATTGCGCACCCTGAAGTCGTCGAGCGACCAGCGATGGCCGATGACGCGTACGCCATCGAAAGCCGGCTTGTATCCGGCCTGCCAGTCGTCGAGCAGGTCTGAGACTACCGGGTAGAGCTTCTCCTCCGGCGGGTCCCAGGGTTTGCTCAGGTAGTAGTGGATGCGCGCCGCGTTAATGGCGCGGATGGCGTCGCCGGTGTCGGCATAAGCGGTCAGCAGCACGCGGCGCGCATCGGGATAGATCGGTCGCGCCCGCTCCAGCATCTCCACGCCCGTCATCCCCGGCATGCGCTGATCGCTGATGAGCAAGGCCACGGGCTCGTTGCGCGACTTAAGCTGGGCGAGGATATCGAGCGCGGCCTGCCCGCTGGCGGCGCGCATCACGCGGTAGGTGCTGCCGTACTGCCGGCGCAGGTCCTGGACAACCGCCTCCAGCACGCTTGCGTCATCGTCTATGGCCAGCAGGATCGGTCTCGCCATATAATGAGTGTAGAACCTACCTGTTCCATATTAGTTAATGGCTTACGCAACCCCGGCCAGAGGTTTTTGTACTTTTACCACCCGGCAAGCTGTAATCTCGGACATAGCAGCATCGGGGCCAGCCGGATTTGGGAGGAGCAGGGGTAGAAGAAATTCCTTCGGGGATGGCAATGTAGCAATTGCAGACATGCCCCAGCCTTGCGGCCGATTTGCCGATAGAACCAGGAGCGGGCGCCGCAGAGAGAAGAGGGGTTGCGGCAGCGGGCGGCGTAGGACGGCAGCCATCCGGCAGAGAGAACTGAAACAGGCAGAGCAAAGATGAACAAGATCATTCTGGCCGATTCGCAAGCGATCTTCAGAGCCGGCACCGCCAAGGTGCTGGCCATGGACGAGGATTTGCGCATCATCGCGCAGTGCACCGATCTTGAGCGCATGTATCACGCCATTACCACCTTCCCCGGCTCCATCGTACTGTTTGCGGCATCCCTGCAGCCGGAGTTTGCGCGGCTGGCCATGTTGCTTGAGACCACCGGCAGCCGCGGTATCGTGGTGGCGGAGAACAACGAAAATGCCGCCAGCTACCTGCAGCAGGGGTTTCGCGGCGTGGTCTTCCGCAGCGTCACCGGTCCGGCCCTGGTAGAGTGCGTGCGCCGCGTGGCCGCCGGCGATACCTGGGTTCCCACCCAGGCCGTACAGCCCGAGGTGCCCGAAGAAGACATGGTGGGCGCGCGCGTGCGCGACCGCCTCACGCCCAAGGAGATGCGCATCGTCGCCCTGATTGTGCAGGGCTGCAAGAACCGCGAGATTGCCCTCCGTTTGAAGACCACCGAACAGGTGATCAAGAATTATCTGCGCTCCATCTATGACAAGACCGGCGTCAGCGATCGCCTGGAGCTGGCTCTGTTCACCATTCATCACCGCGTGCTGGCGCGCGCGGCAGCCGAAATGGGCAACAAGATGGAAGCCGAAGCGCAGCAGGCCGCGCCCGGTGCGGTAGCCTAACCGCAAGCCAGCCAGGCTATACCCGGCGCATCAATCCAGTTTTGAAAGGGCACGGCTTCAGAACTGCTGAAAAACCTCTGCACCGTTGCCTTCGAACGACACGGCCTCGCAGCTCCCCGAAAAACTCAATCGAAGCAGGCTTCGTAACAAGGGCACGGCTTCAGCCGGGCCAATCAAGTCGATTAAATGAGCGGGGCTTCAGCCCCTGCCATCTTGGCGTTTTCAACCCGATTTCTTAAGCAAGCCGTTCAGTCGTGCCATAGAAGCCTCATTAAAAATGACGGGCTCTAGCCCCAGCGGAACGCTCTTTTCGCAAGCCATTCTGCAATCTCTTCTCGCAAACATGCCGCTCCCGCGCGATGCGTCATGTTGCGCGCAACAGGCTGAAGACGAGAATCACCAGCACAATCAGGCTCACCACGAAATACAATCGATCGCGCTCGAGCAGGAATCCCACCCCGGCGACGGCCACCCGCGCCACGGGCGTGAGAACAAGCAGCAGTAATCCGATCTGCATGATGGCCGCGCTGTCGCCATGCGCAGCCGAACCCACGATGCCGGTGAGAGTGTGCGTGTCGGGCTCAGCGGCCACGAAACTGTGATAGTTGACGCGGTCGCCACTGTGCCGCACCAGGTAAAGAACGCCTCCGGCGAGCACCGTGGCTGCGGCCAGCAGAACTCCGGCCCGCAAAAGCTGTCCGATGATGGTTTCGAGCTGGTGATCGTCCATTCGCTACACCTTTCCCGTAATGCCGTTCACGATCATCTCAATCGCCAGGGCCAGAATCACAACGCCAAAAACCAGGCGCAGCGTTTTCACGCGCGCATGCACCAGCACTTTGGCTCCCAGCAGGGCCCCGCCAAGAACGCCGAGCATCACCGGCATCGCTACATGCGGATTGATGTATCCGTGCTTCAGATAAAGGCCGGCGCTGGCTGCCGCAGTCACGCCGATCATGAAGTTGCTGGTGGTGGTTGAAACCTTGAATGGGATGCGCATGATGCGGTCCATGGCGATCACCTTGACCGCACCGGAGCCGATGCCGAGCAGGCCCGAAAGCGCGCCGGCTCCGAACATCATGCCAAAACCTCCGGGGACGTGGCGCACACCGTACTGCTCACGCGCGCCTGCGACGGGATAGGCGCCGCCCATGCGCAGGCGTTTGGCCAATGCGTCCGATTCCACCCGCGCGGCCTCCTGCGGCTGGCCTTTGAATGACAGGTATGCGGCCTGCAGGAGCACCAGCCCGAAGATAATGGCCAGCGCGTGGGTGCTGACGCGGCTGGCCAGCAACGCGCCCACGATGGCTCCGATGGTGGTGGCAATTTCAAGGAACATGCCGATGCGGATGCTGGAAAATCCCTCGCGCACGTAGGCGGCCGCCGCGCCTGAAGAGGTGGCAATGACGGAAACCAGCGACGCGCCGATGGCATACTTCATGTCGACGCCTAGCGCCAGCGTCAGCGCGGGCACCACCACGACTCCGCCGCCAAGGCCGGTCAGCGCACCCAGGAATCCGGCCAGCGCCGAAAGAGCCAAAACCACCAGTGTGAATTCGAGAGCCGTCATGGGGTCAGCCGGGCGAAGGGTGCTGGAACTGGTTGCATAAATTCGTTTTGGAAGAGCACGGCTTCACAAGCTTGCTGAAAAACTCAATCGAAGCCGGCCTTGTAACAAGGGCGCGGCTTCAGAACTTGCCGAAAACTCAATCGAAGCAGGTTTTGTAACCAGGGCACGGCTTGAGCCGGGCCGTAAATATCCCAAAATAATCGTGGGCTTTAGCCCCTGCCTTCCTCCGCTTACTGAAAGTCGCCGATCAAACGACTTTTTCAGCTTCAGTCGTGCCGTGAAAGCCGCACTAAAGCTTTTCGCCCACGCTCTTGGCCTGCGTAAACAGGTAGAGATAGTCGGGTCCGCCGGCCTTGGAATCGGTGCCGCTCATGTTGAAGCCGCCAAACGGGTGAGCCCCCACCATCGCGCCCGTGCACTTGCGGTTGATGTAGAGATTGCCCACGTGAAAGGCCGTGCGCGCGCGGTTCAGTCGATCGCGGTTGGTCGAGTAGACCGAGCCGGTGAGGCCGTACTCGGTGTTATTGGCCACGCGCAGCCCCTCTTCGAAGTTTTCCACCTTGATGAGCGCCAGCACCGGGCCGAAGATCTCCTCCTGCGCAAGCACTCCGTTGGGAGGGATTTCAGAAAAAATGGTCGGCTCCACGAAGTAGCCGCCGTCGCCGGTTGCGGGCGCATTGCCGCCGGCCACCAGCGCCCCCTCCTTTTTTCCGAGCTCGATGTAATGCAGGATGGAGTCGAGCGCGGGCTGGTTGATGACGGGGCCGAGGTCGCGGTTGGCCACGGGATCGCCCACCGTGAGGGTTGCCACTCGCTCGCGCAGGCGCTCCACAAAAATCTCATAGATGGGAGCCTCGATAATGGCGCGCGAGCAGGCGGAGCATTTCTGCCCGCTGAAGCCGAACGCCGAAGCCGCTACGCCCGCCACCGCCGCATCGAGATCGGCGTCGGCGCTCACCAGGATGGAGTCTTTGCCGCCCATCTCCAGGATGGTGCGCTTGATCCAGATCTGGCCGGGTTGCTGGTGAGCGGCACGCTCATGAATCTCGAGTCCGACAGCCTTCGAACCGGTGAACGAAATAAAGCGGGTCTTGGGGTGCTCCACGATGGCGTTGCCAAAGGTCGCGCCCGAGCCGGGGCAGAAATTCACCACCCCGTCGGGCATGCCGGCCTCTTCAAGCACCTCAACGAATCGGGCAGCGATGGTGGGCGATTCGCTTGAGGGTTTGAGGATCACCGTGTTTCCTGAGACGATGGCCGCGGAGGTCATGCCCGCCATGATGGCGAAAGCGAAGTTCCATGGAGGAATCACAGCGCCCACACCCAGCGGGATGTAGAGCAGCTCGTCGCGCTCGCCGGGATACTGAATGGGCGGCGCGGCCTGGGCCAGCCGCAGCGCCTCGCGTGCGTAGAACTCGAGGAAGTCGATGGTTTCGCCCACGTCGGCATCTGCTTCGGCCCAATTTTTGCCCACCTCGTAAGTGAGCCAGGCCATGAATTCAAACTTCCGCTTGCGGATGATCTCCGCCGCGCCCAGCAGCAGCGAAGCGCGCTCTTCCACGCTGGTCTTGCTCCAGGAGTCGAAGGCGCGGAGCGCCGCGGTCATCGCCGGCTCCACCTGCGCCGTCCCAGCCTTCTGATGAATGCCGACCAACTGGGCAGGCCGCGCCGGGTTGATGGAGCGGATTTTCTCAGGGGTCTTGAGGCGCTTGCCTCCGATGATCAGGCTGTATTCGACGCCGAGGTGTGCGGCCACATAGTCGAGCGCCCGGCGCATGGAGCGCGCATTCTCAGGATCGTTGAAGTCGGTAAACGGCTGATTGGCAAACACGCCCCGGGGCGCACGAAGCTGAATAGACGGAGAAACGCCTGCAATAGCCATAGCACTACCAGTTTACGGCAATTGGCGAGATGCCATCGGGCTTCCGCGATGGATTTCAGCCCGGTTGACGGCGCCCCCGGACCGATTCGGCGCCAACCGTGGCCTCAATTTCCTGTTTGACACGCCCACGAGCTGAAACGTATACGGAAAACAGTCACACCGATTCGAGTTCGTTTCCCAAAACCTTATACCGGAACGAGGAGAGAGAATCATGAGGAGATTTGTGTTTCTTGCGGTTGCGGCGCTGTGTGCCGCGGCCACGTTGAGCGGAGCTTTGGCGCGCGCGCAGTCGAAGGACGAGCAGCAGATTCGCGCCCTGGAGGACAAATTCGCTGCGGCGGTGAACGCCAAGGACGTGAACGCAATCATGAAGCTCTACGTTCCCGGGGATGAGCTGCTGGTGTTCGACGTGGTGCCGCCGCGCCAGTACGCGGGATGGGATGCATACAAAAAAGATTGGGAAGGCGAGTTTGCCATGATGCCCGGCCCGGTGAAGTTCGAGGTCAGCGACTTGAGCGTCACCACCGATGGCAGGCTGGGCTGGAGCCACAGCATTCAACACGTGGCCTGGATGACTTCGGATGGCAAGCCGATGGAGCTGACGGTTCGCGTCACCGATTGCTATCGCAAAATCGACGGAAAGTGGCTGATCGTGCTCGAGCACGTCTCGGTGCCGGTTGACCTGTCGGGGCCGCAGCCCGTTCCGGATCTGACCTCCAAGCCGTAAAAAGCAGGCAACAGGCAACAGAAAACCGCGCACGCGCTCAGCGGGCGTCTCCGCTCCGCTTGCGGAAGACGATTTTCAGTTCGCGGCGCCAGTGCTCGGCGAGCGCGATGAGTTCCCACTCGATTTCGGGCGAGAGATAGCGCAAGACCGGCTCGTTGGTCGGATGGATGCGCAGCGCCGGCGCGGCCAGGATGAGGCGCGGCGGCAACGGAGAAACTTCGGCGCCGGGAAAATAGCCGCTGCGCTCGAACGCCGAGATGGGTGCGGCACTGGGCGGCGCACTCTGCCGGTCGGCGTTGAGAGCGCGCACCCGGATCCAGTAATCGAGGGCCTGCAGCGGCAGTTGCAGATCCTCGTCGGCCTTCAATTCAATCACTGCGAGCCGGCCGTCGCGATCGAGCGCCAGCAGATCCAACATGCCGCGATCGCCGCTGGAGAGCGCGGGAACCTGGTTGTAAACCAGGTCGCTGCGAAGTTCGGGAAGCAACTCAGGCAGGTTGGCGCGCAGACGCGACTCCAGCCAGCGTTCGGGCGCCATGCGGAACAACGGGTCGGTGGAGGCGCCGTCGGCGTGGCGGCTCAGAAAAAGACGGCGCAACAGATCGCGGCACAGGTCCTCGTTTTCTGCTGTGAGCGGGGTTTCGCTCGCCGCCGCGCCGAAGGTAATTTCACTTTCGCGCGCAAACGACTGGGCCGATGCCCCATGGCGAACGCGGGCGAACTCCAGGCCGTGCAGCAGCAGACCGGCCTCTGTCGGCGAGTGGGCGCGGATCTCAACGCGATTGCGTGCAGCCGCGGGAACCAGCGCGAGAATGCGGTCGATGGCCGATTGGCAGCGCTCAAGGGCGGCAGCCGGCGAGAAGGCGTGCACCAGGCGCGACTCCAGATTGCCGGTGTCGCGGAAATCGACCGGCGTGAGTTCTTCGCTGCGCTCGTCCAAAGTGAACAGCGAAAAGTCGGCGGCGGCGGGGTTGAGCCAGGCCATGCGCTCGGCGGTGCTCCGCCACGCACCCTCCGGCACGATGACTTTCAGTCCGCCAAAGTGCCGGCGCGCGTCAGTGTGCTGCCGGCAGTAGTCGAGCCACAGAATGCCCAGGGTAAGAATGCCGTCGATGATGGACGCCGATTCAGCCGCGCTGACGCCGATAACGGCATCGGCAGCCGTTCCTTTCAGCAGGCGGCCGCGAACGTAGGCAGGACCGAAGCTGTGCTCCAGATCCATGGCCGTGCGCAAGCCGTCGGCCTTGCCGCCGGGAAACTGGCGTGTCAGAACGCGTTCCAGCAGGCGCGCATAGTTGCGGCGCGCGGCTTCGCGGGCGTTGGGAGTGCGGCGGTCGCTTGCGGGCACAAGCTCGAGAGATTGAGGCTTGGTCGCGCCCATGCGCCGCGTCACCAGGCGCAACGATTGCGCGCGCTCCTTCACGTCGACCACGGTGCGAACCAGGTTGCGTTCGTCGCTCCAAAGCTCGAGCAGGCAGCGGCCGTGCGACTCTGCGACCGCGTAGCGCGCGGTGCGCATGTCAAACAGAACACGGCCGTCTTCAAGCAGCGCGGCAGCCGGGTGGCCGGCGAGATAGGATGCGATCATCTCGGCGAGCTTGGCGGGCGCGGCGGGTTCAGCGCCTGTGGTCCCGGCGACACGTTCTCGCCGGCGCGATGGCGTACCCGGGCCCATGTGGCTCTCTACCAGCCCATGCGCGTGCGCAGGCCGGTGATGTGCGCGGTGTGGTGGCGGCTGTGCCAGTCGTACAAAGCCAGGCTGTTCGCCAGCGTCACGCGCCCCCGCTCGGGATGATTGAAGCCGCGCTGAAACTCCTCTTCCCTCATCGCGCTCAGAAGCGCGACGAAACGGCCGTGCAATCCGTCCACAAAATCCAGCGAGGGCTCGATGGGCATCTTCGAGTCAGGCAATCGCGCCCACGCCGCCTCGTCGTAGGGCTTGATGGTGGGCCAATCTTCGGTCAGCGCCAGCTTGAAGCGAACGTAAGAGTTGGCGTGGCTGTCGGCAAAATGATGCACCACCTGGCGCACCGTCCAGCCGCCATCGCGATACGGTGTATCGAGCTGGGCGTCGTTCAGTCCCGACACCGCATCACGGAGCCGTTCCGGCAACCGGCGCAGCGTTTCGATTTGCGCGGCGCGGATGCTCGGCAGGCTCGTGGCGGGAGGACGGAATGGCCCCACAGGATAGCGAAGATCGTCCAGTTCTGCCATGGAAAGAATCTTAAATGCACGGGCGGCCGATTGGAATCAGGTGGAGATAAGCGTGGAATCTCAGCTTGACTCTGTTTTGAACGGGCACGGCTTCAGAGCCTGCCCTGGGCTTGCCGAAGGGTGCCGAACAACCCGCAAAGTTTGACTCCGGCCTTGAACGGGCACGGCTTCTTCGCTTGCGAAAAAACTCGTTCGGAGGGCTGGTTTGTATCAGGGCACGAGTTGACTCGCGCCGCAAATGCCCTCATCTCCGCGCGGCTCTAGCCGCCGAGGAATGTTTTTCGATTGGGGGTCGGCTAACTGCTCGCCTTGTGCGCGTGTTGTTTCTGTTTATGCGTGTTGGCTTTGTACTTGGGCTTGTGGTAGCGGTAATTGAATTTTGGGTGAGCCTGCTTGGGATGCTTCCTGGCCGCGCACACCGGGCTTGCAAAAGCCGTCAACATCAGAATCGCTGCCAGAAGCTTCTTCATGGTTCGAATCTACCATCGATCTTGCTCCAAAACGCACAGCTCCGGTAACCCTGGTACCGAGAGAGCAACCCGGCAACTTCAGATACACGCCCACTGTGGGATAGGCAGCAAGGGCCCTTGCGACTGCAGGAGGGAAGGCGGGCCGTCCCAGGCCGATTACGCGTGGTGGTGATGGTGGTGGTGATGGTGATGATGGTGATTCCCGGCCGCAAACGCCGTTCCTGAAAACGCCACCAGCAACAGTGCAACAGCAACAAGCTTCTTCATAGGCAGCATCCTAGCACGAGGTTTGTTTCCGGCTGACGGCGTATGACACCGCCGGTACCTGAACTGCAACAAAAGTGGGAGGCCGCCGCAGCCAATCCGGAAATCGCGTGCTTCAACCAGTAAGACGCGTGCAGCGTACACTGGGATTACGATGACGCATGCCGAAACTTCCCCAGCTATCAACCACCAGCGTTATTTTTTTCAGAAATTCGGCATCACCGAGCGGCTGCTTGAGCGCTGCCTGGGCCAGGCGCTCGGCGCAGGCGGCGACTACGCTGACCTTTATTTTGAATCGGTTATGGCCACGGCGTTGGGCGTGGACGAGCAGATTGTGAAGTCGGCGAGCCAGGGCACCAGCGCCGGATGCGGCATCCGCGTCCTCAGCGGCGAGCGGACCGGGTACGCCTATAGCGACAACCTGAGCCCCGAGCGGCTTCAGCATGCCGCGCGCACGGCCGCGCTCATCGCATCGGGACCGGCGAAATATCCGGTGCAGGGATTCACCGAGACGCGGAGCGCCGATCTCTATCCCGTTCCCCTCGGCGGTTACGATCTCGATCTCGCCGCGAGGCTGGAGCTGATTCTGCGCGCCGACCGCGCGGCGCGAGCCTTCGATGCGCGCATTGTGCAGGTGCGGGCCGGTTACAGCGAAGAGCTGCGGCGGATCCTGGTGGCGGCGTCGGATGGCGCGTTTGCCAGCGATACGCAGCCTCTGTGCCGGTTGAACGTGTGGGTCATCGCCAAACAAGGTGCGCTCACCGCCAGGGGCGCGGCTGGCGCCGGAGGCCGCGCCGGCCTCGATCAATTCCAAGGCACAAAAGGGCCGGAGCACCTGGCGCGCGAAGCCGCGCGCGGCGCCATTCTGCAGTTGGGCGCCGTGGCGGCGCCCGCCGGCGAGATGGAAGTGGTGCTGGGACCGGGATGGCCGGGAATTCTCCTGCATGAAGCCGTCGGCCACGGCCTGGAGGCCGATTTCAATCGCAAGGGAACGTCGGCGTTTACAGGATTGATCGGCCGGCCGGTGGCGAGCTCGAAAGTGACCGTGGTCGACAACGGCACCATCGCCGGAAGGCGCGGCTCGCTGAACGTAGACGACGAAGGTTCGGCCACCCAGGAGACGGTCCTGATCGAAGGCGGCGTGCTGAAGGGATACCTGTCTGACAAGTTTTCGGCGCGGCTGATGGGCATGCCCAATACGGGATCGGGCCGCCGCCAGAGCTACCAGTCCATCCCCATGCCGCGCATGACCAACACCTACATGCTGGCCGGAGACGATGCGCCCGAAGATATCCTGCGCAGCGTCAAGCGCGGGCTCTACGCGGTGAACTTCGGCGGCGGGCAGGTCGACATCACCAACGGCAAGTTCGTCTTTACCGCGTCGGAAGCCTACCTGATCGAAGACGGCAGGGTGACGGCGCCGGTGCGCGACGCCACGCTGATCGGCAACGGCCCCGAGGCGCTCAAGTACGTGTCGATGGTCGGCAACGACTTGAAGCTCGATGAGGGCATCGGCACCTGCGGCAAAGACGGGCAGAGCGTGCCCGTGGGCGTGGGCATCCCGACCATCAAGCTTGACAAAATGACCGTGGGAGGCACGGGGCGCTAGCCGCGGCCTCGCAAGCTTGCCCGTTGCCCCATCCTTCCGGCGCACTTTGCCGGAAGGGTGGGAAATGCTCCCCGGTTCAACCTGTCAGACATCTCCCCGATCATACCCTCACGCCATGTCAACCCCTCCGTTCGCTTCATTTCCTCCTTTCCCACTCATTCCAAGGCTGGGTGCCCATCCTAACGGCGCCTTTGTTTTTTGCCGTTAGGGTGGGATCGCACGAACCCCGACCGTCTTCCTCGGCCCAGCACGAAAAAGGGTTGCCCCATCCCCAGGGCCCCCACGGACAGGTCTTCGTCAGTGGGGTGGAGCGTAACGGCGCCTTTGTTTTTGCCGTTAGGGGTGGGATCAGATCATGGGGTAAGCAAAGCGAGGAATCTGCGGTGCTTCTAGCTTTGTAACCAGAGCACGGCTGTAGGTCGGGGTTTTAACCCCGACTGCCAAAAACGCTTGAAAGCTTTTCAAAATCAAGGACGCGGCGCAGCCGCGATGAATTCACCGTCACTCCCCAATCTTCTTCACTTCCGCCTAGCCGGTGAACCGCCCGCAGCCCACGCCATGTCAAGTTTCCGCCTCCCGCCAAATCCACGCCATCTCCCTCATTCCACGGCAAATAAAAAATTCGCGAACTTTGCAGATCATTTCCCGCTTACCCGCTAAGCTGAAAAACAATAGGGGGATCTCTCCGATGACGTCTGCATCTCAAGCCGCGCGCAACCGGTCGCCTCGGCAGGTCCGGAAGGCCCCCAGGAAGGGGAGGAAAATAATTAATTGTTTTT
>JASHQH010000124.1 GCA_030037635.1 Acidobacteriaceae bacterium
ATGCTCTGCGCCACGGCCAAGGGATAGCACTGTATGACCACCGCAGCCCAAAGCAAGGCTCCTCGCGCGGGGACGCGCGCCGCCATCGCCGCCATCCTTCTGATCAGCGCCGCGGCGTCATTGTTCCTCTTCTGGCTTATCTATATCCATCCTGCCGCAGCTTCGAGCGCCCAGTTTGCTTTTCTGCCCGCCATGAATGCGGCCTTCAACGGCCTGGCCGCCACGGCGCTCCTCATCGGCTACACCTTCATCCGCGCGCACCGCATCCGCCAGCATCGCGCCTCCATGATCACGGCATTCATCTTCTCCACGCTGTTTCTCCTCGGCTACATCGCGCACCACGCGCTGCACGGCGACGTGCGCTATCCGGTGCACGCCGCGTTTCGTACGTTTTATCTCTGGCTCCTCGGCAGCCACATCATTCTCGCTGTGGTCGCGCTGCCAATGGTGCTCATCACCTTTTTCTTTTCTCTTTCGGGCCGCATCCCGCAGCACCGCAAAATTGCGCGCTGGACGTTTCCGCTGTGGCTCTATGTTTCCGTCACCGGCGTCATCACCTACGTGATGCTGCGCCTGGCGCAAAGCTAGGCCTCTGGAACCGCAGAGCCTGAATGGAAAGCGCGTTGCCCATCCTTCGAGCGCATTATGCTCGAAGGGTGGGAAATGAGGTGGGGTGCCCCATCCTAGCTACGCTAGGATGGGGGCGAGACTCCCCTCGCCTCCGAACTCCGGACCTCGATGCCCGAACCTCTCGCCAAATCGGCGCCGCATACACCTGACGACGGGACGCGCCAGCTCCTCCAATGGGGCGGATCGATGGTCGGCGCCGGCCTGCTCGCGGTTCTGCTGTTGCTCACTCTGCTGGGCGGCTACTCGCGCACCGGCGCCAGCACCAACGCCGGCTGGTTCGCGCTCATTGTGGCGCTGATGTGCCTTCCCTTCGGCGCCATGCTGCTCGCCCTCGGCGTGGCCAAGTGGTTCCGCAACCGCGGCGCCCGATAGTCCCGCGCCGCGCGCGCCCTGCGCATTCCGTTATTCCACGCTGTGCTCGGTATCCCGATGTCTGCACTCGGGCCGCTGGCACACGCCGGGATCATCGAGATTGACGACGTACCCCGTGCACATGCAACCCGGGAAATGGCACGCACCTAATTCCATCCGTTCGCGGCGCAGTTCCTCATTTTCGGTTAAGGGAAGATCAGCAACATTGGCGGGCATGTGTTTCTCCTCTTGATCAAGTCAAATTGCCACGGGGAAGAGATTTGCAGCAGTCGGGATAGCTGCCCTCCGGGCGATTCCAGATGAAAGAGGTTCTACACCCCGTCGGTTCGTGTGTCAAGAAAATGGGGTAATGGCTCAATTGAGCCGATACAAGGCATCGGATCAAGGGCTTTCATATCGGCCCTTTCTCAACTGATGAGCGCCCAGACACGGCCCGGGTAGCCCGTCCGGGCAGCGCCTGGATGAGATACCCCACTCGCTAACGAACCCCGCCAGCTCTGCTCTGCACGTTGACTGCGCCGTCTCTATGACGAATCATCTGTGCCCGATCCGTCGTCCACCGGGGTGTCGTCCACGGGCGCTTCATCGGCTGTAGCCGAGGAGTCCTCCTCCGGGCCCAGCGCATCGCCGTACTCGCCGGCTTCTCCGTAGTTATCGGCGGTCCCCTCCTCGTTTTGCGCGGCGTCGCCGTAGACATCGGCGGCGGTGTCGTCTCCCGCCGCGGCGTAGCTGTCGGCGGTTTGCTGGTCCTGGTCGGCGGTCTGCTGATCCCAATTGGCCCAGCTCTCATCCTGCGCCGCGTTCCAGGTCTCGTCGGTGGTGTCGGGGCCGCCCGCGCCGGCCACGGTCTGCGAGTCCTGGTAGGCCTCCTGGGCGTCGTTCGACGCCGTCGCATAGTCGCCCGACCCCGCCGCCTGCGCCTCGGCCTGCTCAGCTTGCTGCTGGTCGGCCTGCGCATCGGTCACGGTTGAATTGTCAGCTCCACTTCCTGTCCCCGACGGATCAGCCGTAGCTGTCCCGGCCGCCGTCGGATCAGTAGGGTCCGAGCTTCCCGAGCCTCCTTCGTCCGAGGGCGTCGCGTCCCCCGGCTCGTTTGCCGGCTCCGCGGTTCCGGTCACCGATCCGGTGGGGTCCTCCGCAGACGATCCGGTCGGGTCGGTCGGATCTGTCGCCGTGCTGCCTTCCGGCGAACTCTCGCTGGAACCCGTTCCAGGCTCGGCGCCGGTCGGATCCGCTACGCCCGTCACCGATCCAGCCGGGTCGGTCGTAGACGATCCGGTCGGGTCGGTCGTGGACGATCCAGTCGGGTCGGTCGGATCCGTCGCCGTACTGCCGTCCGGCGAAGTATCGCTCGAACCCGACGGGTCAGCCACTGCGGTTGCCGATCCGGATGGGTCGGACGGGTCCGTCGCTGCGGCGCTGGCATCCGTTTCCTCCACCACCACCACTTCTTCTTCCACCACTTCTGCCGTCGCCGTTCCAGTTCCGTCCGGCGAGCTGTTGCTTCCCAACGGATCGAGGATGACATCCACAATCTCTTCCGTCACCGTCTCTGGGCCGGTCGAGGCGTCCGCCGAGCCTGCGCTCGCCACGGCGGTTCCCTCGACCACCTCTTCCTGGGCGACTTCAACCACTTCGCCGCCCTGCGTCTCCACTACCTCTTCTGCCTGAGCGACCTCAACCACTTCGCTCCCTTGCGTGCTGCTCGTGTCTGGCATAATCGAACCTCACTCTCTCCGATTGATCCCCTTCACTTCCCTGTCCTGTTCATCTCTTTGCGCCCGCCTGTGCCGCAGGCCCGGCGGCTGGTTTCTTCCCCGGTGCTGCAGGGGCCGGCGGCGCAACTGATTTTGTGCCCGTGGCCGCAGTCGCCGCCGACGCGGTCATTGTTTTTGCCGCCGCGCCTGCCGGAGCCGTCGATCCCGCTGCCGCCGGAACGGGCCCCTTGGGACGCAGAGTCAAAACACTATGGCACTGCGGGCAGCGCACATTCACAAACGGCCTGCCTCGCAAAATCGCCAGCGGAACCCGCATGGCAGCCTGGCACTTGTTGCAAATTACGCGGATGGAGTCCGAGGGCGGCGCTGCCGGCGCGCCTGTTGCCGCGCCCGATGCCGCCGCTGCCGGCGCCGTGCTCCCTGTTCCCTGTTGCCGGTTGCCTGTTCCCTGTACTCCCGTTCCCTGCACTCCCGTTCCCTGCGCGGGACCCGCCTGCGGGCCACCCGCCGGCCGCGGCGCCGCAGCCGGTTTCGCTGCCTTCAGCGTGCCCACGCCCAGACCTGTCATCTGCTGCGTCGGCACCGGCATCAGCTTCTTGCGAATCGGCTGGATGCTCGCGCTCCAGCGCATCAGCTCCGGCTCCTGCGCCGACTGCCGCAGCAATTTCAACCGGCGCGTGGTGTACATCGACGAAGAGGTGGTGGCTTCGGATACTTTCGTTATCGCGTCGCCGCTGGCGTCCTCCTGCTTCATCCACTCCTCGATATTCACCATCTGCAGCAGCCGCGCCGAGCGCACCGCCCAGGCCAGCAGCACGCGCCGCGCCAGCGCCTCGTCGCCCACGGCCAGCAGCCCCGCGCGGTCGGCGGTAATATCCGATTGCCGCGACCAGGCCATCAGCGGGATATCGACGGCGCCCTGCACGATCTTCTGGATGCTGAGCGCGTGGATGATGCCGTCGGAAAGCAGGCCGCCGTGGATGGCGGTATCGCCGGCGACAAAACGCAGCACCGTCTTCCAAAGCGCGTGGCCTGCGCGGCAGTGTCCCATCTCGCGCGCCAGCACAAACAGCAGTTCATCGCTCGCAAAGTTGATCAGGTGCGACGTCCCCAGCACGATAAAGAAGTTGTATTCCGTGCCGTAGGTATAGGTGTTCCACATCTGGTCGCCCGAAACATAAACGTCGGGCATATTGGGCAGGCCCATGATGCGCGCCGCCAGAACCGCGTGGTTATAGATGTCGGGCAACTGCCGCGGGCCCAGGCGAATGGCATTGAACGTCGACTCGATCCACGGCCGCCCTACTTTGTCTGAAATTGAGGTCACCACCGAGTGCAGCGCAGGCAAACTTTGCAGCTTGGCCATCGCCTGCCCGTCCTGCGCCCACAAGAACACTGAGCGGTCCAGTTGATATCCGGGAAGCAGCGGGCGCAGCCACGCGCATTCCGGGCAAACCAATACGGTGTCGGCGAGCCCCGCTCCGGTATTTCTGCACGTGCCGCAAATCTTTACCGGCTGCACCGCAGCGCCTGGCGCAGGCGCCGGCATCGGAGCCGGCGGATAGGGCGGAACCGGAGCTGCAGCCGGCAGCACCTGTTGCCACCCGCCCGCAGGGATCGGCGGCTGCCCAGCTTGCGGCGTCGCACCGGGCATCGCCGGCGGGACGGGCGCTGCTGCCGGAGAAAACGTCGCATTTCCCGCCAGAACGAAGGGCGGCGTCGCCGATGCTGGCGCTGGCGGGCCTGGCGGCGCCGGCTGACCGGGCACGGCTCCATTCACAAGCGTTGCTCCGCAGTGCGTGCAGAACCGCGATCCGGGCAAGCCGGGCCCGTGTCCCTGCGGACAGATCAGCGCTCCAACAGAAGTGGTGGTGGCCATGGGCTCTCCTTCTCCGCTTGCGCCAGGCAATCAGCTCGTAAACCGGGGTCCGCTGAAAATCAAGCTCACAAAGCTGGGCCGTTGCGGCGTTCTGGCGGAGCCAATCGGCTTATCCGGTCGCCTTGCTCACGCCGTAGAGAATCATCACAATGTCAAAAGCCAGCAAAACCACGTTCAGCCAGAATGCGCCCTTGGCTACGCCCTCATTCAGTTGCGGCGCGCGTCCAGACGCGAAGTCCTGCATATCCTTCCTGGCCATATAAACTCCCGCCCCCGCCGCGACGGGCGCCAGGAGTCCCATCAATGCGTTGATTTTCGAGAGCAGGCCGGCCCCGATAAGGAAACAAGCCACGGCGAGCCCGAAGGCCCACTTGGTGTTGTTCCCAATCACCTTGGCAGTGGCAGGAACCATCGGATAGGCACCCGGCGGATAGCCGGGCGGTGGCGCGGGATAGCCCTGTGGCGGAGGTGGATATCCACCGGGCGGCGGCGGATAAGCGCCCGCCGGCGGAGGCGGATAGGCCACGGCCCCAGGCGCGCCGCTTACCGGAGGCACGCCGCCCGCAGGCGGCTGCCATCCCGCCGGTGGAGTACCAGTTGCAGGCGCTCCCGGCGCCGAAGCCTTGAATGGCGTTCCGCATCCTCCGCAGAACGCCGAGTCGCCCGAATTGGTCACGCCGCAGCGTGGGCAAACGATATCGCTCATTGCACCCTCTTGCTTTGTCTGGCAAATTTTCCCATCAAGTTCAAGCCGCACACGGCACGGCCGCATCATCCAGCTTCGCGCTCGATACGCTGCATGCGCACTCTGCGAATTTGTTCAGCCCGGATTTACCGGCAAAACCTGAGTTGACGTTTCCTTTTGAGTTGCCGCGAAGGCCGCTGCTCCCGGATCGTCCTGCCCCAACGGCGCAAACCTGTCGTTAGAAACCCGGTTGGTCCTACCCCAACGGCAACGACCTGTCGTTGGGGGTCCGGTTGGTCCTGCCCCAACGACGAAGACCTGTCGTTGGGGGCCCGGTTGGTCGCGGCTTTCAGATTCGGGATATTTCGGCTCTGGTTTTGCGTTGGCCTCGCGTCGGGGGGAGTCTAAATTGGCGCTAGTATAGCGAACCTGAACATCAGAAACAATCAACTTCTGCCCGTTCCTGCATCTTTTTTTTCGCGTTCTTCTTCTACGCCGGGCGCAACCGATCTTCGGCTGCCGCTAATTCGCGTAGGCGCGGGTGAGCGAGAAGACGGTCATGTCGTCATCCTGCCCGAACTTCTGCGCGGTTTCTGCAATCAGCGCCGGCGGCCGGGCACTCACTTCTTCGGTGGGCGCGAACCCGAACAGCTCTCCCGTCGCCGATCGCGCCTCCACCACGCCGTCGGAAAGAAACGTCAGCGTTTCGCCAGGTGCAAGCTTTAGTTCGATCTCGGCGCAGGTTTCTCGGGCTGCAATCCCCAGCGGCATGCCGCAATCCCCAGCGGCATGCCGCTCTTCAGCTCCACTTCTTTGCCATTCCGGTAAGGCTGCAGGTGCCCTGCATTGGCCCCAGTCCCTGCTTTTCTGCAACTTTTGTGTGAAAGACAACCGGGCGACGGTGATTGAACCGTATCGAGCCCCGACATACAGTGGGTCTATCGATAGAGTTGCGGGCCTTAGAAGCATTTTGGGGAAACGCCGAAAAGAAGTTGAAATTTTCTTGAGGATGCGGGCCGCTCGCCGGCCCTTATCCTGCTGGAGGATTTGTCAATGTTCGAGACTTCCACTGCGTTGCGAGCCGTCGAAACCCCGATACGTCCCTGGGAACTTGGCGCTAATCTGTTTGAAGTTGCCCAGGCCACCGTGGCCACTTCAATCGACTTTGGTTCCATCGAATTCCTGAGAACCGGCCATCTTCCCGCGCTGCAGGCTCTTGAACTCGAGGAGTTGCAACACCAGGCTGCTGTGGCCGATCCGCCCCAGTATCCACCCGTCGAGGACGAGTTCCTCGAAGAGTCAGAGGAAGAGGAGCTGACATTGACCATGAACGCTACCGAATTTGCAGCCCTCGAAGATCGTGTCGCCCGCGTCGTTGAGATCGTAAAAAAGGAGCGGCAATCGCTGACAGCCGCCGAGGAGCGCGCCCAGCACGCTGAGGCGGAGCTCACGCGCCAGGCCCCGCGGATTGCAGAGCTGGAGCGCGAGCTGGAAACTGCGAAGAGCGAGCGCCAGCAGGCATTCCAGCGCCTGAATGGATTGCTGACCGAGCTGGAATCGCTGCAGTT
>JASHQH010000125.1 GCA_030037635.1 Acidobacteriaceae bacterium
CTTCGGCCTCGGCCTCGAGAATGGCCTTGAGGTAGTTCTCCTTCGAAACCTGGATGGAGTCTTTCATGGGAAGTCGCGCGGAGCGGCGCTCAGTTTTTTACCGTGACCTTGGGCTCGACGGACAGGCCGGGCCGCAGTTCGTGATGAGGATCTTCCTTGGCGAGGTTGGTGAAATCGATGCGCACGGGGACGCGCTGAACGACTTTGACGTAATTGCCGGTGGCGTTTTCAGGCGGGAACAGGGAGAGGACGGAGCCGGTGGCGCCACCGATCTGGGTGACGCGGCCGCTATAGTCCTTATCGGTTGAGTCCACGTGGATCTTGACCGGCTCGCCGGCGTGCATGTGCAGGAGCTGCGTTTCTTTGAAGTTGGCGGTGATCCAGAGATCCTGAAGCGAAACCAGCGTGAGCAGATTCTGGCCTGCCGATACGTTCTGGTCGATTTCGACGCTTTTGCGGGTGATGATGCCATCGGCGGGCGCCACGATTTTGGTGTAGCTGAGGTTGAGCCTGGCCTGATCGAGTTGCGCCTGCGCCTCTTCGACCTGCGCCTCAGCCTGCTTGGCCCTGGCATCCTGCGCGAGGACCTGCTGGGGCGCGGTCTCAGCGTATTTCAACGCGGCTTGGGCCTGCGTCTCGCGTTCATGGGCTACGCGGACGGCATCTTCGGCGGCCTGCTGGCCTGCGAGGGCATTGGCGAGGGCGGCCTTGGAGGCGTCGGCTGCGGCCACTGCAGCGTCGAATTGCTGTTTGCTGATCACATCTTTTTCGACCAGCGGCTTGTAGCGGTCGAGGTCGGACTGGGCTTTGAAGTTGTTGGCCTGGGCCTGGGCCACGGTGGCCCGCGCCGCGTCGAGCTGCTGCTCAGCCTGGGCGACGGTGGCATGCGCCCCGCTGACATCGGCGTTGGCCGAGCGCAGATTGCTGCCGGTGTTGATGGTGATGATGGGGACATTGACACGTGCGGCCGCAGCATTGGCTTTGGCGCTGGCCAGCGCAGCCTCGGCGTTCTCGACCGCGACCTGGTAATCGCGCGGATCCAGCTCGGCGATGGGATCGCCCGCCTTGACCATCTGGTTCTCTTCCACGTCGACATTCAGCACCTGGCCGGCGATGCGCGAGCTGACCTGGATGAGGTGGCCGTTGACCTGCGCGTCGTCGGTGTTTTCGCTGAAGGTGGAGCGCCACCAAAAGCCGAGCGCGACCAGCACCGCGACCAGGATGGCGATGATAAGGATGCCTCTGCGGCGCGGACGGGGCGGCGCTTCGATCTCAGTCTCCGGGGCTGAATTGTGTTCCGGCTGCGGGGCTGGTGCTGGATTTGGGTCCGCCACGTCACTTCCCTCCTAGATACTTCTTGTAGTCCTGCCCGTCTCCGAGTGCGCGCGCCAGGCTGAGCTTGGCGACGTTATGACGGTAAAGGCTGACCACATATTGGCCGTCGGCCTGGGCGACGGATTGCTGCGCCTGGCTGACCGCCAGATTGTCGCTGACGCCATTGGCGTAGCGTTCCTGCGCCTCTTTGAGAGCCTCGTTGGCCAGCTCCATGCTGGACTGCGCGACGTCGACCTGCTTCTGCGCCGAGGCAATGTCGAGCAGCGCGTCGCGGACGTCGGCCTCGACCTGGGCCTGCCTGTCACTGAGCTGCGCCTGGGCGGTATCGAGCTGCGCCTGGGCCTGCTGGGCTTCGCCGCGCAGGGCGAATTCAGCAAACAGGGGCACGCTCAAGGTTGCGGTTGCATCCACGGTGCCGTGCGAGTGCGCGAGATTGGTGCCGATGTCGCCGTAGTCGGCGTCGGTTTCCAAGGTGGGGAAGCGCGCGGCCGTGGCCGCTTTGCGCTGTTCGGCTGCCGCCGCGGTTTGCTCGACCAGCGCGGCCAGGTCCTTGCGATTGGCCTTGGCGGCCTCAATCAGTTTCTCTGCGTCCATCTGGTCAAACGGCGCATAGGGCGCCTTGTCGCTCAAGTTGAAACTCTGCGCAAGCGGCAGCCCGATGGTGCGCGCCAGGGCCAGCTTGTCTTTTTCCAGCGAGTCCTGCGCCGCGATGAGCTGTTGCTCGAGGGACTGGTAATCGACGCGAGCGCGCAGCTCGTCGAGCAGCGGCGCTGTTCCGGCCTGGTGATTGTCAACGGCCTGGTCGAGAGAGATTTTCGCGGTGGCCACCTGGGCTTGCACGCTGGTGACCTGAGTTTCGTCAGCCAGCACCAGCAGATAGGCGTTGCCCACGGTGAGCACCACCAGATCGCGCGCGTCCTGCGCGGAGAGCTCGGCCCCGGAAAAATTATGCCGCGCGGCAAGGTAAGTGCGCAGCGAGGAGACATTGACCACCGACCAGGTGAGCGAGGCCCGCACGTCCTGAAATCCGAATGGGCCGATGATCGTGGGGAAGCCGGGAATGCGCAGTCCCTCGGCGGGCAGATCCGTCTCCATGGCCGCGTCCTTGGCATTGAAATCCACGGAAGGCAGCAGTGTTTGCAGCTCGCTCATGCGCTCAGCGCGAGCTCCTTGGGCGACGTTGCTGCTGAGAATAATTCCCAGGTTAGCCTGGAGGCCGCACTGCATGGCTTCGTCGAGCGACAGGTCGATGGTCTGGGCCGAGGCTTGGCCTTTGGTCACGCTGCCGTTGAAATTGGCCGCGGTGGGAGGTGATGGCGCGGGGGGCGCCGGAATGGGCGCCGTCTGCGCCTGAGCAGGCCCGCATGCGAGGCAGGCAAAACCCAACACGACCCCGGCGGCAATCGGACGAATTGTAGTTTTGCAGGAATGTTTCGGCAATTTCAACCTTGCTCACGTGGTGATGGATGGAGTCGGTAGGCGGCCCAAAATGGCGGTACCACCTATGGATGCGGAAAATCCCCAGTGCGGTTCTTTATTGTAGTTTATCGAACTTGGGCTGTCGCTGCCGGGCGGTACCTTGGCAGGACGTGTCCCTCAGTGGCTAAAGCCCCTCTCTTTTTTCCGGCAATTTGCGGCACGATTCAAGCCACCCCAGCGACGAAGACCTGTCGCTGGGGACCCCGGCAAGTCGTGCCCCTGCAAGACGGACTCAAGATTTGCGGGCGTAACACGTGGCACCCGGCATTCGGAGTTTGTGCGGGAGCGGAGTCGCGCCCCCACCCAAGCAGAGCTTGGATGGGGCACCCATGTTGGTTTGGAAATTGGGAGAGGAGTTCGGAGGCGAGGATGGTGTGGCACCCGCGCGACGAAGAGCGGTCGCCGGGCGCTGACGCGGCGGGAGACGGGCATTCGGAGTCTGTGCGAGAGCAGAGTCCCGCCCCCACCCAAGCAGAGCTTGGATGGGGCACCCGCGGATCGGTTGGTTTATCTGCGGCGGGAGACGGGCATTCGGAGTCTGTGCGGGAGCAGAGTCCCGCCCCCACCCAAGCAGAGCTTCGATCCACCCCACAGACGAGGACCAATCTGTGGGGGCCCCGGGGATGGGGCACCCGGCTGATTCGAGCTGACCCACCGCTATTCGGGGGTCCCGTGCACGAAACCGGGTGGGGAATGTAGACTTCCAACACGGCTAAAAGACAGGCA
>JASHQH010000126.1 GCA_030037635.1 Acidobacteriaceae bacterium
GCGCAGCGCAATCTCGGCCGCTCCGTCGCGATCGATGGGAATCTGCAGCACCTCGGCGGAGCGCGCGACGATGATGCGCAGGTCCTCTTCTGTGTAAAATTCCAGGCGCAGCAGAATGCCGAAGCGCGAGCGCAGTGGCGAACTGATGAGACCCGGCCGCGTGGTGGCTCCGACGAAGGTGAAGGGCTTGAGCTCCATCACGTGGGTGCGCGCCGCCGGACCCTGTCCGATAATGATGTCGAGCTTGTAATCCTCCAGCGCGGTGTAGAGCTTTTCTTCAAGCACGGGTTGCAGGCGGTGGATCTCGTCGAGGAAGAGCACCTGGCGCTCGCGCAGGTTGGTGAGGATAGCGGTCAGGTCGCCCTGGATGACCAGAGCCGGACCCGAGGTTTGCTGAAAACCGACTTCGAGCTCATTGGCGACGATGGTGGCCAGGGTGGTCTTGCCCAGGCCCGGAGGGCCGAAGAGGAGCACGTGATCGAGCGCTTCGCCGCGGGATTTGGCAGCCTCGAGCGCAATGGCGAGCTGCTCCTTGGCTTTGGACTGGCCGATGAACTCGCGCAGCCAGCGTGGCCGCAACTTGAGCTCAAAACTCTGTTCCTCGTCGGCGCGTGCGGCGCTGACCAAACGATCAGGAGGGGTGTCGCGGGCGATGGTCATGCTCATTCGAAAGTGTAGCCTCTCGCGGCAGATGGAGCAAAGGCGACCGTGGCAAATCACCGGCAGAGGAACGTTTTGCAAGCAATCCGTAAGGATTTCATAAGTTCTTATGGGATTATTGCGGGCGGATTCTTCATCTTCATGCTTTCTTCATTCCAGTTCGCCGAATTTGGGGTCATACCACCCGCGGGCAGTCCGGTCGTGACGAACCAACCAACCGAATCGAAACGCCGAGAAAAGCGATTGCGAAAGCTGTATCCAAAATCGCGCTCGCGCGCAAAGCAATCTCTGGTTCTCAGAATCCATATGAAAAGGGAGGCTCTATGAAAACGAAAGTCTGGAGAATCGTTCCTGTCGCAGCAGGAGCCTGTCTTGCACTCATCTCTCTTTCAGGAATGGCGCAGCAGGATCAACCGGCTGCAAGCACGGCAGGCGTGCTAACCGCCCACGTTGACCCGCCCGCCAACGCCGGCAGTGCATCCGGCTCTGCAACGGTCGCGCCCGACGGCACGCGCACCACAGCCACTGCGGCAAGCGACATCAACCAGATCACTGCCGCCGAGCTGGTGAAAGAAATGACGGAAATGCGAGCCGAAATTGCGGAGTTGAAGGCCGAGTTGCAGGCGCGCACGCAGGCGGATGCCGTTTCGTCCGACGCCATCAAAGCCTACGAGCACGATGTTGATGCTTTGCGGGCAGCGGTTGCGCCCGTCGCTGCAACCGCGGCGCCAATCATTCCGCTTGCCCAGAGCGCACCAGCAACCACGCCGGCCGCCGCGCCCGCGCCGCCACCAGTGGATCACGTGACGCCGTTTGCCGACTACTACTGGGGCTGGCTGAATGGCAATCCGCGCACCATCGATTGCCCGTTGTGCACCAAGTACTTCACGCCCGAGATTCGCGTCGACGCCAATTACAACCTGGACTTCAACCATCCCAAGGACGACACCATCAGCGGATCGAGCGAGGTCTTCCGTTCGCAGGAGGTGCAACTGGAGCAGCTCGGCTTTGGCGGCGACCTGCTGATCGACCACGTGCACGCGCGCCTGATGACGCAGTTCGGCGAGTATTCAGTAACCACGCCGCGCAACGACGGTAGCGTGAGCCGCGGGCAATGGGATCTGGACAACGCCTACCGGTATCTTGCCGAGGCTTACGGCGGTTACCACTGGGACAAGATGCACGGCATCAATGTGGACGCCGGCATCTTCATGTCCTACATCGGCCTGTTCAGCTATTACAACTTCGATAACTGGGCGTACCAGCCGTCATTCGTCTCATCCAACACGCCCTGGTTCTTTATGGGCGAGCGCACCCAGTTCTTTCCCACCCAACACTTGAAGATCGAACCGTGGTTTATCAACGGCTGGCAATCGTATGCGCGCTACGGCGGCAAGCCTGGCCTGGGCGGACAGATCAAATACACGCCCACGGGCAACATCAACATCATCTCCAACAACTACGGCATGGGCGAGGATGACTTCGGCGTCGAGGGGCGCACGCGCTTCCACACCGACAACAGTTTTGAGCTGAAATACTACGACAAGCCGGGAAGCACGCTGAATCGCATGGCGTTCTCAATTACCGCCGACGCGGGATGCGAGGAGGGCGCCGGTGTGGCCTGCATGGGATCGGCCGGTCACAAGATTTATGTTCCGGCGAGCCCCGGAGTGGCCGCTACGCCAATCTACAAGCAGAGTTTCCTCGGCTGGATGGCTTACAACCGCTGGTGGTTCGATAAGGACCGTTATGCGATCACGGCCGGCGGCGGTTACGTAAACAACCCCGGCCGTTACCTGGTGCTGCTGCCGCCCATCAACGGAGCCACGGCGGTAACCGGCAGCGCCTATTTCCCCGAGGATCCAGGCCAGCCTTACCACGGCGAAGATGGCACGATCACCTACGACTTCATGCCGCGCCAGTTCATCACCTATCGAGTGGAGTACGGCTACCGGCACTCGGATGTGCCGTACTGGGCAGGTCGCGGCGGCTCGACGCCCCCCGGCGGATCGACCAATGCGCCCATCGGCAGTCCCGGCGACTTCACGTGCACCAACGGCTCGTCGTCGTATGACTCGGGCATGGGCTACACCAACTATCCAGGCATGAGCTATACAGCGCAGTACGCATACAACATCGCCCAGGCCAAAGCGATGTGCGCAGTTCCGCCGGCCGGTTCACCCCTCGCCGTTGCCAGCTACGGTGCGGGACCTCTAACGCTCTGGCAGCCAGACATGCGCCGCGATCAACAGATGGTGATCTTCGCGATTCTTGTGAAATGGTAAGGAGCACCTCGGTAACCACTTTTTTCACACGTCAAGAACGCGGAAAATCGCGCCGTGGGCCGTGTTTCCGGCAGAAATTTTTGAGCTGCCGCGCGGCCCGCTTTCTCGTTGTGCGCCAATGACTTGGCCGCGCGAGAGATAGCCAGACCGTTGCCCAAAATGCTTGTTGACTTTCTTGATGCATCGCACCCAAAGGTAACACCTTCGTGGAAGGGCGGCGCCATGTGCGTCTGGCCTATATTCGATGCATACCGACATGAAGAGTCTGCCCTATCGATGATGTCTTAGCGTCAATGCCGGCTGCAGATTCGGGAAGTCAAACATGCTTAATCGAATTTCGCCACGTCTCCTCCTCCTTATCGGACTGATCGGATTTGTGCTCGCGTTTGCCGGCTGCACCAATCCATTAGTCGATTCCCTTGTCGTCTCTCCGACGACTGCATCGCTGAACGTCGGCCAGACCGCGCAATTAACGGCGACGGGAACCATCGGGCATGGAAGCAATCATCCGTCGACGACGCAGGATGACACCGACTCAGTGACCTGGACCTCGAGCGTGCCGGCAGTGGCCACGGTCAGCGCCACTGGGGTGGTCACCGGCATTTCCGCAGGAACGACGACCGTCACCGCCAGCATGAACGGCTATACGGGGATCATTTCGGCAACCGCAACGGTTACCGTGAGCGGGAGTTCGTCGGGCAGCGGAGTTCCGCCCGGATCCACTCTGGTTTCGATCTCCATCATTCCCAGTTCGCAGTCGGTGGCTGTGCCCACGCAAACCACTCAATTTCTCGCCATCGGAACGCTCTCCTCGGGCGCCACGGTCGACGTAACCGACCTCGTGACCTGGAGCTCGAGCAGCGCGCAGATCGCCACCATCGGAGCCACCACAGGATATGCCACCGCGGTGGGCCAGGGCACCGTGACGATTACCGCGCTCTATACGACCAATGGAACCACGCTGACCGCGACGGCAACATTTACCGTGCTGGGCGGAACGACTGAAGAGTACACCGCGGTGACCATCGTTCCCAGTTCTCAGTCGGTCTCGGCCTCGGGCCAGACTGGCGAATTCATCGCTCTCGCCACCTCAGGAACCACCGGCCTGGAAGAGGACGTCACCAATTCGCCGCAGATCACTTGGAGTTCAACCATTCCATCGATTGCAACGATCACCTCCGGCCAGGCTTCAGGAAACGGAATCACGACCGGCGTGAGCCAGGGCACCAGCACCATCGTGGCGGAATTGACCAACCCCGACGGCTCCCTGGTTTCAGCTAACGCCAGCGTCGACGTAACGCTGACAGCCGCGCCCGAGCCGCTGCTCTCGCTCACCATCATTCCCAGCACGATTTCAGTAGACAACCTGCTTGATCAAGGGCAGTTCCTTGCCATTGGAACGTATTCGACAAGTCCGACGGTCAGGGACCTCACCAACTCAGTCATCTGGCTCACCTCCGCACCCAGCGTGTTCCCCGTGAACACCAACGGAACAGGCACTCCCAGCGGCGGAGCCAATGCGGGCGTTGTCACCGCCGACGGAGTTGGCAGCGCGACGATTATTGCTGAGGCAACCGATCCGACCACTGGATCGATCCAAACCGCCACAGCCACCTTCAGCTGTCCGCTGGTTCTGCCCACCCCGACCACTGCCGGTTCCTGCTATCCAGACTCCGAAGCCTCGGCACTGCTTTCCACTCTGACCGTCTACAACGAGGGCCTGAACACCACCGACTGGCTGGTCACGGCGCCCTCCGCCACGGGCACACCCGACGTGCTCCACTGCGGGCCCGGATCGAGCGCTGCCGGCTTTGGCGGCTCGGTTTGCGTTGCCACCTATCCCGTAGGCACCACCGTCACCCTGACGGCGCCGGCTGGCGCTGGAGCCTTCGGCGGATGGTCATACAACTGCGTCGCGACCTCGGCGGTCACCGCGGCCGGTCCCAACACCTGCGAAGTCAATCTGACCTACGACGACACTGTAGGCGCAATTTTCAACTAGCAAACGGCCGATAAGGCAAAAGAGCCGCTCTTCGGAGCGGCTTTTTTGCGTCATGGGTTAAACCTAGCGGGTCAGCTTCAATCTACCGGGTTAAGGCATCGCCACGCGACGCGTTTAGACTGGTAGGTTGCCTCGAACGTGATGGCTCACCGGTTTAAAGTTCTTCGCCGCTTTCGATTCAACCTGCCGCAACGGATTGCCGCGTGCCTGCTGGCTCTGTTTCTTATCCAGGGGTTTTGGCTCATCAGCCGCCAGACGCTCACCGATCGCGATTACCAATACGCGCGATGCGGCCGCGAAACCTGGGAAAAGCCTTCGCCGCTGGCCGGCTACTACACCTCCTGCGGCAACATTCACGACGGCATTCTCGTCTACCGCCTGGCTGGCCTTCCCCTCACCTTGAATCTGCTGGCGGAGCGCGCGCTCGACATCTTTCGCAAACCGGAAAACCGAGTCGTGCAAAGCTCGGGTGCTGAACTCAGCACCTGGGAACTCCGCCATCAGATGACGCACATCCTCCTCCTCATGCGATTGCCCTTCCTATTCGCAGGTTTTGTGCTCGGCGGTTGCATCTGGTGGGTCACGCGCCGCCTCTACGGCAACCTCGGCGGCTACACGGCGCTGGCGCTTTACTGCTTTTCCCCGGCCATCCTGAAGGCTTGCGTTGCGCCCGACGCTGATGTGCTTGCCGCGCTGGGCGTCTATGGCGGCGTGTACACCTGCATTGGCGTGGCCCACGCCATGCAAGGACCGCGTCGAAAATGGCGTCCGCGCATCGTTATGCTGACGGTGATCTTCGGCCTAGCGGCGGCCGCGCACATCGCCACGCTGCCCGTTACGGCCCTGCTGGGGCTGGCGGCTATGCTCTGGGTGGCCGAAGGGCATCGCAGCCAAATCCTGCCCGTGGTGCTTGCGGCTGTGGCGGGCGCTCTGCTGCTCTTGTTTGCGTGCTACGGCTTTTCGCCCGACGCCTTCAGTTACGTCTTTCGATCATCCGCAGGATTTCTGTGGGTTTCATTGGATCCCGCGCAGCGATTCTTCAGCACGCTCACCAACTCCGGCGTCGCCGTGGCTTGCTGTGCTGCCATCGTTCTGTACCTCTTAGCGCGCCGGTCACGCTATTTTGGCAACACAGTTCCGCTGCTCTGCGGCGTAGTCTGCATGGTGCTCGTCATGACCGGCGCCCCCGGCAGCCCCTGGCTCTGGTCGCTTCCCTTTCTCATCACTTTTGTCGGCGGCGTGTTTGCCGACGCCTACGAGGGCCCGCGCGGGCGCCTGGCGCGGGTTGCAGCAGGCGCTCTGGTCGCCCTGCAGGCAGTGCTTTGCGTGCTGAGCCTGCCGGGGCTGGCGTAGCGCGATCGCTCAAGACTCCAACCTCGATCCCGCTCTCGGAATTCAGAACCGCACAGAAGAGAAGAGGCCATTTCGTGCGGAGGTGGCTCGGAGGCTCTTAAATCTTGGGCAAGAACAGCGCTTCCCGCCTGTCGAACTTGCGAAATGGGACACGAAGGCCGCGTTCATCGATAATTCAAACAAAAATAAAGGGTTATTTCCTCCCATCCGCCTTGCCGAAACCCGCTTCGAGCCAATAAAATAGATACAGCGTCCTGCGGAACCGGCCCCGCTTTTCTCCGGACTTTCACCGCCAGCTCGCGGACACCAAACTATGCCAGACGATCAGAATCCCCAGCTCCCCCTCGACGGTCCGAACCCTCCCGGCGGCACGAACCTCGTTCCTATCAACATTGAAGAGGAGATGCGCCGCTCCTATCTCGACTATTCCATGTCGGTGATCATCGGACGCGCGCTGCCCGACGCTCGCGACGGCCTCAAGCCCGTCCATCGCCGCGTCCTTTACACCATGAGCGAGATGGGCCTGGAGTACAACAAAAAGTACACCAAGTGCGCCAAGGTCGTTGGCCAGGCCATGGGTGTCTACCATCCCCACGGCGACTCTGCCATTTACGACACTCTGGTGCGCATGGCGCAGCCGTTCACATTGCGTTATCCGCTGGTCGACGGGCAGGGCAACTTCGGCTCCATCGACGGCGACCCGCCCGCCGCCATGCGCTACACCGAATGCCGCATGGAACGCATTGCCGGCGAACTCCTCGCCGACATCGAGATGGAAACCGTGGACTTCGTGCCCAATTACGACGAGTCCACTGAGGAGCCCTCGGTCCTGCCCACCCGCGTTCCGAATCTCATCGTCAACGGATCAAACGGCATCGCCGTGGGCATGGCCACCAACATTCCTCCGCACAACTTGACCGAGGTGGTCGACGCCACCATCGCGCTGGTCAAGAACCCCAAGGGCGGTCTGGCCGAAGTCTTCAAGCACGTGCACGGGCCCGATTTCCCCACCGGCGCCATTCTCTACGGCCGCGCAGGCATCGTTGACGCCTACCGCACCGGCCGCGGCCGCTTCCTGATGCGCGCACGCGTGGCCACCGAAAGCGTGACCAAGGACCTCAAGGCGCTGGTGGTCACCGAGCTGCCCTACCAGGTGAACAAGGCCACCCTGTTCAAGCGCATCGCCGAGCTGGTCGAAAACAAGGTCATCTCCGATATCGACATCAGCCCTGACCGCACGCGCGACGAGAGCGACCGCGACGGCATGCGCTTCGTCATCGGCCTCAAGCGCGGCGCGCAGCCTGAGATTGTGCTCAACCAGCTCTACAAGCACACGCAGCTGCAGGAAAGCTTCTCCATGATCTTCCTGGCCGTGGTCAACAGCCAGCCGCGCGAGATGGGCCTCGCCGAGGCCATCCAGGTCTTCATCGACCATCGCATCGACGTGGTGCAGCGGCGCACGGTTTTCCTGCTGCGCAAAGCGCGCGAGCGCGAACACATTCTCGAAGGCCTCAAGATCGCGCTCGACAACCTCGACACCGTGATCAAGATCATTCGCGGGTCCGCTTCGCGGGCCGAAGCGCGCGAGAACCTGTACGCGTGGGGCAAGGGCAAAGACATCGTCATTCGGCTCGACCGCGAGCCAGGTGCCCACGAGGAAAAGGGCCTCAGCCTGCGCCAGATCGACGCCATCCTCGAATTGCAGCTCTACCGCCTCACGCAGCTTTCCATCGACGAACTGCTCAACGAGCTCAAGGAAATCCGCGCCAGGATCGCCGAGTACGAAGAGATCCTGGGCAGCGAAAAGAAGCTGCGCTCGGTCATCGTAAAAGAGCTTGAAGAGATTCGCGAGAAGTTCGGCGACAAGCGGCGCACCGAAATCGTGGACGAGAGCGCCGAAATCCAGCTTGAAGACCTGATCGCCGACGAGCAGGTCGCCGTCACCGTCAGCCATCAGGGCTACCTCAAGCGCACGCCCATCTCCATCTATCGCCAGCAGCGGCGCGGCGGCACCGGCCGCACCGGCATGAAGACGCGCGAGGAGGATTTCGTCTCGCAGCTCATCATCGACTCCACGCACGCCTACCTGCTCTGCTTCACCAACACCGGGCGCGTCTACTGGCTCAAGGTGTATGAGATTCCCGACGTGGGCGCGGCGGGCAAGGGCAAGTCCATGCAGAGCCTGCTCGACCTGCAGCAAGGGGAAAACGTGCGCGCCATTCTGCCCGTGCGCGATCTCGAGGAAGAAAACAAGTATGTCTTCTTCGCCACGCAAAAGGGCACGGTGAAGAAGACGCCGCTCAAGGATTTTTCCAACGTGATGGCCCGCGGCATCATCGCCATCGGCATCGACGCCGACGACGAGCTGGTGGCCGCGCGCATCACTGACGGGTCGCAGGTCATCTTCCTGGCCACGCACCTGGGCATGGGCATCCGCTTTGATGAGGCCGATGTGCGCTCCATGGGCCGTCCGGCGTACGGCGTGCGCGGCATCGAACTGTCGAAGAACGATTACGTGGTGGGCGTGGCCGTGACCCCGCGCGAGCATGCGCCCGGCGCCTACCGCATTCTCTCGGTCACGGAAAACGGCTTTGGCAAGCGCACCGACGTGGAGGAGTACCGCCTGCAGGCGCGCGGCGGCAAAGGGGTGAAGAACCTGGCCGTCACCGAGCGCGT
>JASHQH010000127.1 GCA_030037635.1 Acidobacteriaceae bacterium
TCGCCGAGTCGCTGCGGGGTTTCGATGCCCAGGTCCGCCTCGGCCCCGTCGATATCTACCCTCACCTCATGAAGATCACCTTCTCCATGGTCGCCCGCTCGCTCTTTGGCGCCAAATTGAAGGACCAGGATATCGACTTGGTCAGTCACACCATCGGCACCGTCCAGGAGTTCATCGTTCGGCAAACCCTTCAACCCTACATGAATCCATGGTTCGCCCTTTCCGGCGACCTGCGCAAACATGAGCAGATGCGCGCCCGTGCCGACAGCATCCTGATGGCTTACATCAAGCAGCGTCGCAACCAGGAGCCCGGCCACGATCTGCTCCAGACCTTGATGGACGCCCGCTACAGCGACGGCAAGGGCATGAGCGACGAGCTGGTTTTGAGCGAAAGCATGCAACTGCTCGTTGCCGGCCACGAAACGTCATCCAACGCGCTATCCTGGCTGTTCTATCTCTTAAGCACGCATCCCGGATGTCTTGAAAAAGTGCGGCGGGAATTCGACTCCGTGCTCGGCGATGCGCCCCTGCGCTATACCGACGTTCCCCGCTTTGGGTTTATCACTCAGGTCATTCAGGAGGCACTGCGCCTCTATCCGCCGTTCTGGATGGTCGACCGCATGCCTGTTGCCGATGACCGCGCCGACGACGTCGACATACCCCGGGGAACCATGGTCATTGTGTTCGTTTACGGCGCACACCATGCCGCGAAATACTGGCCGAACCCTGAGAGTTTCGATCCCGGGCGTTTTACCAGAGAGAACGAAAAGCTGCAACCGCCTTTTACCTATCTGCCATTCGGCGCCGGACCACGCGGCTGTATCGGCGGCAACTACGCCATGCTGCAAATGCTCATGATCCTCAGCGTTCTTCTCAGGAAATATGACTTTCAACTATCTCCGGGCCAAGCCATCGAGCCGCGCCCCATGGTGATCCTCCGTCCCAGGCACGGAATTCACATGAGCTTCACCGAAACAGTCGCTCGCGACCATGACGCCATCCTCCAAAAATAGAGAAAATCCAATGCCAAGATTCCACTGTCCTTCCAAGCAGAGCAGCTTGGGGCCCCACGAATCGGGGTGACCCTCCTAACCGGCTGTCATTCCGTGTATGACGACGTTGGTTGCTGTCAAGGCACAAAACCGGGTTGGCCTGAGCGGCGGCCAAGATTCCATTTTCATTCCGACCGGAGCAGCTTGGGGTCCAAAATTTTTCCCTGCAACTTTGCAGATTATTTCCCCATTCTGTGCATACTGGTCTTAGAAGCGTTGAATCAGGCGGCGAGCGCGGCGGGTTGCTACGCGTTGCTTCCGCAAGTCGGCATAGCTCCAGCAATTCTGTTACGCCGCCTCCAGCCTTTCACGGTTTTGCCCATTCAAACCGTATACAGCGTCCATCCAGGCAGAAGTTGATAGCTTCACGATCCCGCCAAAGCTCGGGGTGCAGGTAAATCAACCGGTAATCACTCACACGAGCGGCTGTTTGACAAGCTCCATCATGGAACTGCTCAGTTTTGGGAACCGGGCGGGCCCCTGTAGGATTTCCGTAGGCGTTGAAACAGTTTACAGTTTTTGGAATCAAGCAACAGGTTGCCGTTTCGGCAATCGGTTGGTTTTTTCTCAACAATCCGCTTCAATCTAAGAAGGCTCCATGCGCATCGGGATCACATGCTACCCCACTTACGGCGGCTCTGGGGTGGTCGCCACTGAGCTGGGTATCGAGTTGGCTGCGCTGGGCCACGAGATTCATTTCATTTCCTACTCGCAGCCCTTTCGCCTCAACGACCGCAGCGACGGAATCTTCTACCACGAGGTTCCTGTCTCCAACTATCCGCTGTTTGAATTTCCGCCCTACGACCTGGCCTTGGCGTCGCGCATGGCTGAAGTCGCCGAATACTATTCTCTCGACCTGCTCCACGTGCACTATGCCATCCCCCACTCGGTTTCGGCGCTTCTGGCCCGCCAGATGCTCGCCGCCCGCGGCCGCCGCTTGCCCTTCGTCACCACACTTCACGGCACCGACATCACGCTGGTTGGCCTCGACCGCAGCTATTTGCCAATCACACGCTACGCCATTCAGGAAAGCGACGGCGTTACCTGCATCTCCAATTACCTGCGCGAAAAAACCATCGCCGATTTCGATGTGACGCGGCCCATTGAAACCATCACCAATTTCGTCAACTGCGACGTGTATAAACCTGCCGAAGATGACCCCCAAAACGTAAATTCGTGCGAACGCCGCCATCGTTTCGCGCAGCCCGACGAGTCCATCCTCATGCACCTTTCCAACTTCCGCCCCGTCAAGCGCGTCACCGACGTGGTGAAGATCTTTGCCGGCGTGGTTCGCGAGCGCCCCGCGCAACTGATCCTCATCGGAGACGGCCCCGACCGGTCTTCAGCTGAATGGCTGGCCCATTATCTCGGCATCCACCATCGCGTCCACTTTCTTGGCAAGCAGGAACGCGTCAGCGAGCTTCTTGCCCTTGCCGATCTGCTCCTGATGCCCAGCGAGATGGAGTCGTTCGGCCTGGCCGCGCTCGAGGCCATGGCTTGCAGGGTCCCCGCCATCGCCACCCTGGTCGGCGGCGTTCCCGAACTCATCGACGACGGCGTCACCGGCCTGCTCTATCCCGTAGGCGAAGTCGACGCCATGGCTGCGGGAGCATTGTCCCTGCTCAACGATCCGCCCCGCCTCAAGGCCATGGGTGAGGCGGCCCGGAAAGCCGCGCAGAAACGCTTCTGCGCCAATCTCGTGGTGCCGAAGTACCTGCGTTTCTACGAACAGGTGCTGGGAAATTCCTGAGCCCTAGACTCTCTATAATGTTTCCGGCCTCCGTTCGTCTCCACAATTTCTTATCTGGTCCGGGAAAAAATCCCTTGTCAACTGCACCGCTGCTCAGCATATCCTGCTTCCACAGGAGGTCGAACCATGCAAGTGTGGAAACCGGTGTGTCTGGCGACCGTGTCCTTCCCGATGCTGCTTTGGGCTCAGACTGCGAATACTCATTTTGACGGAACCTGGACGACAAACATGGCGTGCGATGCCAGCGAATACATGCCTGCGTACAAGTGGACATTCGTCAGCACCATCGCCAATGGCGCCTTCCATGGCCAACACGGCGAGGAGGGCGGCCCCGGTTACCTGATTATCGACGGCCCCGTTAACCCCGACGGCAGCGCCAAGCTGCATGCCAAGGGCACAGTGCAGAAAGGAAAGGCAGGCCTTGTGACCCAAATGAAAGGCAACAAATACGACTACTATATCGAGGCCAAGTTCACCGATACGTCAGGCACCGGCAAGCGCGACGAGGGCGCCGGCATCCTCGGCCGTCCCTGCAGCTTTCAGTTCACCAAGCAGGGCGACAGCACCGCTCCAGCCACTGCGCAGCCCGCCGCGCAGCTGCCAACGCAATAAGAATCACCGAAGCTACAGCGTGCGCTTGAACAGCGGCGTCGCCACCAGCAATGTGGCGATGCCAAAGACCGTCAGAAACAGGATGTCCGACCAGATCGCGACCCAGCCTCCGTCTTTCAGCAGGACGGCTTTGAAGCCGTGAATGACGTAGGTGAAGGGATCGATGACGCCAATCGCCTGCATCCACTTGGGGAACGACGCGATGGGATACATGGCGCCGGAGGGATATAACAGGAGGACGTTGAGCACTCCGAACATGGCGCGCGGCACCAGCGGGTCGTCGACGCGCACCATGAGCAGAAACATCATGCCGTTGAACGCGATGGAGCCGGCAACAATGAGGCTCAACATCTGCATCATGATCATGGGATGAAACACAACGCCCAGGCCGGCGATGAGCGATCCGATGACTCCTATACAAATGCCGCTCAGCGTCGCCTTCATGGCTCCGGCAATGTTCAGCCCGAAAACCAGTTCCAGCTTGGTGATGGGCGTGACCAAGTAGCCCTCGTGCACACCGCGCGCCTTGTCGTCGATGTACAGCATGCCGCCGCCGATCATCACGGAGATGTACATGGCCAGCGCCACCGTCATCGGCAGAAGGTACTTCAGATAATTCACGTACGGGTAAAGCTCAACGATTTCGAGCGCAATTGCCTTGGTGAGCCGGTCCTGAATCTGGGGCGCGTTGAGGGCGTCGACCAGAGACTGCATTTCCGCCTCGAGGGCCGACGACGTGAACAGATCGGAGTTGTCGACCACGATGCCCAGTTCGGGCGCATCCTGCGCGTAAACGCGCCGCGAATACTGCGCGGGAATAATCACCGCCGCATCGATCTTCCCGGTGCGAACATCCTCGCGCGCCTGCACCTCGTTGTCGTAATTCATGGTGGTGAAGGTTTTGATGTTCGCGGCGACGGCGTCGAACGCCTCGCGCACCTTGATTGCCTGCGGCCCTTGGTCGTGGTCTACTACGGCCACGTGCGTGCCCACGATCTTGCCCCCGAATGCGTTGCCGATGATGACCAGTTGCAGAATCGGCATCATGAGAGACATGATCATGAGCGTAGGCGAGCGGAAAAACTTGCGCATTTCGCGCTCGACGATGGCGAACATCCGGTTCATGGCTGCGCTCCCGGCCGAGGCGGCATCATAAATACGGGCTTCACCTGCTCATCGCGCAGTTGCCGTCCCGTGTAATGAATGAATACGTCGTCCAGCGTGGTGTTTTGCACGCTGAGCGAGGTAAGCGTCTCGCCCAGGCTGGCCGCCAGTTCCACAATCTGCATGGTGGTCTTCGATCCCGATTTCGTAATCACGCGATAGAAACCGGAACCTTCGGGCACCACGCTGGTCACGTCCTCGATCTTCTCCAGCCGCCCCTGCCACTCGTCATCTTCGCGATCGAAGTGCACTTCCACCACGTTCGCGCCGGCCACGCTGTTCTTCAGTTCCACGGGTGTGCCCAGCGCCACCAGATTGCCGTGGTCCACAATGGCGATGCGGTCACACAATTTGTCAGCCTCTTCCATGTAGTGGGTGGTCAACAGCATGGTCAGGTTGCGCGAGGTCTTCAACTTGTCCAGCATCTCCCACACCGCGATGCGCGAAACCGGATCGAGTCCCGTGGTCGGCTCGTCGAGAAAGAAGATGCGCGGATTGTGCACCAGGCCGCGCGCGATCTCCAGGCGCCGCCGCATGCCGCCGGAGAGGGTTTTGGTTTGCGCATCGCGCCACTTGGTCAAGTCCACGGCTTCCAGCACCGCGTCGATGTTTTTCTTGCGCTGTTCGCGCGGCACACCATAGAGCTTAGCGTAAATGAGCAGGTTTTCCTCGAGCGTCAAATCCTGGTCGCTGGTCAGCGCCTGCGGAATCACGCCAATCATGCGCCGCACGTCGTCGGGATCCTCGCTCACATCGTGACCGGCAACCAGCGCGCGCCCGGCAGTCACGGGAATGAGCGTAGTCATCATGCGGATGAGTGTGCTCTTTCCTGCCCCGTTGGGGCCGAGCAGGCCGAAGATTTCGCCTTCGGCGACGCAAAAATTTACGTCCTTGACGGCCTCAAAGTCGCCATAGCGCTTGACGATATGTTGGACCTCGATAGCAACGGGTTTGCCGCCGCAGTTGCCATTCAGGGCCGGAGGTGCGTTCGTGGCCGCGCTCACTGCTTCACCAGTTTCGCCTTGGGAACATAGACCTCGGCCGTCATCCCCGGCACAAACTTTTCGCCGGGATTGGGAATGAGCAGCTTCAACTGAACGGTCTTGATGTCGCGCTTCATGCTGCTCACGTCACGCTGCGTGGCAAAATCCCCTTCGGCCGCCTTGGCAATCACTTTGCCGTTCACTGTGTCTCCGCTCGGCATCACCACCCGCAGGCTGTCGCCTAGTTGCACCGCGTCCGCCTGCGTTTCGGGCAGCGGCGCGTACACCCAGGTTTGCGATAGATCCATGATGGTGACAATGGGCGCGCCCTCCGTCACCACTTCGCCCTGCCGCGCCGCCCATACATCCACTTTTCCGTCGATCGGCGACACGATGTGCGCGTAGCTCTCCTCTACCTGGGCTTCCTGCGCCAGCGCGCGCGCATTGGCCGCGTCGGCGCGTGACTGGTCGACTGTGCGCGCCGAGACCTTCGTCAGCAACTCATGCGCCCGCGCCTGGTTCAGTGCCGCTTCGGCCGCTCCCAGATTTCCCTTTGCCGCATTTACCGCTGCCTGCGCCGCCTGCAGTGCCGTTACCTCTTCATCGCGCACCTGCGCGCTCACAATTCCCTGCTGTGCCAGAGCCACGTCGCGGGTGGTGTCTGCCTGCTGGTGCTCGTAGTTTGCCTGCGCTTGCGCCAGCGTGGCCTGCGCCGCCCTCACTTGAGCCTCTGCGCTGATGGTCCCGCTGGATGTCTCCCCCTGGTTCTGGTCTTCTGTTTCCAGCGCCCCGCTCAGCTTCCATCTATCGCTTACCGCAGTCGCCTGCGCGGCCTTCAGCGCAGCTTGCAAGTCTTCGCTCTCAATTACCGCGATCAGCTCGCCGGCCTTCACATCCTGGCCCTCTTCAACAGTCAACGTTTGAATGCGGCCGGGGATCTTCGAGCTGACGATGACTTCGTTGGCGTCCACAGTTCCGATCAGCTGCAGATCCTTGGAGCGCGGCGTGGTGGCCAGGTACCAGATTAGCGATCCCAGCGTCAGCACTCCCAAAATGATGAATACTCGATTGCGCGCACTCACTTGCGTTCACCTCAGACCTTTGAAATCGGTTACGTCGGGCATAGGCGTATCGGCCAGCACCCGGGCGGCCACTTCGGCGCCGCGCTTGCGGTCGGTGAAGATTGCCTTGCCCAACAATTCCACCATTGCTGCTCGGCGCGCCCGCAGCTCTTTCTCGTCGAAAGGCTCGAACTCCAGCACCAGCCGCCACACGGGCGCGCTCAAGAAATAGAAGACGTTCGCGCCCAATGCCAGCAGCGCTATCTGCAACCAGTCGGCCTCGATGATTTCGCCAGACGCGATGCCTTCGCGCACCAGCGACTCGTACATGGCGTGAAGCGGAGCGAACACTCGCTTCACCAGGATGGGCAACTGCCCCTCCTCGCCCTTGTGCAGCCGCATCATCTCCTGCTGCATCAGGCTTTGGAATTCGCGCTGCGTCAGGATCCGGTCAAAGTGATCGAGCGCCGCGCGCAGCAGTTTCTCGCCGGGGCTGGCATCGCGTAGAAACACGGACATCGACCGGTCGCGCACCCGCGCCGACACCATTTCGAGCGCGGCCGCGTACAATTTCTCCTTGCTTTCGAAGTAATAGTAGAGCAGCGCTTTGTTCACACCCGCGGCTGCGGCAATCTGCTCGGTGCGGGCTCCGGCAAGCCCATGTCCCGCAAATTCGCTCAGCGCGGCGTCCAGAATGCGGCTGCGCGTCTCCGCTGAGCGGTCTGCCTGAGCTTCGTGCGTGGTATGGGTCGTCATTGTTTAACTAACTGGTTAGTAAAATAACCGAAAATCGCCCCCATTGACAAGTCCCCTCGGCCTGCTTCGGCTGCGACCACACTAAATGGAAGAAATTAAGGGTGATAGCCAAGTGCATAGCCACCAACTCAGCGCAAGTCGCGTCGACGTCGCGCCCGTCAGGCATCCACAAACGGCTTCGCTCCCTGCTGGGCCTCCAGCGGGCGATTTGCACCCGATGGGTGGCTTGCTCCCTTGTTCCCTGTTGCCTGTTCCCTGTTGCCTGTTCCCTGCTTCTAATCGAAGACGACGGTTTTGTTGCCGTAACAGAGAATGCGCCGGTCGAGATGCCAGCGGACCGCCCGCGAAAGCACCATGCGCTCCAGGTCGCGGCCGCGCGCAACAAGATCTTCCACCTGGTCGCGGTGCGAGATGCGCGCCACGTCCTGCTCGATGATGGGCCCGTCGTCGAGTACCTCGGTGACATAGTGGCTGGTGGCGCCGATAAGCTTGACGCCGCGCGTGTGCGCCGCGTGGTAGGGTCGCGCACCCGTGAACGCCGGCAGAAAGGAATGATGCACATTAATGATTGCGGCGGGATATCGTGCCACAAACTCTGGCGAAAGAATCTGCATGTAACGCGCCAGCACAACCAGCTCCACTCCGTTGCGCGCGAGCAGCTCCAATTGGCGCGCCTCCGCCTGCACGCGCGTCTCCGGCGTCATCGGCACATGTTCAAAAGGCACGCCGTAAAATGCCGCCAGGCTTGCGACCTCGCGGTGATTCGAGACAATGAGCGGAATCTCGCACGAGAGCTCCCCCGTACGCCAGCGGTGCAGCAAGTCGGCCATACAGTGCAAATATTGCGAGCAGAACAGCGCCACACGCGGGCGTCGCGTTCGCTCGCTCAATTTCCAGCGCATTTTCAGCTCCGCCGCCAGGAGTCCAAACGCTACCCTGAACGCCTCGAGGTCGAACGGTTTCGACTTTTGCGTTTCTTTGCCCCCGGCACGACCCTCGTCCGAAAGGCTGCCGTCGGCAGGACTAGGGCCCAAGGCCCATTCGACACGCATGAAGAAGAGGCCGGCCTCGTGGTCGATGTGCTGGTCGGCGTGCAGAATATTGGCTCCGTGCTCGTAGAGCAGCGCCGACACCCGCGCCACCAGCCCCTTGCGATCGGGACAGTCGAGCAGCAATACCGCTGAATCATTCATGCTGAGATCAGGTTACGCCATTGCCTTGCTGCGCAGTATGACATCTTCGGGTCACTGCGGCTTACGAGTGCGTGCCGCCGCTTTCCACAGCTTCACCCGAAGTGTCGATACCCGATGGCGAAGCAGCGTGAAACGAAAATCTGCTTGACAAAACCATGCAGATCGCGTGCAGTGAGGATCAACCCTAACGCTCCTTCCCCGTGGTCCGAACAGGATCGGAACCGTGAGCGAGGAGGTTCTTGAAATGATGGACCCATCGGGCAATCGAGGATTCACGCTGCGGGCCTGCCTGCTGACTGCGCTTGTCTTCGCTCCCCTGTTGTGCATGTCAGCCCAGCAGCAAGGAGCTCCATCCGGAGTCAGGGAGCGTTATGGCAATTTCAGCATCGTGTGGCCGGCGCAGCCGCGGCTGCTCGAGAATCCGGCCAACAGCACGGAAAGCGCCGCCGTGTACGTAGTCCAAATGCCGCCACTCACCTTTACGCTCAGTTTTCTTCAGTTTTCTTCGCCGCAAGAAACCGTGACCCCGCAGGACTTTGCCCGCAACCAGTCCGGCGCCCAGGCGACGGTTATCAGCATCGGCAACGCAAGATTAGCAGGCTATCCTGCCGACGAAGTAATCTATCGCATCGGGCAAGTGACTTACCTGGCCTGGAGCGTCCAACCCACGCAACAAACCGATTACGTGATCACAGCCGCCGGACCCGACAGCCCGGCTTTCCGGCAAAGCGCCCAGCAGTTCGCGAATTCGTTCAGCGCGGCGCAGTGAACCGGTTTGGTGCGGCCTCAGTCGTAGTACTCCAGCCCCAGGTGCGTGATCAGGTCCGCGCCCATGATATGCCGCAGCGTGTTTTTGAGCTTCATCGACTGGATGAACAGATCGTGCTCGGGATAGAGCCCCGGCGCGGTCTGCGGCGACTTCAAGTAAAAACTCAGCCATTCCTGAATGCCGATCGACCTGAGTTCCGCCGCGCGTTTGGCCAGATCGAGAAACAGCACCAGGTCGAGCGCGATGGGGGCAGCCAGAATCGAGTCGCGGCAAAGGAAGTTGACCTTAAGCTGCATGGGGTAGCCTAGCCAGCCGAAGATGTCGATGTTATCCCACGCCTCTTTCTCGTCGCCGCGTGGCGGATAGTAGTTGATGCGAATCTTGTGGTAGATGTCCTGGTATAGGTCCGGATAGATCTCGGGCTGGAAGATGTACTCGAGCGAGCCCAGCTTCGATTCCTCTTTGGTTTTGAAGGACTGCGGCTCGTCGAGCACTTCGCCGTCGCGGTTGCCCAGGATATTGGTGGAGAACCAGCCATTGACGCCCAGCATGCGCGCCTTGAACGCCGGCGCTAGAACCGTCTTCATAAACGTTTGGCCGGTCTTGAAATCCTTCCCGCAAATCGGCGCTGCATTCTTCTTCGACAACTCCACCATGGCCGGAATATCGACTGTCAGGTTGGGCGCTCCGTTGGCAAAGGGCACGCCTTCCTTCAGCGCCGCGTATGCATAAATCTGCGACGGTGCGATCCCGAGATCGCTTTTCTCCAACCCTTTTTCAAAAGCCGCTACCGACTGGTGAACGGCTGCAGGCTCCATAAAGATCTCTGTCGACCCGGCCCAGATCATCACCACGCGGTCCACGGTTTTCTTGAAGGCGCGAATGTCGGCGATAAGTTGGTCGGCCAGATCGCGCTTGTTCTTGCCCTTCTTCACGTGGGCGCCGTTCAGCCGCTTCACATAGTAGCGGTCGAACACCGCCGGCATAGGCTTGATCTTTTCGAGGTGCGGCTTCAGCTGCCGCAAGGTGTCGCTCTTCAGTACCTGTGCGTGCGCCGCCGCCTCGTACACGTTGTCTTCAAAGATGTCCCAGCCGGCGAACTCCAGATCGCTCAAATCGGCGAGCGGAACGAAGTCCTTGATCAAAGGCGAATTGTTGTCGGTGCGTTTTCCCAGGCGGACGGTTCCCATCTGCGTCAGCGACCCGATCGGTTTGGCCAGCCCGCGCCGAATGGCCTCCACGCCGGCAATCATGGTGGTGGCCACCGCGCCCAACCCCACCACCATCACACCCAACTTGCCCTTCGCAGGCTCGACTTTTTGTCTGGCGGCCTTCCGCCCCGCCGGCGATGAGCCGCTCTCGGGAATTTCAATTTTTCTGCCGCCTTTTTCTTTCGTTGCCATTGCTTTCCTAACCGTCCTTTACGAATGAATTCGAAATCAAGTTTCAGTTCCAATCGAACGCGAGCGACCCGCACTCGCTATCCTTCGTGCTTCTTCGCGTCCGGAGTGGATTTCCCACCGGCTTGCTAACTCGTCAACTGGCTTGCTGCCTCACGCCGTCTGCGGCTCAGGTGCGCCCAGAGGAACCACGCGAAGAGCACAATAAGCGCGAGTTCCACCACAAGATGGAAGCGGTGGAACCACTGCTCGAAGCGTGGATCGGTGTGCCAGCGTTGGCCCAGCTTCATGCCTGCGTAGGCCAGTGCAAAACACCACGGCCACGATCCCACAAATGTGTAAATGTGAAAGCGCCACTGGCTCATTTTGGCAATCCCCGCCGGAAACGCGATGAACGTACGCACAATCGGCAGTAGCCGCGCCAGGAGCACAGTGATCGACCCGTATTTCTCGAAAAAATCGGTGATCCACACCAGGTCGCGGTGACTCATCAGAACCCAGCGGCCATACCGTTCCACCAGCGGCCGCCCGCCCTTGGCGCCGATCCAATACGCCACCGCGGAGCCCAGGTTGCAACCCACCGCGCCCGCTGTGGCAGCCCAGAGCAGGTTGAACCGCCCCAGGTAAGCTACGTACCCCGCAAAGGGCATGATGATTTCCGATGGTAGTGGAATGCACGCGGACTCAATGCCCATCAGAACAGCAACGCCGGCGTAACCCCCGGCGCCGATCACCCGGGTTATGAACTCCACCAGCAGAGCCAGAAATTTTTCCGTCATGAACGTTCTCAGTATAAAGGCGGAGCTTACGCACTTTTGCGTTTTCGTCGGCTAGCAACGGACGAAAACCTCTGCACACGTCTGCATTTCTCATTTGCTAGGATGGAATGTAGCTCAACCGCAACTTCAGGAGGCTTCGGTGCCTGATTTTCCGCCCGTCCCGCTTACGCTTGAAGGCTCCAGCGTCCTGCATCAGTTCTTTCGCTTCGACTGGAAGGCCTGGCGTGGCTGCGCGCCGAGCGAGCGAAAAAAGATTGCGGCCGAGGCTGTTGAGCCTTTGAAGAGGCTCGAGCGCTCAGGCATGGATGCTCCGTTTCAATCCGCCATCTACTCCGAGCTCGGCCACAAAGGCGACCTGATTCTCATCCACTTCCGCGACTCGCTCGAAGCGCTCAATCGAGTTGAGCTGGCCTTTGCGCAGACCCCGCTTTATGACTTCCTGGCGCCCACCCACTCCTACGTCTCGGTCGTCGAGCTTGGCCTCTACGAGTCGACGCGCAAGACCTACGAAGCCGCCGCGGCCAAAGGATTCGAACCGCACTCGCCGGAATGGAACGCCGAAATCGCCTCCTCGCTCGAGCGCGGCGCCGAGGCAATGAAACCACGGCTCTTCCCCGCCATTCCCGACAGCAAATATCTCTGCTTTTATCCCATGGACCGCACGCGCACGGTGAGCGCAAACTGGTATACCGTGCCCTTTGCCGAACGCCAGCGCATGATGCACGAGCACGGCATGATCGGCCGCCGTTATGCCGACCAGGTGAAGCAAATTATCACCGGGTCGATTGGACTGGACGATTGGGAGTGGGGCGTCACGCTCTTCGCCGACGATCCCGTCATCTTCAAGAAGCTGATCTACGAGATGCGCTTCGACGAAGTCAGCGCGGTGTACGCGCTGTTCGGGCAGTTTTATGTCGGGCTGAGACTGCCGGCGGAGAAGCTGCCGGAGTGGCTCGAGGGCAAACTCTAACTCCTCAATTCACCGTCGGTTCTTCGGCGGCCTCCACGACCACCACCTCCACGGTGCTGCGCTCCGGTTTCAGTTTCAGGCCAAGCTGCTCAGGCAGCGCCGCGAACAGTCCCGGATAGGGCGAGTCAGGCGAAGGGCCTTGGCCCCGGTCGCGCGCCCAGTCCAGTTGAAAGTCGAAGTTGCCCGCCAGGCCCGTACGGTTGATGACCACGCGATTTTCCAGGTCGCGCAAGCCGGTCAGCGTGTCGGCAAAGCTGTCCATTGAAACGGCGGTCGCCGTCAGTTCTCCGCCGTGGATGTCGATTCCGGGATCGCCTTGCTGCCCGTTGGCCATCGTGTCCGGAGTGTGTTTCAGTTTGGGTCCGGGCCTGGCTACGACCAGGGCGAAGACCGGCAAATTGCGCTCGCCGCGGCTCACTTTCAGCTGGAATCGATCGGCAAGCAGGGACTGCAGCATCAGCTCCCACTCTCGGTCGCTTTGCTCATCGTTCATCTTGTCCATTTTCGCCGCTTCGGCGTCATCGACCTTGGCTACAATGTCGAACGCCTGCTGATCGATCCACTTCGGTCCGCCGAGAATCTGCGCGTCCGACTTCAACCCGTAGGCCTCGCGAATGAGGCGCCGCACGGTGTAATTGATTACGGTGAGGCGGTTGCCATCAGTATCGTAATCCTGGCGCCACATGCCCGGCCGGCTGGGCTTGACGGTGGCGACTTCAAAAGCCGGCAGCGTGGCAGCGCTCGCGCCGGCGGCTGGAGGTTCTTGCGCGCGCAGATGCGGGGTCGAGAGCACCGTAGCCGAGAACACCGCGACGAGCGCGAGGCCGATGCGCGGGCGCACCCACGCGGCCCGCACTTCTGCACAGAGCAAAACTCTGCTCACCCGCTGTACCATCAGTCAGAAGCACCTCTTAAGAGCCATGATGACGCAACTCAAAGTGAAAAAGAAGGCCGCGGCCCCGAGGAGCCGGTCGCAACGCAAGGCGGCGCCGAAAACCGCCGGCCCTCAAACCAAAAAGACGGTTCCCGTTTCAAAAAAGACCCCACCCGGCCCCACATCGTTCACTCGCCCGCTCGCGCCCGAGCGTGTCGCCGAGATCCTCAAGCTGCTCGACGAGGCGTATCCGCATGCCGAAACCGCGCTCCATCATCGCTCGCCGTTTGAGCTGCTGATCGCGACGATCCTCTCAGCGCAGACCACCGACGTGCGCGTGAACATGGTCACACCCGAACTGTTCCGACGCTTCCCTACGCCGGAGGCGATGGCCAAGGCC
>JASHQH010000015.1 GCA_030037635.1 Acidobacteriaceae bacterium
ACCGGACCCCAGGGGCAGAAGGTGCAGCGTTTGCTCATCGAGGAGACGGCGGCGATCGAGCGCGAGCTCTATCTCGGCATTGTGCTCGACCGCGCGACGGGCAAGCTGGTGTTCATGGCCTCGCAGGCAGGCGGCATGGAGATTGAGGAAGTGGCCGCGAAGGATCCGAAGGCGATCTACAAGGAGACGATCGATCCCGCGGTGGGATTCGGCGCATGGCAGGCGCGCAAGCTCGCTTTTGCGCTCGGCCTCAAAGCCGCGCAGATCAACCAGGCGGTGAGTTTTTTCCAGAGCCTGTACAGGGCGTTTATTGAAACCGACGCTTCGCTGCTCGAAATCAATCCCTTCATCACCACCACCGATGGCAAGCTTTTCGCACTCGACGCCAAGATCAACTTCGACGACAATGCGCTGTTTCGCCACCCTGACATCAAGGCGCTGCGCGACATTGCCGAAGAGGCCCCGCTGGAAGTGGAAGCCAGCAAGTACGCATTGAATTACATCAAGCTCGACGGAACGATTGCGTGCATGGTGAACGGCGCGGGGCTGGCGATGGCGACCATGGACATTATTCAATACGCGGGCGGAAGCCCCGCGAATTTTCTCGATGTGGGGGGCGGCGCCACGCAGGAGCAGATCGAGCACGCCTTCGAGATTCTGCTTTCTGACGCACACGTAAAAGCCATCTTCATCAATATTTTTGGCGGCATTCTGCGCGTTGACCGGCTGGCGACGGGAGTGGTGGCCGCCGCGCGCAATTTGGACGTGAAGGTTCCCATCGTGCTGCGCCTGGAAGGGACCAATGTGGAGGAAGGGCGCAAGATCCTTGAGGAGTCCGGCCTGAATTTTCAAGTGGGCGCAACCATGAAGGAGGCCGCTGAGCTGGTGGTGAAAGCAGCGGCGAGCCGCTAGCTGCAGCGATTCGCTCTTAGCTTTTACCGCATCCTGCTCGATCGGCTGCAACCATTTGCCCGTAACCAAGAGTTAATAGCTAAAGGCGAACAGCTAATAACTTGTATCCGGAGCTTTTGAATGTCAGTACTGGTTGATAAAAACACGCGTCTGATCGTGCAGGGCATTACCGGCAAAGAGGGCACGTTTCACGCCAAGGGCTGCGCGGAGTACGGCACCAAGGTGGTGGGCGGTGTGACGCCGGGCAAAGGCGGAACGACGCACGAGGGCTGGCCGGTGTTCAATACTGTTGCCGAAGCCGTAGACAAGACGGGCGCCAATGCAACCATGATTTTCGTTCCTCCGCCGTTTGCGGCCGACGCCATTCTGGAAGCCGAGGACGCAGGGATTCCGCTCATTGTGTGCATCACCGAAGGGATTCCGACACTGGACATGGTGAAGGTGTGGGCCAGGCTGAAGAATTCGCAGTCGCGGCTGATCGGCCCGAACTGCCCCGGCGTGATTTCGCCGGGAAAGGCGAAGATCGGCATCATGCCGGGGCGCATTCACAAGGAAGGCTCGATCGGGATCGTGTCGCGATCGGGCACGCTCACCTACGAGGCTGTGCATCAGCTCACGCAGCGCGGGATCGGGCAGTCGACCGCGATCGGCATCGGCGGCGACCCCATTATCGGCACCACGCACGTTGACGCTCTGCGGCTGCTCAACGGCGATCCGGAAACCGAGGCCATCATCATGATTGGCGAAATCGGCGGATCGGCCGAAGAAGCGGCGGCGGAGTTCGTAAAGAAGAATGTGAAGAAGCCGGTGGTGGGCTTTATCGCCGGGCAGACCGCGCCGCCTGGACGCCGCATGGGCCATGCGGGCGCCATCATCAGCGGAGGCCAGGGCACGGCCGCCGACAAAATGAAGGCCATGAAGGCGGCGGGGATTCACGTGGTGGTTTCGCCTGCCGAGATCGGCGCCACGATGGCCCGGGTGATCGGGAAGGGCTAGCCTTCAATCACACGAGAGAAGCGGCGAAACGGCTTTACAACAGAGGATCATCACGACCCTTCCAAGCCCGCCAGACAACCTGTGAGTGAGATGGCTCACATCGACTCGTGATGGGTAACCGCGCGGCGATTACTTCGGGCCCGGCGAACGATGTGCAGCGATTACTTCGGGCGCAGGCTGTGGAATTGTTTCTCTGCTTACACGATTTCAGAAGCCGATAATCATTCGAGCAATCATTGAGCTTTGCGCGCTGCTCGTTTCCCGGGTTGCAGAAATTGCAGCCAGGGTTCGGTGCGGCCAGGCATTTTGCACCGGCCTCCCTGCTTTCACAGGGAAAGGCCGAACGATACTCGCGGATTGGCTTGTTTTTCTTTTTTCCCAGGATGTATTGGAAGTGGGCTCTCGCGGCCGGCGGAAGAATGGTTTGTCCAGACTGAAGTTGAATTGAGGCCTGGAGGCCGCGAAGGGCATCGCAGAATCTGCGTTGGTTTGTATGGAAGGCACGATGCCGGCGCCGGAAGGCCTGCCGCCGGCAAGGTATGAGTTTGCGGACCTGCGGCTCGAAGCCGGCGAGGGCTTGTGGCGCGGCGATACGGCGCTGCCCCTTCCGGCAAATGAGCTGGCGGCGCTTCGCTTGCTTTTGGCGCGTGCCGGGGAGATTGTCTCTCCGCGCGAGCTGAAGCGCACGCTCTTTGGCGAAGGCCGCGCTGCGGCCGATCGCGTGGCGAAGTGCGTGGCATCGCTGCGCACGCTGCTTGAGCCCACGGATTGCATTCAAACCGTCTACAAGCGCGGATACCGCATATCGGTTGCGGTGCGCAGGGAATCGGCGCAGCCGCCCGGGGTGTTGCCGCGAATGGCCATCCTTCCCGTTGCCACCGGACACGGCGTTCAGGAACATCTGGGCGTGGCCCTCTTCGACCAGCTGCTTGGATTGCTGAACAGTGAGGGCGGCGCGTTCGCCTTCATTACCGCGCGGGACTCGGTGCAAACGCTGGCGCGGCGCGGGTTGCAGGCGCGCGAGATCGGCAAGACTCTCAAAGCCGATCTGGTTCTGGTCTGCCTGCTCGAGGCAACCCCCGATCACAACCGCTTGCGCGCAGAGATGATTCGCGTCGAGGATGGCGCCCAGCTTTGGACAGAAGACATGCTGGCGAAGCAAGGCCAGATCGCCACGCTGGTGGCGAAGCTGGTGAACTGCCTGGCCAGCCGCATGGAGGCCGGAGATGTGGCCCTATCCGCGGCCGCGACGGAAGCCGAAGGCGCGACTTCTCGGCTGCGCAGCGAAGCCAATGAGCTTTACCTGCGCGCTCATTATGAGTGGCAGACGTTCGAGCGCCACCGCATGCAGGACGCCATGCCGCAATTGCATCGCGCCATTGAACTCGATCCCTCGCTGACAGCGGCGCGCATCGATCTTGCCTATCTTGGACTCGCGCAAGCCCTGTTCGGATTTATGCCGGCCACGGCGGCGGCCAGGATGGTGCACCGGGCGGCCGAGTCCATCCCCGAGGGAGCTGGAAACTGGGACGCCCTGCTGCCGGCGCTGGGCTGGACGAGCTTTCACGTGGACCGCGATCTCCCCGCGGCCCTGCGAGCTTTTGCGCACTCGTCGCACCTGGCGCACGAGGGATGGATCACCCGCGCGCGCACGCTGTTCGCGCTCAGCCGCGGCCGCTTCGACGAGGCGATCGGCCTGTTGCGCGCGGCCATCGAGCTCGATCCGTTCTCGCCCCGATTGCAGGCGCGCCTGGCCTGGGCGCTCCACCTCAGCGGAGACGCCGATGCCGGCGCCGCGCAAATCCGCAACGCACTGGCGCAGTTTCCTGAAGACGAATTCGTGCAACTCTACGGCGCCATCATCCTGGCTTTCCGCGGCGAAGCAGTTCGCGCCTGCGAGCTGGCGCAGGCCTTGGCTGCGCGATGGCCGCACGTGGATTTTGCGAACGCGGTGCATGCCTACGCGCTGGCGCGGGCGGGGCGTGATGCGCAGGCCCGCGACCTGATGGAACAGTTGCAGTGGCTGAGCCGGGAGCGGTTTGTCCTGAATACGTTTCACGCGGCGGTTTATGCCGCCCTTGGCGACGCCGATGCGGCGCTCGAGGAGCTGCGCATGGCCAATGAAAATCGCTGCCCGTGGTTCTTCCAGATGCTGGCCGATCCCCGGCTGAAACCCCTGGAGGGACGGCCGGAGTTCCATGCGCTCCGCGGCGTCCTGGCCAAAATGGAGGCGGAAGCGGCGAGGCAGACGCTGGACTAGATACCGTGCCGTAGGCGCGATGGCCGCGCCCTGAACCGAGGCATCTGGCCGGGCAAGAATTTCCGATGTGAGGAAATTTTGCCCAGAGGGGTTCAAAGGCTTTCCCTGCATAAGAGAAGCATTTTCATAGAGATGCCGTTTTTGCCGGTTTGGAAATCTGCGTGCTCTTAAGGTAGCGGCATTCTATGTGGAGGTTCGTGATGGTTGAGTCCATGTTTCCCTTGGTGGCGAAGCGTGTAGCGCCATGGATCGCCGTGGCCGCAGTGGCCGCGGGCGGCCTTGGTTATGGTGTGCACGAGCGCGCGAAAGAGCAAGCGCTGGCAGCGCAGAATGCGCAGGTGACGGCGCAGCTCGACGCAACCAACAGGCAGGTGAGCGCTCTGACGGAGAAGGTAAACGCGCTTGCAGCGAGCAACGCGACAACGCCCAGCCCGGCGCCTCCTGCCGCCGCCAATGTGGCCAAACCCCATGCGGTGCGCCGTGGCAGCGCTCTGGATCCGCGCTTCAACAAGCTGCAATCGCAGTTGGACGCGCAAGGCAAGCAAATCGACGCCCAGGGCCAGGAGATTGATGCTGCGCGCAGCGATTTGACCAACACGCGCACCGAGCTGACGGGCTCGATTGCGCGCACCCACGACGAGCTGGTGGTGCTGGAGAAGAAGGGCGAGCGCAATTTCTTCGAGTTTGACCTGGGCAAATCAAAGCAGTTCAAGCGCGAGGGCCCGGTGGGCATCAGCCTGCGCAAAGCCAACGACAAGCACGCATACGCCGACCTGATGCTGATGGTGGACGACCGCAACATGCAACAGAAGCATGTGAATCTCTACCAGCCGGCGATGTTCTATGAGCCCGACAGCCCGCAGCCCATAGAGATCGTGATCAACGACATCTCCAAGGACCACATCCACGGATATGTGAGCGCGCCGAAGTACCGGAAGTCCGAGCTGGATGCCATGGCGGCGAACAACAATCCCGCGCCCGGCGCGCAGCCGGCGGCGAATTCCGGCAACGGCGACAACGACATCGTAGGCGCCGCTCCGCAAGCAGGCGCCGATCAAGGTGCGGGCTCGCAGCCTGCCGTGCGGCAAAAGCTGCCCATGCCCAGCAGCACGCCGGAAGAATAGCCGCTGTCGATCGGAGTAGAAAGAGAAACAGGAGCCTTCGGGCTCCTGTTTTTGTTTTTTTGGAAAGAGAGGCCTACACGCTCATTCGGCGTGGAGGATCACGTCGAAGAGCAGCAGGCTGACGGTGGTAAAGATGATGTCGTAGCCGAACAGGAGCTTGATCCACAGGGAAGGGTCGCTTTCGCCCGTCAGGATGGAGGTGGTGGCCTGGACCATGGCCAGCAGCGCGGGAATAAAGATGGGGAAAAGGATGAGGGGCAAAAGAAGCTCGCGGTTACGGCTGCGAATGGAGAGCGCGGCAAAGAAAGTGCCGTTGGCCACCAGCGCCCAGGTGCCGAGGGGCAAAACCAGCATAAGCTTCCAGGCGTCGCCGAGGATGTTGAGGTTGTACATCACCACGAAGACCGGCGCGAGGACGACCTGCACAATGGTGACGAAGAGGAAGTTGGCGAGCACTTTGGCGAGAAACATGCCGGCGCCGGGCGTGGGCGCCATGCGCTGCGCGTCAAGCACCTGATGGCGGATTTCGCGGGCCCACGCCTGGTTGAGAGCGCTGACCGAGGCGAACATGGTAGCCACGCACAGGACGCCGCCGGCAATGTCGCGAGCAAACGCGCCGCGCGGATCGAACGCCAGCGAGAAGAGCACGACGACCAGAAGCGCGAAAAAGAGCATGGAGTTGACGGCTTCTTTTGAGCGCCACTCGATGCGAAGATCCTTGGCCAGATGGATGAAGAGGGCGCGCGTCATTGGGCGTCCTCACCGCGTGGGTTCGCCGGCGGGCTGGCATGGTCTGCCACCCTTTGCCTCTCTCCCGAAGCGCGAGACACAAAGGATGGGGCATCAGCCGTGGGTTTAAGGTCTTTGGTCAGGTCGGCGGTCTGCACAGGAACATTGAGCGCGGCAGCGGCGCGCAGATAGTCATGGGGCGTGAGAATCAATTGCGTGCCGCGGGTTCCGGCTGAGACGCTGATCTCGTCGAAGAGGATGGCGGTTTCATCGATGAATACGGGGAAGGCTTTCCGGGCGCCGAAAATGGTGACGCCTCCGCGGATGTAGCCGGTGAGGGGTTCCACGTCTTTGAGTGAAACCATCTCCGCTTTGCGGATTCCGGCCGTGCGCGCGAGCTTTTTGAAGTCCAGTTCGGCGTCGCCCGGGACGACGGCAAAGAAGTAATTGCCGGGCCCTCCCGTGGTGAGCAGCGTCTTGAAGACCTGCTCGGCCGGCATGCCGATTTTTCTTGCAACTGCAATCGCGGACAGATCGTTGGGATCGACTTCGTACTCGAGGAGCCGGAACGGAATGCCCAGGGACTCGAGAAAGCGGGCAGCGTTGGTCTTCATAGCGGCGCGCTCCCGATTGCAGCGCCGCTTTGGCCTAGGCCTGCCGCGGGCGGGCGAAGCTCAGGCGACCCAGGCTCAAACGACGCCACGCGGCCGGCGTGCAGCGTCAGGACCCAGTCGGCGATGGGTGCGGCCAGATCGCGCTGGTGCGTGGTGAGGACGATGGTGCGGTCGCTCTGGCGAAATCCCGAGAGCAATTCCACCATCTGGCGCGCGCTCTCGATATCCATGTTGGAAAACGGCTCGTCCAGCAGCAGAAGCTCAGGCACGGGCAGAAGAACCCGAGCCAGCGATGTGCGCTGGCGCATGCCCTGCGAGTATTGGCCGAGGGTGCGCTTGAGATCGGGATCGAGGCCAACCTGGCGAAGCGCCTCAGCGGGCGTGAGGCACGCGCGGCCGGGATATAAATTGCGAAAGTAGAGAAGGTTCTCCTGCGCGGTGAGCTCGTCGTAGAGCATGGGGGCGTGGCTCATGTAACCGATGCGCGCGCGCACCTCATGCGGTTCAAAGTCGCCGAAGACGCGAACCGTCCCGTGGGTGGGCCGAAGCAGGCCGGCCAGAATGCGGAGAAGCGTGGATTTGCCCGCGCCGTTTTCACCCAGCAGCACATAGCAGCGGCCGGGCTCGAGATCGGCCGAGACCTGGCGCAGCGCGGCAAAGGCGCCGAAGAGCTTTGAAACCTGATCGAGCCGCGCAGACGCGGATGGGCTGGCGTTCATTCCCTTCAGTTGGTGGCGGCCTGGGTTGGCGAAGCGGGCGGAGCGGCAGACGCAGTGGAAGGCTTGGCCGGCGAAGGAGCCGGCGTGGTTCCGGGTTGCGCGGGCGCGTACTTGCTGGCGCACTTGGCCTGGAGGGTGGTGGCGTGGAAGACGCCGTCACGGCCGAAGGTTCCCTCGGCAAGGGCCTGCGCATCGTCTTTGAAGGTGTCGGGCGGCGGTTCCGATCCCTTGTAGCTGACCTTGAGCAACCGGCCCTGGGCGGCCTTGGGCGAGTGGCTCTCGTATTCGTTCAGCACAAAGTCCACATGGGTGCCGTTCTGCTCAATCGTGCCCGGCTCCACGAAACCCTCCACACGCAGATTGCTGTGGTATGCCTTATCGCCCATTTTGTTCAGCTCGGCGATGGTGACGTAATAGCTCTTGCTGGAGCCGTAGCCCGTGTACGCAAGCCAGCCGATGGTGCCGACAATGATCACCACGGCGATGCTGATCCGGAGAGTGTTCGGAGAAACTTTCATCATGAGCCTGCTTCAACGATACGAGTCTGTATTGCCATGGTCAACCGGCGGAGGGGGTCAGCGATGTGATTTAGCTCACGCCAGAAGGACTGCGGCGACTCGCGACTTGCGCCCCGCCCCGTTGCCCCTTTTGCCCCTTCCTTCCGGCGCACTTTCCCCGCAAGGGTGCGAAACGCCCCGGGCGTTGGGGCTTCGGGCCCGGAGGCGAAATTTGAGGAAAGATAGCGCGACCGGGGTACGCGGGCGCAGAGGGGTACGCAGATCTGGGGAGGGTGGAACTCACGCGGGGCGCGCCGGCCGCGGAAACGCCTTCAGGCGCGGCGCCGAAGTCTCCTGAGCAGGTCAATGCGATTGACATTCATGGCCCGGATGGGCTGCATGGAGGTTGCGATAACAGGCACGACGAGCGAGACGATCAGGATGAGTTCGAAGACAAGATCCTTCACTGCAAGATCCTCCCCCAAAATAGCGGCCATGGGCCGCCCGGATCTACTGCAAGAATCAGAGCGTTTGTGTCCTGCGCGCCGGTCTCATCCCACCCCAGCGATGAAGAAGGTCGCTGGTACCCCGGGGATGGCCGCGTCGACTTGTGGTTACGACTTCGGACTCCAGCCACTCTGGAAGCAACGTTCTGGACGATAGCGCCGCGGCACATGGAAAGGAATCACCCCTTCGTGGGTCCCGGCCATGGCCTGTTGGAGGCAAAGCTGAGTTACCTGCCGCGCCGGCGCGACGGGCGCCGACGATCCCGCGGCAAAGGAAGTCACCTGCCGGCAGAGGAGGGAGCGGCGAGATCGACGCTTTCAGCGTGGCTCTCGGGCGTTGCATCTTCCTCTTTTTTGAAGGGCATGGCCGCCACAAGAGCGGGCGCCGCCACCAGGGTGACAAAAACCAGGGCAATCAGCAAATCGTGCATCGCACGCACCTACAAACAAAAGTTGTTCATCTGCGGCGAGTGGGCCCGCCGTTCCAGTTCGGACGGCTGAAGTAACCTGATACCCGCTCGTCGGTAATGTTGAACTGGTACTCATGCTAGGGCGCAATCCAGCCGGGAGCAAGCCAACAAAAGATGCAGGAGGCGCAGAGCCTGGCGTTTATCATATTGATAATAATGTTCTTAGTTGCGCAATGGCGGGCAAGCCGGGGACAGATTTTCACATTACTAAAGTAATGATACAAGCGCCTTAATGGGCGGCGTCGAGCACCGTCGCGGCGCGTTCGAGGACCCGCGCGAGGACCCCGAGCTGCTGTGCGGCAAGGGGCGCGTTCCTGGCGTCGATGGCTTCATTCACTCCAGGAATGACCACGGCGGCATAGCCCGTATACTCGCCGGGAGCGTAGATGGTGTGACGGTACCAGGGACGATTAGGCAGGCCTGCATCAGAGAGCATCGCGGCTTCAACCTGCCGAAGCGCCAGATTCAGCTGCGCGGGATTCGCGGGCGGAGCGGATTGGAGGGCGTAGGCGCGTTGCGCGGCGGCGGCAAAACGAGCGGCAGCGGCCTGCGCGGGCGCAAAGTCGAGCGAACCCAGGTTCGTGTCGTCAGCCCTGCTCCTGGCTGCCTCGATGTACGCAGAGACCTCGCGCGCATAAGCCACGTAATCGTAGGGCAGAACGTCGGCGTCGGCCATGCGCAGTGCTTCCAGGCCGAGCACGCGGGCCATTTCCTGGAGATACTGAAATTGAGGGTCGGCGTTTTCTGTGAACCAGGCGAAGTCGTCGAAGGTCGAGTGATAAACGCCGTACGGGCCGCCGGAGGTGATGTCGGTCGACGGCACGCCCGCGTGTTGGAGGAAGGGCGTGAAATCAGAACCTGAGCCGAGATCGCTGACATGCGTTTCTTCGCCCTCCATGGGAGGCGCATTCGACCCGCGATGCTCGTTCTGGTAGGAACGATTGGAGCGCCAGTCTTCAAAGACCGTGCCGAGCACGGGGCTGGGGACCGAGCGGGTGACGCTGCGAATGAACTCTTTCAGCGAAGGCACAGCGGATGCGGCGAAGTTGGGGCCGGAGACGCCAACGTCGATGTTGAAATATGCAACGGCGTGATCGAGCGCAGCGCCCTGCTGTTCCACCCATTCGGTTGAGCCGATAAGGCCCTCTTCTTCGGCGTCCCAACTGCAGAAAACGAGGGTTCGTTTAGGACGCCAGCCCTGCTTGAGCAGCGCGCCGATTCCGTGCACGGCCTCGAGCATGGCGGCCGTGCCGCTGTTGGGATCGACCGCACCGTACACCCAGGCGTCGCGGTGATTGCCCACGATGACCCATGAGCCGGGATCCTCTGCGCCTTCCACCTTCCCGACTACGTCCCAGATGATGCGGCGCTGGTAATCCTGCTGCGAGATGAGGTGAGCTTTTACGCCGCCGGGACCCATGTGATACCGAAACGGGAGCGCGCCCTCCCAGCCTTGCGGCACGCTGGGCCCTTTAAGCGCCTGCAGGATGGGCGCCGCATCGTGATAGCTGAGAGGAATGGAGATGATATCGGGCTGGCTGCCTTGGGGACCTGCGAAATTTTTGATGCGGGCAGAGTCAGGCAGATCGAGGGTCGAAGCCACGCCGGGAGTCTCTGGATCGCCGGGGTATTTGAAGAGATATTGAACCGAGCCGCGCTGCACACCCGTGTCGGGGCGCCACGGGCCCATTGGCCATGGATCGCCTTTGTAGTAGCCGTCGTCCTGCGGGTCAGAGTAGATGAGCACGCCGGCCGCGCCCCGCTGTTCGGCCAGATAGACTTTCACGCCCCGGAAGTTGGCGCCGTAGCGGCAGATCACGATCTTGCCATGAAGATCGATATGCTGGGCGACCAACTCATTAAAGTCCTCGAGGCGGCCGTAGTTGGCGTAAACCACGTCGCCAGTCACGTCGCCTGAGGCCGAGGAGCTGTTGAACGGCATGACCACGCGCGGGTCGTCCTGATAAGGATCGCCGTCGACATGCTCGCGCTCAGGGCCGCTCATCAGCAGATGGCCCGAGGGATCGTAGGCTTCGACATGCACCACTTTGGGCCAATCGAGCAGCACGCGGTAAGGAACGATTTCGGTTTCGAGACCGGCCGCGCGGAATTCGCGAGCCACGTACTCCGCCGTCTCGTGGTCTTCGGGCGTGGCTGCAAGGTGCGGTGCAGAGGTCAGCACTTTCAGCTCTTCGCCGGCTCGCTTTGGGTCGGGAACGGCGAGAAACTTCTCTTCGAGTTTGGCTTCGAGGCCGAAGTCGGAATAACCCAGGACTTTTTGAGGGGCTGGCTGCGCTGCAAACAGAGCGGGCAGCAACCATCCAAAGAAGATTGCCGAAGGGGGAAGAATGGCAAACGTAGACCCGGGATGCATGCAGATCAGCCTCGAGGCGAACACCAGTTTATTATCCGGCGACCGGCTGGGCGCAATGCGCGCAGCGGCGCGCGGCTGCCGGAATTTCACTCAGGCATTCCGGGCAGGTTTTGGTGGCGGGAGCAGCCTCTGGTTCGGCTTTCTTGAAGCGTGCGAGGAGCGCGTTCATGGGAACCACAATGGCAAAGTAAACCACACTGGCCACGATGAGGAATGACACCGCCGCGTTAAAGAAATTGCCAACCTTGATTTCGCCGCCGCCCACGTGCAGAACAACGCTGCTGAAATCGGGCTTGCCGACGGTAGCCGCGATGAGCGGATTCAGCACGTCGCCCACCAGCGACGAGACGATGGCGTTGAATGCGGCGCCGAGGATGACGGCGACGGCCAGGTCGACGACGTTTCCGCGCAGAATGAAATCGCGAAATCCTTTCAGCATAACTGCCTCCCGGCACGCCGTGAGATGAGCTGTCGCGCCAAGCACGAAGAGGGCGTGCGCTTTGCCCATGCTACACGGGTAAGCTCGGTTTTTTCCCGTCTGGAAAGATCGAGATCTTCAGGGAAAGGCAAGCAGGACGACAATTGCCGCCAGGATCATGAGGTCGGCATAAAGCATGATGAGGATGCCGGCGTGAAAGAGGCTCCAGCGGCGTTGCAGGCAGCGGATGGTTTCGGCCATTCCCCAGGCGGCCACGAAGAGGGCCAGAATCTGCCAATGTGAACCGTGCAGGTTGTTGATGTTCGGAAATCCGGCCAGGCGCAGGCTGGAAAAAAATGCGCCCAGCGACAGCACAATGGCGCGCAGAAACGATGGCCGCCGCAGATGAAAGATTGAGGAGCGAACATGCACAACCTTTCACTGTACAGCGGCGGCGCCTGACGCCCGAATCCGGGGTAGTGGGCCCGCCTGGAAGGGTACGGGCTTCAGCCCGTACGTCAGTCTTTGCAAGAATCATTCGGGGCTTCAGATGGGATGAGACGGCTGGCCTCGCGGTCGAGCACAAGCTGACCGTAGCGCACTCGAGGTGCTAAAGGAGACCAGCCGATGAAGAAAGTTAACAAAATGGAACAGCAAACGGAAGCGTCTGCGGACCAGCCAGGGATGACGGTGGGACTTGATGGCCTGCAGCGAGGGGCGAACTCCGCGGAACGGCACGCCATTCAGTTGTGAAGATGCGCAGCCCGGGTGATACACTCAGTGCGCCCGGAGCGGCTTCCCCAAAATCGCAGACTATCGCAAAACCAGAGTTGCTGTAGCTCGAAGCCGAAACCGTAAAGTCGCTGCGACCACCAGGGAGCAGCGACCTTCGAAGAAACTCAACAGGACACACCAACTCTGGTTTTGCCGTAACGACCGGGACCAGTAAGGAGGTTGACCATGACATCTGCGCATCTCGCTGAGCAGCCCTTGAATCCAGGCATCGTCTTCGAATTGGTGCAGGCGCATCAGAAAACAGCGGCGCTGAAGGCCGCCATCGAGCTCGACGTGTTTCGCGCCGTGGGCAAGGGGCCCGGAGATGTGGCGTCGATCGCACGCCACTGCTCGGCATCGGAGCGCGGCATTCGCATCCTGTGCGATTTTCTGGTGATCAACGGCGTGCTCGCCAAAGACGACGGGCACTACAGGCACACGCCGTCGAGCGCCGCGTTTCTTGATCCTGCGTCGCCGGCCTGCATGGCCTCAGTGGCGCAGTTCTTGAGCATGTCTGCGCTCATGGAGGGCGCCGATCTGCACCTGGCCGACATTGTTCGCAATGGCCGCACCAATCTTCCCGGCCAGGGCTCGGTTGAGCCCGAAAACCCTCTCTGGGTGGAGTTCGCCGAAAAGATGGCTCCCATGATGGGCCCCATGGCTCCGCCGCTGGGCGCAGTGGTGCTGAATGGGCACAACGGGCCGATGCGCGTGCTCGATATTGCCGCGGGACATGGATTGTTCGGGATCGAGATCGCCAAGCAGAATCCGCAGGCGCGCGTGACGGGGCTGGACTGGGCGCCGGTGCTGCGCGTGGCGCTGAAGAACGCCGAAAAGGCCGGCGTGAAGGATCGTTACGACATGCTGCCGGGCAGCGCGTTCGAGGTCGATTTCAAAGGGCCGTACGACGTGGTGCTGCTGACCAATTTTCTGCACCATTTTGACAAGCCGACGTGCGTCGGGCTGCTGAAGAAGGTGCGCAGCGCGCTGAAGCCGGGCGGACGGGCGGCGACGCTCGAGTTTGTGCCCAACGAGGATCGGGTTTCGCCGCCGGCGCCCGCGGCGTTTGCCATGACCATGCTGACCACAACGGCATCGGGCGATGCCTACACGTTCAACGAACTGCGCGCCATGCACCAGGAGGCCGGATACGACACGGTGACGGCGCATCCGATTCCCATGAGCCCGCACACGGTGGTTGTGGGGAAAAACGGGAATTAGGGAGAAGGGATCAGGGATTGGCCGCATTTGGGCTCCGAAAGGCAACCACAGATCTTTCGCTGCGCTGCGCCTCGTTCAGGATGAAAGTGCGTTGGAAGAACGTAAATTGTGCTGAAATCGGGATCGTGAGAGTGTGTTCGGCAATTGGGAAGTAATGTGAGCTAAATCAGATTAGGCGAGTATTGTCGGTCACTCGCCGGAATGTTCTCGTAAAGTGTGCCTTACGATTCCTGACCCCGACCGAACTTCAGTTTTGAGAATGCAACCCAATAGAGCGTAACAAGATTCAGAACGGGCACCAGCATGAGGATTGAGAGCGCCGGGTGCGCCCCCGCCCTTTTCAAAATGACCCAGAACGGCAAGACCACAATAGCCGCCGAAAACAGGGCTGCGAGCAGGCCGACGCAGACTACGAGAGGATACATTCGCGGCGCACTTCCGCCCGCATTTGCGAAGCACCAGACTGAGACGATACAAAGAAAAACAAAGACCCAAAGAACGACGTTTATTCCGACGATCCTCGCAAGCCAGCTCATTGCTCGCCCCACTAAGCACTTCGATGATCAGATTCCAGCCCTGCGAAACATCGCAAAGGGTGGCGTTCCGGCTTTATTGTCGCCCAACGGAAGTTATCTGCCGGAACGCAAGGGACTACTGCTCCCTCGCCTTGACGCGATGAGCTGAAAGCTAAGAGCGAATAGCTAACGGCTGGCTTTGGGACCCGTTAGCCCTGGCTTTGCCGCAGGCGCCGGGCGCGCACGGCGGCCGCGAGTTCGGCCAGAAGCGGTCGAGTCGCCTTCCAGTCGATGCAGCCGTCGGTGATGCTCTGGCCGTAGACGAGGGGCCGGCCGGGGTCGAGCTTCTGCGCTCCTGCAACAAGATTGCTCTCCATCATGGCGCCGATGATCTGCTGGTTTCCGGCGGCGATTTGCGCGGCGACATCGTGGCCAACGGCGGCCTGACGGCGGTAGTCCTTGCCGCTGTTGGCGTGGCTGAAATCGATCATGATGCGGGGCGCGACGCCGGCCTTCTGCATTTGCGCCGCGGCCTGCGCTACGCAATCGGCCGTGTAGTTGACCGAGTTGCGGCCGCCGCGCAGGATGATGTGGCAGTCGGGATTGCCCTTGGTGACAAAAATGGCCGATTGCCCGTGGTGCGTGTGGCCGAGGAAGGTGTGCGAATAAGAGGCGGACAGCACCGCGTCGACGGCCACCTGCACGTCGCCCGAGGTTGCGTTCTTGAAGCCTACGGGGCACGAGACGCCCGAGACAAGCTGGCGGTGTACCTGGCTTTCTGAGGTGCGCGCGCCGATGGCGCCCCAGCTGACCAGGCCGGCGATGTACTGCGGCGAGATCATGTCGAGGAACTCGGTTCCTGTGGGTACGCCCATCTCAGCCAGGTCGATGAGGAGATGACGGGCGAGGCGCAGGCCGTCGTTGATCTTGAAGCTGCCGTCGAGGTGAGGATCGTTGATGAGGCCCTTCCAGCCGATGGTGGTGCGGGGTTTTTCGAAGTACACCCGCATCACGATGCGCAGGTCGCGGGCATACTCGTCAATGGCGGATTTGAGCAGGGCGGCGTATTCGCGCGCGGCCTTGGCGTCGTGGATAGAGCAGGGTCCGGCCAGGACGATCAGCCGGTCGTCGCGGCCGTTGAGGATGGCGGATATCTCATTGCGGGTGTTAAAGATGGTATCGGAGGCGGCTTCAGTAACGGGAAGCTCCTCCTCAAGAAACACGGGGGGAAGAACGACCTTGGTCCATTGGATACGAAGATCTTCAGTGGGATGGAACATCGGAGGCCTGTTCCAAATCTATCAGCCGGAGTGGCAGGGTTCAGGCCTCAGGTTTCAGGCGTCAGGAGGTCGAGGGATCACCGTGATTGCGCGCAGCGCGCTCGCCCCTTGCGGACCGTCTAACTCCGCGAACTGCGCTAACACGGCTGGCTCTGCTTCATGCCCCTGATCAGCGCGTGGCCTCATACGCCGCCACCGCTCCCCCGGCGACGGCAGCGCCAACCACCACCGGAACCCAAAGACGGACATGATGCCCGGGCTCGGAGCCCACTCCGATGTACTCCTTTGCCTTCTTCACGTGCGCCACATCAGCGTAGGAAAAGGTTTCGATCCTGTTGTTGTCGGAGTCGGTGAAGCGGAAGGAGGCATCGGACAGCGCGCCGATGGAGCCCATGACTTGCGTGTCATTGCGCAGGTCAAGTTCAAGAAATGCGCCCTTGTCGTACCTGGCGAGGCGCTTTTCAATCTTGCGCGCGTGTTTGTCGGCCTGGTTGGAAGAACTGGCGCGGGCGACGGGCGCCGATGCGACCAGAGCCCAGGCTGCGACTGCGAAGAGGACGGGTTGACGCCGGAAAACGCGGAAGAATCTGTTCATGGGGCTCTCCAAAGATTTCAAAATATTTACTTTTCAATCGTTCCGTTTCGGATCCGGCAGATCTGAGCGATAGTTCGTTCCACAATACCATCAAAATTGTCGATGGATTGCGAAGGCGGAGAAACTTCAGTGTTAGTCACCTTTGGCACATCAGGCGGCCGAGCCTTGACAGTGGCAGAAAGCTCTTTCTACACTTAAAAAGGAGTATTCCCGGTCATTTTCTTGCGTAAGTATTTGGATGGAGAGGACTTGCTCGGTTAGATGTCCCCCATGCGGCGTGGCTGGCAGGCGGATGAGCGTGGGATGGGAGGAAAAGCAGAGAAGATGCGAGAAGCAACCCTCAGCCCCCGAGAGCGGCTGGTGTTAACCGCCATCATCGACCTGTATATCGCTACCGGCGAACCTGTGGCATCGCAGTCGCTGGCGCGGGCATTTGCGGATCGCGAGGGTTTGAGCTCGGCGACACTGCGCAACGTGATGGCGGCGCTGGGCGAGGCGGGACTGCTGGAACAGCCACATGCCTCGGCGGGGCGCGTTCCAACGGCTACAGCTTTCCGTCATTACGTAGAGCAGATTCTGAAGCGCGACCGGACCGAAGAAGGAATTGATGCGGCAGCCAAGACCGGGTCGGAGCCAGAATCCACGTTGAGCGAGGCCCGGCGCGGGCAGATTGAAGAGAGCTACAGCGGCGTCGTCAGCACGCATGATTACCTGGAACGGACGTCACACGTGCTGGCGCTGATTTCGAGCGGCCTGGGCGTGGCGCTGGCCAGTTCAACAGCGGGGCAAGTGCTGGAGCACATACATTTCTCGCGCCTTTCGACGGGACGCGTCCTGGCGGTATTGGTGACGCAGTCGGGAACGGTGCAAGACCGGGTGCTCACCCTCGACCATCCTATGACGCAGGTGGAGCTGGAAACCGCGGGGCATTATCTGATTGAGAATTTCCGCGGCTGGCCCATCGAACGGATCAGGATCGAAGTGGCGCGGCGCGTGGAGGCCGAACGCGAAGCCTATCGCCAGTTACTGACCTCGGTGGAGGAGTTGTGCCGCAAGGGTGCACTGGCCGGAAGCGGCAACGAACCAACCATTTTTATTGAAGGAATGGCAAACCTGATCGGGGCGGAACAGGATCGCGAGCGGCTGCGCCAGATGCTGCTGGCGCTGGAGGCGAAGCAAAGGCTGGTGGAACTGCTGAACGCATACGTGGATGGCCGGAAGCAGGAGGTACGGGTGGTGGTGGGGCTGGATGAAGCTTCACCGGCCATGCAGGATCTGGTGCTGATTGGGGCACCGGCAAGGGTGGGAGATGCCAATTTGGGCACAGTGGCGGTGATTGCGCCCACGCGCATCCAATACCAGGAAATGATCCAGGCCGTAAGCTACATTGCGCGCCTTTCCGGGCGCATCCTCGATATCCCGTCTGCACAGGCATAGAGGGGGCGGCAAAGCGTTTGCGGCCGCCGGGCAGGAGGGCGTCAAGGTGGAAGTAGAGAACCCGGAACCGGCCGCGGATTGGATCATCTAAAGCTGTGGCATACTGCCAGACGTAACTTTTGGAGATCGTACGGGATCATGGTGAAACAGGGAACCGAAGAGTTGAGCAAGGTGGGGACGGGGCGCGCCTCAGCAGGTGCGGGGACGTCGATTGACCCGTCGGCTGAGCTGCCCGCGTCGGCCGCCGATGAGGAACTGGAAGGCCGCGCCGAATCTGTGGCCGAGCCGGAGAGCCCGGCGGAGACAGTAAGTAAATCGGAGCTGGACCGGGTAAGAGCGGAGCGGGACCAGCTTCTGGACCGGCTGGCCCGGCTGCAGGCGGAGTTTGAGAATGCGCGCAAGCGCGCCGAGCGGGAGCGCGCAGATTATCGCGAGGTCGTCACGGGAAGTGTTGTCGAGCAGTTTTTGCCCGTGGTGGACAACTTTGAGCTGGCCCTCAAGTCGACGGGTTCTACGCAGCAGTTGCGTTCCGGGGTGCAGTTGATCGTAAAGCAGATGGAGGAGATACTCGAAAGACTGCAGGTGAAGGCGGTGCCCACGGTGGGCGAGGCTTTCGATCCGCGAATCCATGAGGCGCTGGGTACGGTGGAACGCGACGACGTTCCGGATCACCACGTCGCCGAGGAGGTTCGGGGCGGATATAAGCTGCGAGACCGGCTGTTACGTCCCGCGTTGGTGCGCGTGGCCCACAACAGCAAGCAAGTGAATGAGTGAAGGAGTAAACAAGGGATCAGGTATCAGGCTCCTGAAAGGCAAAACCTGACGCCTGAAAGCTGCTTTTGAGACAATGGGATCAAATACTAGAGTGAGCAAAGCGGATTACTACGAGGTTCTCGGCGTCACGCGCGACGCAACCGATCAGGAACTGAAGAGCGCATACCGGAAACAGGCGCTGAAGTACCATCCTGACCGCAATCCTGGGGACAAGGTATCAGAAGAGAAGTTCAAAGAGGCCAGCGAGGCTTACCAGGTGCTGAGCGACGCTGAAAAGCGCGCGGCCTACGATCGCTATGGACATGCTGGGCTGGGCGGACAGGGATTCGGCGCCGGGCCGTTTGCCGGCGGCGTTGACCTGGGCGACATCTTCGGCGATTTATTCGGCGAGATGTTCTCGATGGGCGGAATGCCGCGGGGCGGGGCGCGCGGACCGCGCCAGCAGCGCGGCGACGACCTGCGATTCGACCTGACGATTGAATTTGAGGACGCGATCTTCGGCACCGAGACTGAGGCGAAGATCCGCAGGCTGGAAACCTGCAAGGAGTGCAAAGGACGCGGCAGCTCATCAGGCCGCGGCCCGAGCGTCTGCGCGCAGTGCCAGGGACGCGGCCAACTGCGTTATCAGCAGGGATTTTTCGCCGTGGCCCGCACCTGCGGCGCCTGTGGAGGAACGGGCACAGTCATCGGAGATCCATGCCCGTCGTGCCGGGGCGAAGGACGCGCCGCCGCCGAGATCAAGTTGAAGGTGAAGGTGCCGCCCGGCGTGGGAGAGGGCACGCGGATCCGTTATGCCGGCGAAGGCGACTCAGGCCGGTTGGGAGGCCCCAAGGGCGATCTGTACGTGATTTTGTCGATCCGGCCGCACGATTTCTTCGAGCGCCACGGCCACGACCTGCATTGCGTGATTCCCATCAGCTTTCCGCAAGCCGCGCTGGGCGCGGAGTTCGAGATTCCCGGCATCGACGGCCCTGTGAACATCAAGATTCCCGAGGGTACACATAGCGGCCGGGAGTTGCGCATCCGCGGGCGCGGCGTTCCCTACCTGAACGAAAAGGGACACGGCGATCTGGTGGTGAAGGTTGTGGTGCAGATTCCGCGCAAATTGAACCGCGCGCAGCGGGAGCTGGTGACCAAGCTGGCGGAAACCATGACGGTGGAAAATCATCCCACCGCGCCCGGATTGATTGAAAAGATGAAGGATCT
>JASHQH010000128.1 GCA_030037635.1 Acidobacteriaceae bacterium
GGATTGATAGTCGCCGAGGTGGGGTTGAAGCTGACGGTGAAGCTCGGTGCATCCACCATCTGCGTCAGCACGCTCGAAGTGGAACCGGCGAAGTTTGAGTCGCCGCCGTAGACGGCGGTGATGGAGTTGGAGCCGCTGCTCAGCGACGAGGTGGTGTAGGTGGCCTGAGCGCTGCCATTCAACGATCCGGCGCCCAAGGTCGTCGAGCCATTCATGAAGGTCACGGTGCCCGTAGGCACCGTTGTGTTTCCGCTCGGGCCGGCGACCGTGGCCGTAAAGGTGACTGACTGTCCCTGACCGGAGGGATTCAGCGACGACGTAACCGTTGTCGTCGAGGTAAGCAACGCAGAGGCGTTCACCACCTGCGTGAGAACCGGGGAAGTGGAGCCGCTGAAAGTCGAGTTGCCGCCGTAAACAGCAGTAATGGAGTGCGAGCCGGTGCTCAGCGACGACGTGCTATAGGTGGCCTGCGCGCTGCCGTTCAACGAATAACCGGTGGCGAGGGTCGTTGAGCCATCCATGAACGTCACTGTTCCGGTGGGAACGGTTGTATTTCCGCTCGGGCCCGCAACTGTGGCAGTGAAGGTAACCGACTGGCCGGCCGTCGAAGGATTCAGCGAGGACGTAACAATTGTCGTGGAGGTAAGCAGCGAGGGCGCGTTCACCACCTGGGTGAGAACCGGCGACGTGGAACCGTTGAAGGTCGAGTTGCCGCCGTAGACGGCCGTGATGGAGTTGGAACCTGCGCTCAGTGACGAGGTGGTGTAGGTGGCCTGCGCGCTGCCGTTCAACGATCCTGTGCCCAGAATCGACGCACCGTCCATAAACGTCACCGTGCCCGTGGGAACGGTTGTGTTTCCGCTCGGGCCGGCCACCGTGGCGGTAAATGTGACGGATTGTCCGGCCGTAGAGGGATTCAGCGAGGACGTCAGCACGGTGGTCGTCGCGGCTCCCGTAGCCGAATTCACCACTTGCGTCAAGGCTGGTGAGATCGAATTGGCGAAGTTCGAGTCGCCGCCATAGAAGGCCGTGATGGACTGCGATCCCACGCTCAGCTGCGTGGTGCCGAGCGTGGCCACACCGGATCCATTCAGAGCAGCGCTGCCAAGCGTTATGATCCCGTCATTAAAATTCACCGTTCCCGTGGGCACCGTTGTGTTGCCCGACGGGCCGGTGACCGTTGCCGTGAAAGTGACCAACTGGCCGCTCGTGGATGGATTCAGCGAAGAAACAAGTGTCGTGGTTGATACCGTGGTCCCGGTTTCGCCCGTGCCCACCATGTAAATCGGCTGCGGGCTCCCCGTCGCATTGTCCGTCACAAACATCGACCCGTATTCGAAGAAGCCTGCCAAAGCCGCAATCGTCGGATCGAATTGAACACTTGCCGTGCAACTCGCTCCCACCGCCAGGCTCCCCGAGCAGGTTGTGCTCTCAAGAGGAAAGTCCTGCGTGGTACTGATGGGGTTTGTCGGGAAGGTCACCGCGGAATCGCCGGTGCTGGTGAAGGTGATGGTCTGCGCCGGGCTCGTCGAGTCTAATGTCTCATTGCCGAACGTCAGAGTCTGCGGCGTGATGCGCAGTTGCGGCCCGGTGGCTCCGGTGCCGGTCAGGTTCACTACTTGCTGCGTGCCCAGCGGGTCGTTGTCGGTGATGGTCAATGTTCCGCTGTAGAATTCTGCCGCCGGCGGGTCAAACGTGACATTAATCGTGCACGTGCCCTGCGGCTGAATGGGCCCCGTGCAGGTGCTCGCTGACACATTGAAATTCGTGCTCGCAGTCACGGTTGAGATGGTCAACGGGCTCTGGCCTGTGTTCTCAAGCGTTGCCGTCATGGGTGGGCTGGCCACGCCGATCGCGGAGTTGCCAAAGTTCAGCGCCGTCTGAAGAAACTCGCCCAGGGGCACCGACAATCCGCTTCCATACACTGGGAGTTGCACGGTACCCTGCGGATCGTTGCTCACAATCGTCAGCGTCGTATTGCGCAGCCCCGCCTGCGATGGAGTAAAGATGACCGCGTAATCGCATTCGCCTCCGGTCGGAATCGTGACAGGATATGCGACGCAGCTTGTTTCCCCTTGAGACGCCGCTACCTGGTAGTCGCTCAGTCCCGGAGTAATGGAAGTGATCGTGAGCGGCGCTCCGCACGAAGTAGCACCGCCGGCGCAGGTATAGGGGACGTTGTTGTTGATCGTAAACAGGACGCTTTCGTTGTTCGAGGTCTCACCCACCTGCAGGCCGCCGAAATTCATCGGATTGGGGATTTCATAGAAGGCCATGCCCGGCTGGGAATTGGTGACGGCGTCGCCGGTCAAGGTGATAGTCGGCAATCCGCTGATGGTGGGCGAGGTGCCCACGGTGAGCGTGGCTGTGCGCGTGCCGCTGGCTCCGGCAGCAGGATCGAATGTCGCCTCGACATCACACGTCTCGCCGGGAGCGATCGTCATGGGAAGAGAACCGGCGGCTGTGCAACTGGGCGACGTCATGGAGAAGTCGCCGGCGTTTGTTCCGGAGATCGTGAGGTTCGTGACCTGAACGGTGTTCGTCGTCGATGGATTTTGGAGCGACAGCACTCCGAAGCTGCTTGTGCCGAAGGCAACGGGCTCCAGTGGCGTTACGGTGAGCGGTGAAAGATTGAGCGCATCCGCCCCGGCCACTGTCCCCGTCACGCTCACCATCTGCGGAGTGTCGGCGGCGTTGTCGCTGAACACCAGCGTCGCGCTCTCCGTGCCCGTGGCCGTAGGGCTGAACGTGAGACCGAGATCGCAAAGGGTTCCTGGCGAGAGACCGAGAAGGCAACTGCTGCCTCCAACACCTGTAAAGGCCAGTTGGAAGTCAGAAGCGTTCGGGCCGGTGAGAGAGATACTGCTGAACAGCAACTCGGAGTCTCCGGCGTTTTCCACCAGGGGAACCAGCTGTGTGCTCGATGTGCCAGCTGCCTGCGCTGGAAAGACAATGGGGTTGGGCGTCACCGTGAGCGACGGGCCGATGCCCGCCGTTCCCGACAGATCAATCTGCTCCTCGCCCTGGATCGCGTTATTGGAGATCAGCAGCTCAGCGTCCCGTTGCGTTGGGTCGCACAATGGCAGCGCGCACGTTGCCGGCACCGGTCCAGGAGCAAAAGTGACCGTGATTGTACAGGAGCTGTTGCCGGCCAGCGACGTTCCGCAGGTCGTCGTCTCCAGAAAATCCGAGACAGAAGTTCCCGAGAATCCGGGGCTCAGCTGAATGCCAAGTTCAACCGCCGCTGTCCCTGTGTTCTGCACGGTAATCGTCTGCGGCGTGCTTGCACTGCCCGAAGGAGTCGCGTCAAAGGTCAGGCCTCCCGGCGAGACCGTGATGGATGGAGGGCTGCCGGCGCTCCATTTCTGCACAAACGCAGGAGTGAATACATTCGGGTTTGGAGGGTATGTCCCCGGTGTGGAGGGAGCCTCGGCCTGTACGTATCCGGTCAGATAAACATTGTTGCTGCTGTCGATTTGAAGATCGCTCACCTGTCCAAACGAACCGCCCGTAAGAGTTGCATCGAGCAATTGCTGGCCATTGTTCGACATCTCCGCAAGAAAAGGCGACAAAAATGAGGTTGTACCGCCGTAATGAGTTGCCTCAAGTGGAAAGTCTGTCGAGGAAGTGACCCCGCCAATCCAAAGGTTATTATTCGAGTCGATCCCGATCGCTTCGCCCATGTCTTGCGTGCTCCCACCAAGGTAGGTGAGAAACGAAAGCGCGCCCGTGGAAGTGAGACCGCCTACGATGCCTGTGCCACAAGCCGACGGCAAAAAGGACGTCATAATCGGTCCCCAGTAACAGCTGTCACCGTCTTGTGCTTTATTGGTGGTTTGATATGCGTCCGAAGTAACCGCCAGATGTTGGGCGGCGCTCGCTCCTGCGAAGTAGACATTATTTGACGAGTCCACCGCGATTTCCGCCGGCATCGTATCGGCGTCGCCCTCAATGATCGTCAAATAGCCCGGCGTGAGCGTGGTTCCGGAAAGATCGAACTTGGCCACGAACAACTCCACCCCGGAGGCCGTTGCTCCTCCCGCAGGCGCGTAGGTTTGCGTGACTGAGCCAAGTGCACTCGCTAGCGGCGGCTGTGTCGTGCCGGCCACGATAATGTTGCCGCTGCTGTCGTACGCCAGCCCAGCGGCCCAGTTATTCTCCGCTCCTCCGATGTATGTTCCATAGCGCAACGCTCCAGTGGATGGGTCGAGCCCCAGAAGGAAGGCGTTAAAGCAGGGCACGTTATAGCTGCAGGTTCCCCCATCGAAGCTGGTTTCCAGGGTGGTCGCAGCCGGCAGGAAATTCGTTGCGTCGGTTGCGCCGAGAACATTCAGATCACCGCTGACGGGATTCAATTTCACCTGATAAGCGCCCGACGATTCGTTGCCGCCAAGCAAGCTGGAAAACATGATTTCCGATCCGGCTGGGTTCAGCTTCAAAACGAAGCCATCCATGCAGACCTGGCTGGTTATAGCCGATGCGCAACTCGTCGGTCCCGATGGACCAATGTTCGATGCCGTGGGAAAATCCGTGGCATTCGTCATGCCCACCACATACGCGTCCCCGGAAGCATCGACCGCGACGTGGCCCGCTATAGTCGAGCCGTTTGCGGCCCCGATAAAGTCGGAATACAGCAAAGATGACCCAGTCGGGTCCATTTTGACCACGAAGGACGCGAAACAGTCTCTTACCGCAAACAACGAAGTCTGGTATGGGAATTGCTGGAAACTGCCCGCCGTAGTGGGGAAGTCCGCCGAGCACGTAGAACCCGACATATATGTATTGCCGCTCGCGTCTACCGCGATACCCACGGGCCAATTCGAGTTCGAGCCGCCGATTTCCACCCCGTAATCGAGCACCGGATCGATCGTGAGCGCCCGGCTGTGGTCATACGCTCCCACCTCGAACGCCAGATCGTGTCCGTGCATGAGCCGATACGCGCTCTTCACCGGCTGACGAACTCCGGCAACCTCCTGATATGCCTCGGGCCGCTTCAGTTCCACATCGCCCACCGGCGTGTGCAACACAGCGTTGCCGCCGGCGTCGATGCTCACTGACCGTGCTCCGCGTGCCTGGAGCAGGATGCGATCCGGATCCGCACCGGGCGCAACTGCAAAATCGTATTCCAACTGCTGCCGGTTGCCGTAAAGAACCACGTCGATGCCGGGGTACACCGCCGCCACGCGCACGCGGCTGAAAAGTGGCACATTGGTGTGCCACTTCGCCGGATCGTTGCCGATGAAGTAATTGCTTCGGCCAGGCTGCGCATCGAGCCCGCTGATCTCTGACCCGCGGTTGGCGCCCGCCAGCCGCAGCTCCAGATCGCTCGCGTCTACCGG
>JASHQH010000129.1 GCA_030037635.1 Acidobacteriaceae bacterium
GCGAGAAGATTTACCTCGTGCGATTCCACTACGTGCCTCCAGCGATCAAGCGCGCAGCCAATAGGGTTTCGGCACCACGGCGGCCAGCGCGGCGAACTCGGCATCGCTGAGCTGGAAGGCTGCGGCGCTCAGATTTTCCTCGAGGTGCTTCACGTTGCTCGTTCCGGGAATGGGCAGCATCACGGGTGAGCGGCGCAGCAGCCAGGCCAGCGAGACCACCGCCGTGGACACCTGACGGCCTGCAGCAATTCGCCGCATCACTTCATTGGCCTCGCGGCCCTGCGCCATGGGTCCCCAGGGTATAAACGCGATCTTGTGCGCTTCGCAGTCGTCGACTACGAAATCCCATTCGCGGTCGGAGAAGCTATAGCGGTTTTGCACGCAGACAATGGGTACGATTTTCCGCGCCCGCTGGATGTGTTCCAGGGTGACGTTGGAGAGACCAACGTGGCGGATCTTTCCCTGCTCCTTGAGGCGCGCCAGCGTCTCCATGGAGGCGTCGAAGGAAACGGCCGGATCCGGTACATGAAGCTGGTAAACGTCGATGCGCTCCAGGCGCAGGCGCTTGAGGCTGCCTTCAATGGCTTCCTGAATGTGCGCCGGGCTCGCGTTGTGCTGCCACACGCCTGGGCCATGGCGCGTCCAGCCGACCTTGGTGGCGATGACAAGACCGGTGGGATACGGGAAGAGCGCCTGCGCGATCAGCTCCTCAGAAACGTTGGGGCCGTAAGAGTCGGCCGTGTCGATGAAGTCGACACCAAGTTCCACGGCGCGTCGCAGCGTGGCCAGAGCGGCGTTCAGGTCTTCGGGAAGGCCCCAGATGCCTTGGCCGGTGATGCGCATGGCGCCAAAGCCCATGCGGTTCACGGTCAGGTCGCCGCCGAGGGTGATGGAGCCGGATTGAGCGGCAGGAAGTCGGTCAGTCGTCGTTGGCATGGCTTTCACCCCTGAGCTTGCGTGGAAAAATGCAACCGCAGATCCTTTGAGCCGCCGTCCGCCAAAGCGGCCGGCTCGCTCAGGATGACGGTGTGAGCGTCTGAGCCTCTCACACCGTCACTTCCCAGCCCTTCTCGTAGCTGCGCGACCAGTACTTCATGGCCTCGGGGTCGTCGAGGATGTGCGCGGATTGAGGGGCCAGGCGCAACATGCGGTTGACGAACCACGCAATGTTCGAAAGCAGAAGCATGGTCACAGTGACATTGGCCACTGTGATGGGCGAGTTGAGCTCTTCCTTGCCATGAATGGCGGCGATGAAGTTGGCAAAGTGGGCATCGGTCATATTGTCTTCGCCCACCGTGTCTGTCGTGGCAGTTTCATGGCCGCTGCGATAGGAGTTCGTCTGCTTGCCCTTCCAGTCAAAGACATCGTAGCCGCCGCGGTCAATCACCACTGAGCCCTTGGTACCCATGATCACCGACCCGCGGTCGCGATCGTAAAGGCGCATGCCCTGGCGGCTGCGGCCCTCCCATGAGATGAGCTTGTCTGGGTACTCGAAGTTGGTAATGAGCGTATCGTAAAACTCCCAATCGTCTTTGTCCTGATAGCGCCCACCCGACGCGGTCACGGCGTGCGGATACTCGGCCTTAAGGGCCCAGCGGCAGACGTCGATTTCATGAGTGCCGTTGTTCAGAGTTTCGCCGGTGCCATAACGGCGCAGCCAGTGCCAGTTGTAAGGATGGATGTATTCCCTGTATTCGCTGCGCGGTGCGGGTCCTTGCCACAAATCCCAGTTGAGCGACGCCGGCGCCGGACCGGGCTTGCCGTAGATCGTGGAAGCGCGCGTGTTCGCGTACCATGCCTTGGCCATGTAGACGTCGCCGATGAAGCCGTCGTGAATCTTCTCGATCATCTGGATGGTGTAGGCCGAGGAGCGCTGCTGATCGCCCACCTGCACCAGCTTGCCGTATTTCTTTTGTGCGGCCACCAGCAGCTCGCCTTCGCGCGGATTCTGGCTGGAGGGCTTTTCGACATAAACGTGCTTGCCCGCCTTCAGAGCGAGAACAGCCATGGGAGTGTGCCAGTGGTCGGGCGTGGCGACGGTAATGGCGTCTACTTCCTTCGATTCCAGGATGCGGCGAAAATCGCCTTCGGCCTTGGGCGCGTAGCCGAGCTTCTGCTCCGCCTTGGCAGCAAATTTGGCAAGGATGTTGGAATCGACGTCGCACACGTAAGCCACGCGGGCGGTTTTGCTGTTGGCATGCAACGACGACAGGTGGGCGCCGGCGCGGCCATTCATGCCGTTGCCGTGAATGGCGAAGTTCAGCCGGTCGTTGGCGCCGAGAATCTGCGCATAGCTTTTTGCGGTGGATGCCAAAGCCGAGCCGGCTACGCCCGCCGCTAGGCCGTTGACGAAGGAACGCCTGGAAATCATGCCAAGCTCCATTTCGTGAGGGTCTCTTAGAAAAAAAGTGCAAGCTCCGACTCGGTGCGGAGGCGCCATTACCAACGTGCAAACGGCTGTAACTGCCCGTCGCGGCGGCGTGCACCCGGCAAGACTTTGGACTTCGAGTGCCTTGCCAGCCGCTTTGGCGCTAACCGCCGCAGCCAGCACATTATATCGTTCCCAAGGAGGCCCGCCGCCCTGGAAACGCTGGTGGAGATCCTCGGGCTGGAAGCGTCAAACGGAGTGCGCCTGCCGTGGAGCAGCGCAAGGCAAATTCCTCGAAGATCGGCCTGAATCGGACGCATGACACGACCGCTTACACTGGCCGCTGCTGTTGGCGCGAAAATGGATGAGGAGGGTTGTAAACTTGCGCGGTAACGAGGCGTCTACCAAGGTGATGGCAGCCGGCACCGCAGTCAAGCCGTTGACCGTCGAGGCGGTCGGTGTGGCCGCTGCGCAGGAGTTTGCCCGCATCGTTGAAAGCCACCGGCCGCAGATTTTCCGGTTTCTGTTGGCCTCGTTGCGCGATGTGGATTTGGCAGAAACACTGACGCAGGAATGCTTTTTAAAGGCGCACCGCAACTGGCAGCATTTTCGCGGCGACTCGACGGCGATGACCTGGCTGATGCGGATCGCCATCAACCTGCAGAAGGACTACTGGCGTAACCGCCGGATGCAGTTCTGGAGGCAGACGCGAAGCAACGCGGTGGATCTGGACGAAGCCAGCGAATGGCTGCCCAACGGCGAGCGCACCGTGGAACAGCAACTGCTGGCACGGGAACAGGTGGCGCAGGTTTGGAAAGCAGTGGAAAACCTGAGCCAGCGGCAGCGCACGGTTTTCCTGCTGCGCTACGTTGAAGAGCGGGAGTTGAGCGAGATTGCTGAAGCAACGGGATTGAGCGAGGGCACGGTGAAGGCGCACCTTTCGCGCGCGCTTAGCAGAGTGCGCGGGGAGTTGAGAGGTACACGATGAGTTTGCAGAAAAACACCACGGATGAGATCAACGATCCTCTACTCGCGCAGGCGCTGAAGAACTTCAAGGCGAGCGTGGATGCCTGGAGCGACGCGGCATACGACCGGCCCCGCAAGGCAGTGAGCGTTGTGCGCCATGGCTGGCGGCTGGCGGCAAGCTGGGCGCTGGCGGGCGTTCTGGCTGTGTGCGCCGTGGCGGGCGTGGCATACGAACGGCAGCACCGGCAGGAGATGGCTCGGATAGCGGCAGTGAAAGCCTCGGCGCTTAAGGCGCAGCAGCAAGCCGCTGAGCAGGTCCGGCTGGCTGCAGAAAAGGAGCGGGCGCGTACGGAACAGGTTTCCGGGGCCAAGGCCCGGGCAGAACAGAATATTGGTGCAGCAGATGAGGATCTGCTGGCCACTGTGGACAGCGATGTATCGCGCCAGGTTCCGGCTGCGATGGAACCGCTGGCGCAGTTGATGGACGACAACGGGACACCGGGCAGCGGAACACAGTAAGACGGGTCTTAGTTCAATAAAAAACATGAAGGAAGGCATAAGAAGAGGGGACTACCCCCTTGGCGAGTTAAAGAAGGAGAGCACGATGAAGATGGGACGATTGGTTTTGGCGGTAGCGGGAGTTCTGATGGCCGGAGGACTTGCGGTTGCGCAAGGACCCGACGGCGGAGGGATGGGGCCGGGATTCGGGCAGCATCGGCCCCCGATGGAACGTTCGTTCGGAGCGCGCGCGCGGGGGCAGTGGTGGAACAACCCCAACATCGCAAAGCAGCTGAGCCTGACCGACGATCAGCGCAAGGCGATGGACGGGATTATGCAGGATCATCGCATGAAGCTGGTCGACCTGCAGGCCAACCTGGAAAAGGCTGAAATCGCGTTGGGGCCGTTGATGAAGGCCGATACGCCCGATCGCGCAGCGATTGAAGCACAAATTGACAAGGTGGTTTCAGCGCGGGCCGATCTGGAGAAAGCCAATGCCCGCTTCCTTCTCGACATCAGGATGCAGTTGAAGCCGGACCAGTGGAAGCAACTGCAAACCATGCACCAGAACCGGATGGAGCACGGCCCCATGCATGGGCCGATGGACGGCCGTGGCCGGAACGGCTGGGGACAGCACGGACCGCGGCCCGGCATGGGCGGGCCAGGCGGCCAGTTCCACGGCGGCCAGTTCCATCATCCCCAGGGCGGCCAGCCGCCGGCGAACGCGCCCCAGGGAGCACCTCCAGCGCAGGCGCCTGCTCCTCCGGCGCCCGGGAGTGGCGACGCTCAGTAATTGCATCCGGACCGGCCGCAGCGGTTCCGCTGCTTGGAGCGTGGCGCTCATAGGGTAGGTCCGGGGCCAGGTCCGGTTCAACGGGGTTCTACAAAGCAAGGAGCAAACACGGTTGATCGACAGACCGTTGGCGGCATGGGGATTTCCCCTTGCCGCCGTTTTTTTTACCACGCGGAGCTGGCGAGCGGTTGATCAGGCGCGGAGACGCCGCACCGAAGCAGAATGCAACACGCGCCAAACTGTTTCGATACCATCAGAATGAAAGGAACCATTGGTGCCTACTCTTGCTTCGGCCGATTGGCTGATCCTCCTGATTTACGCCTTCTTTGCGCTTTCGGCCGGTTTCTCGCTCGCCCCCGGCATGACGGGGAGCAAGCCGTACCTGCAGGCCGGGCGCTCGCAACCAGGCTGGCTGTGCGGGCTCGCCCTGTTGGGCGCGAGCCTTGGCGCGGAAGAGGTGATCGGGATGGGCGCTGCCGGTGCGCGTTACGGGTTGGCGAGTGTGGGCCTTTTCGCGCTGGGGTCGATTCCGGCAATGCTTTTCGCGGGCTTGTACTTGATGCCGGTTTTCTGCGGGCCGAAGCTGGGGCCGTCGACCGCAAGCACGGAAGCAAGAACCATTCCGGAGTACCTTGGACTTCGCTTTGATTCCAAGACGCGGCTGCTGAACGCCTGCCTGTTTGCGGCGGCGGCCCTGTTCAGCGCGGGAATTGCGCTTTGTGCCATGGCGCGCACCTTTGCCGCGCTGCACATCTTCGACAGCGTCGCAGCGGCCTTGCACTTACCTCCGGTGGGAGCTTTGATTCTGTCCATTGCGCTTCCGGCCCTGCTGGTTCTTGCTTATGTTGCTCTGGGCGGCCTTGCTGCCGCCATGTACAACCAGGTGCTGCAATTTTGCGTGCTGGTGGCGGGCCTGTTGCCGCTGGTCCTGCTGGGACTAAAGAGGATGGGTGGATGGCATGGGTTGCAGGCTGCGGATCCGGCGGGCTTTTTGCACGAATGGAGCGGCGTGACGGGCGCGGGCGGACACGGCCTGGGGATCGGCGCCGTGGGCCTCGTGCTTGGCGCAGGCGTGGTGCTGGGCGGCGGCACGTGGTGCACTGACTTCAGGCTGTTGCAAACGGCGATGGCGGCAAAAAACGTAGTGGCGGCGCGGAGAGCCCCTTTGATTGCGGCCGCGCTGCGCGTATTTGTGCCGCTGCTGCTCGTTCTGCCCGGATTGATTGCCGTGGCATTGCCGACGCCGCACACCAGCATCATGGTCCGCCATGAAAATGGCGCCATCTATCACGACATCACCGTGGTTCCCGCGGCGGCGGAGGCGGGCGAGGGACTCGTTCCCGCAAAGGCCGACCCGGGTACCGGAAAACCGGTGATCGCCGCGGATGGCCACACGGTGCTCGACTACAAGATGGCGACGCCGAATCTGCTGCTGGAGTTCCTGCCCTCGGGCTTGTTGGGGGTGGGGCTGGCGGCGCTGGTGGCCTGCCTGATGAGCGGCGTGGCCGCGAGCCTGACTGCGTTCAACGCCGTCTTCGCATGCGACATCTTTCACCGGTTTCTGCGCAACAGCGCGAGTGATATCCAGCTTCGCAAGGCCGGACGATGGGCAGCCGCCGGCGGAACCGTGCTTGCCATTGCAGTGGCGTGCCTGGCGATCCGATTCATGAGCCTGCTGGAGGCAATGATGCTGGTTTTCGCGCTGGTGAATGCGCCGCTGTTTGCCGTACTGCTGCTCGGCGCCTTCTGGAAGCGCGCGACCGGTCACGGAGCCTTCGCTGGACTCGCTGCCGGCCTGGCCGCCGCGCTTTTGCACCATGGCACCGCGCTGCCGCGGGGCCAGCAGCCGGGAATTCACGGCGGTTGGATTGCGGTGCTGCATCATCCCGCAAGCCAGTTGGCGCTGGGACTGGGAACGTCGGCCTTCGCATTTGCTGTAAGCCTCATCGTAACCGCAGCCGTGAGTTGGTTCACGAAGGCGAAGCCTGAAGGCGAACTGGCCGGGTTGGTGCACTCGCTCGTGCCGCGCGAGCGGGCTCAAATGAAATGGTGGAAGCGCCCGGAGGCGCTGGCCGCGGCCATTCTGGTGGCGGCGCTTGCGGTAAATCTGATTCTGATTTGAGCGGGAGCAGCGATGAACAAAAAACAATCGGCGAATGCGGCGGCGCCGCAGGCCATGCACGTGGATGCACGCATCGGCATTGGGATGTTCTTCACGCTCACCGGAACCATCCTCACCGCGTTCGGCCTGTCCACGCGCGACAACGCTGCGGCCTATGCAAAAAGCCTGGGCATCGATGCCAACCTTTGGTGGGGTCTGGTGCTGCTCGCATTCGGAGTCGTGATGCTGGCATGGGGGAGGCGTGGACAGGCGAAATCAGAAAAGGCAGCGAATAAGAAATAGAAAGCGGCCTCGCTCACGCCTTCCCTGTTCCCTGTTGCCTGCTTTATTCAATCTGCGCAAGGAAGCGCATGGTGCGGTAGTCGAACCTGTACGTTTTGAGCTGGTCGAGGGCATCGATGCCCAGCACGCCATAGACGTCGTCGAGGGCGGCCGTGCCCAGCGGCTGCGTAAGCACGCGAATGAAGTGGAAATCAACCTCGGCATTGCCCACAACCAGAGGAACGGTTTCGGCCACATAGGTGGGCTGCGGCGGAGAGTAGTGCAGCGGGAAGGTGTACATCTCGGCTTTCAGGTTATTGAACTCGGAGGCGTGCTCGTCAAAGTAGCGCGCGGTGAGATAGGTAAGCTGGCTGCCCGCGTCAATGGCAAACATCCGGTCGTAGTATTCATCGGGCGAGCGCGCAGAGAATTCTGAGCCGCCCGGCCGGCCGAGGGAGGTGATGATCTGATCGCCATCCAGGTAGAAGGGCGCTCCTGCCGTGAGCAAGTCGCCGGGCGCGGGATCGATCTGTTTCACAGGCTGCACCTCAACGATGTTGTCGGTGACGGTAATGCTGCCCAGGGCCGCGAGCGCAGGGTAGCCGAGAACACCCTCCACCTGATAGCCCGTGAGCGGGAAGTAATAATCCGAATCTTTATAGACAAACACGGTCATATCGTGAAAGGTAAGCCGGCCGCCGATGTTAAAGCGGGGAATGACGGCGGCGTGGATCTGGATCGGATGCCCGGTGAGCGTGTTCACAGTGACCGAGTCGTCGGAGACTTTGAGGCCAGTCTCTCGCGCCGTGGATTCTGCCACGAGATTGAAAGGCAAGGTAGGGTCGAGCATCCAATTGCGCTGGCGAGATTCCACGTACACAGGAATGTCGAGAAGCCCCAGCGAATCGACGCTGGCACGCATGGGAAAAGGCTCGCACGGCTCCACGGTCGTGGGCGGATTGTCTTTGATCAGGGGCAGCAACTTGAGCGGCAGCTCGATCTCGTCCAGTTGCTCGGCCGTCAGCTTGGCGTGCAGCCGGGCATCGAGCGTCTGATATGCCTCGGCAGCCTTTGCCCAATCGCCCATGCGCAGGTAGTCCTCGCCGAGGGCTTTGCGAATCAGCCATTCATGTGCCGCATCGCCGCTCGCCGCCACCTGGTTGACAAGCGGCTCGAGGAGCTGAATGGATTGCGTGAGCTTGTTGGCCCGGTTGGCCAGCAGGCCGCGGTAGAACTGCGCCTGATCCGCCGGAAGCTTGCCCAGCTGCGCGGCTACGCGCGCGTACTGGTGATCGGCGAGTAAATTCTGAATGCGCTGGTCGAGGGTGAGCCCGCTCGTGGATCCGATGAGGATTTGCGAGCGGGCGTCCGGCTGCTGAGAGGAAGGCGGCTTGGCCGCCGGAGCAGGCGATGAAGGCGCGGGCGTGGCCGCCGGCTGGGGCTGCGACTGCTGCGCAACCAGCGCGCGGGGCCGCAAAGCAAATACGAGGGCGAGCCAGGCACTCAGCATAACCACACGTTGTGCCGGACGCGGCCGGCGTCGGTGGGGTTTTGCGGCGGGTCCACGGGCAGGGAGCATCAATAACTCGAAGTTATCAGATTTTCAACGGCCTGGTCAGCGAAGTTCGCCGGTGCCGATCGCGGGAAACCCCCATTTTGCAAGGGCTTAAGCGGGCCCGAGCGCGATGATTCCACAATGCGCATTTAAGACGCTCTTTATGCCACCGCCTCTACACTTGAGCTAAGCGATGAAGCGAAAAGTCGTCGCACATTACGAGATTCTGCGGCGCCTGGGCGCCGGAGGCAGCGGGGTGGTGTACCTGGCCAACGACACGCTCCTGCAACGCCCGGTCGTGCTCAAGATGCTGCGCGCCGGATCGCTGACGGCTGAGCAGGTTCAGTCCACCATGCTGCGCGAGGCGCGGCTGGCTTCGGCCATTGAGCATCCCAACGTGTGCGCTATTTACGAGGTGGGAAAAAGCGGCGCCGAGGCGTTTATCGCCATGCAATACGTGCCCGGTCAACCGCTTGACAAGCTCATTGAGCGCGGGCCGGCCAGCCTGCAACTGGTCCTTTCCGTCGGCATCCAGATTGCCGACGGTTTGCAGGCGGCGCATGCGCTGGGCATCTTTCACCGCGACCTGAAACCGCAGAATGTGATGCTGACCGATGGCGGCCTGGTGAAGATTCTGGACTTCGGTCTGGCGCGGCGGCTGCCCCTGGACGACGCGCGCTTCGATCCCACCAAGCCGGCCCTGGCCAAAGACGCTTCGGTAGCGGCCACCTACACCGCTCGCGGAGGAACCATCCGCTACATGGCGCCGGAGCAGTTTGTCACCGGACACTCCAGCGTGCAGTCCGACGTTTGGGCGCTGGGCGTGATTCTTTTCGAGCTGGCCGGTGGGCAACATCCCTTCGTGCGGCCCGAGGCAGAGGACTTCCAGGCCATTCGCGCCATCCAGTTTCTCGAACCGTCGGACTTGAGCGAAATCGTGCCCGGGATTTCGCCGGAACTGAAGAGCGTAATCTCGGCATGCCTCGAAAAGACTCCCGGTGCACGCACCGCCTCAGCCGCCGATGTGCGCGAGGGGCTGAAGACGATTATGAAAGCCCTTCGCATTGAGACCGGAACTATTCCCGGCGATGCGGCGGCCAACCTGCCGGCAGGCGGTCCGGAAGAGGAGAAGCGGGCCACGGGATTGCTTTCCATGCTGGCAGAGCGATTCCGCGAGTCGGCTGCAGAGCAGAAGACGCAGAATTCGCTGGTGGTGCTGCCCTTCGCCAACCTGGGCCCGGTTGAGGCCGCGCCTCTCTACGGATACGCCCTCGCCGATGCCATCGGCGCCCGACTGGCGCGAATTCCCTCGCTCGTGGTGCGGCCCTCGAGCGCACTCATGCCGCTGTCCATCGCGCAAATGGATCCGTTGGCCGTGGGGAAAAAGTTGCTGGTGTCATTCGTGCTCACGGGCAGCTTTGTGCGTTCCGAAAGCGGCTTCGATTTGAACTGGCAACTGCTCGACGTCGGGTCGCAAAGCGTGCGCACGGGCGGTTCCATTCGCGTCGCTTCGCTCGATCTGATCGCGGTGCAAACCGAGATTTCCAACGAGGTGTTTGCCACGTTGCAAGGCATGGGGGCTGCGGAGGGAATTGAAACCGCGCGCGCGGGGCAAAGCGCCGAGGCTGCACGAGGCGTCGCGCGGGGTCAGCTGCGCAACGGCTCCCTTCCCGGGCCGGTAAGCGAAAAGTATCTGCAGGCGCGGGCGCTGTTAAGTTCGTTCATGGTGCGGACGAGCTCGCGAGCCGACCTTGATCGCGCGCACGTGTTGTTTACCGCCGTCACCGAGTCAGACCCCGGGTTCGCTTCGGGGTGGACCGGCCTGGGGATTGCCGAGCTGCAGTACACACGCCATGGATTCGGCGGGCAGATTCACGTGATGCGCGCGCGGCGAGCCTTCGACCAGGCGCTCAAACTCGATCCGGCGTCGACCGAGGCCAATCTCTACCGCATTTATATGCTGTTGTCGCGCGGCGAAAAGGAATCGGCTCGGCACGGCGTCGCGGAACTGCTGGCCGGCGCGTCCAACGACTGGAACGTCCACATGGTGGCAGGCCTGGCGCTGCGCGGAGACGGCATGTACGACGAGGCGCTCGACGCGTTCAGCCGCGCCCTCAAGCTCAACCCGGCCAACGCGGCCATTCTCTACAATCATCGCGCCCGCGTTTACCACTATCAGAATCAGATTGAGCTGGCCGGCGGCGAACTTGAAAAAGGCCTGGCCCTGGAGCCGAGGCATCCGCTGCTGCGCACCTCGTCCGGTTACCAGCAGATGCGGCTGGGCAATCTCGATGCCGCCATTGGAATTCTGGAGGGCGTGATTGCCGACGACCCCTCCATGCGCATCGCCGTGCCCACGCTCGCCATCTGCTATGTGCAAACCGGCGCACGCGACCGGGGCGCCGCGCTCTTGAAGGACGACACGCTGGCTGCAGCCGAGGCCGATAGCGAGATGGCCTACCGGCTGGCGACGTACTTTGCCGTCGATGGCGACGCCAGCGAAGCTCTGCACTGGCTGCGCCGCGCCATCTATCTTGGCAATGAGAACTATCCCTGGTTCCAGAAGAATCCCATGTGGAGCAACCTGCGCACCAATGCCGACTTCGATCGCATTCTGGAAGATTTGAAGAAGGGTTTCCGCAAGAATCAGAAGACGTGGAAGCGGCTGCTGGAAGAACTGCCGGCCGCGGATTGAGCTTAGCGGCACCCAGCGAGCTTGCTACGCTTCCCACGGATTGAGTAGTTTCACCCCGGTGCGCTCAAAGTGAGTCACATTGCGTGTGACAACGGTCAGGCCGTGCACCAGTGCAGTGGCGGCGATCAAGGAATCACGGTAAGAACACGGGCTGGGGACGTGCAGAGCGGCACATCGCATTGCGACAGCAATATCCACCGGCAGAATCCGGCCCGTGAAGGAACGCGTTACGTAATTCTCCAACCAGGATCGAAGAAGGGAAGCTTGTGCCCCATCCGTCCGCTGCTTCTGAAGAATGCCCAGTTCCAGTTCGAAAACGCAGATTACCGACAGGTAAAGGTTCGACGGAGCAACACTTCGCGCCCAGGCGATCACGCCGGGATCAGATTCGCGATTTCTCCTTGGGCGCAGCTCGGAGACTACATTGGTATCGAGCAAGTACATCACGAGAGATCCGGAGGCACTGGAAACTCGTCGCCGCCAAGCCGCGGCGGCTCAAAATCAATGTCCGCAACCTCAGGCATCGCCAACATTTCCACAATTGACTTCTGTCTGTCCGCGAGTTTTTCATACTGCTCAATCGAGAGCAGCACGTGCGCAGGCCGCCCGCGATCTGTGATGAACACCGGGCCTTTTTTCGCAGCGCGTTTGGCGCGGGCCGTGTCCTGATTGAATTCTCTGCTTGAAAGCGTTGTAATGGCCACGGTGCACCTCCAATGTAGCAACGTATCTACATTTTAGCAGAAAGTCCCTATTCAAAGGTCAAATACACAATCTCCGGCCGCGTGCCCACACGCATGGGAGGGCCCCAGGTCCCCGCGCCGACGGAGGTGTACACCTGGAGCGAACCGAAACGGTTGAGCCCGCTCGTGAAGCGGCCGTAGACATTGCGCGTGATCCAGGTGAAGGGCAGGAACTGTCCGCCGTGAGTGTGACCGGAGAACTGGAGGGTGAAGCCGGCCTGTTCCACGATCGGCAGGCGGGTAGGAGCGTGGTTGAGGAGAATCGCCAGCCGTGGGCGGTCGAGATTCGCGCCGTTCGAGCGCAGCCCGTCGAGAACGGCCTTCATGCGCAGCGGCGAAGACGAGTCGCGATAGAAGACGCCCGCGATTTCGACGCCGTCCACGGTAACAAGTTCGTTGCCCAGGACGCGGATGCCGGCTCGCCTCACGGCCTCGAGATAGTGCGCGGGATCGGTGAATTCCTCGTGGTTGCCGGTGGAGAAGAAAATGCCCAGCGGCGGAGTGAGCCGTCTGAGGGGCGCGATGAGGTGGTCGAGATCGCCCTTGGTGCCGTCGAACAGATCTCCCGGCAGAAAAACGATATCCGGCCTGAACCGTTCGGCCAACACGGCAAGACGGCGGCAAAAACGGGCGCCATTGATCGGCCCCAGGTGAAGATCACTGAAAAGGACCGCTCTGCGGCCGCGCCAGGATGCGGGCAGGTTGGGAAGCTGAATGGCGATGCGGCGGATGCGAACCACGCGCGCGTTGAAGAGGCCGTAGATTCCAGCCAGAAATGCGGGAATATAAAGCACGGCGGCAAGCAGGGGCCGGGCCGCGGCAGGATCTGCCGGCAGCCGCGACAAACGGAACATAAACCACGCCATCCAGACCAGGATCGAGGTCCAGAAAAAGAAATTCAAAAAGCCGAGCCACACGGCGGCAAGCCAGTAGACGAGACGCACGGCGGCATTCGAGAAGCGGAAAGCCAGCAGCGAGGCGAAGACAAAGCTGAATGCCAGAATGATCATCGCCAGGCGAAGCGCAGAAAAAGAGTGCGGAGCAAGACAAGGCCAGAAAGCGATCCAGGTGGCATAAACCAGCCAGTGACCGAGAAAAAGAATGATCTGGATGATGAGAATTGCCAGGGCCGGCCAGGCTTTCAAGAATCCGTCTCCTTGCTTTCATCATTGCACGCGCACAAGCGGGATTCTCCCATCAGGCGGTCCGCCAACATCCGTGCAACAATCCTCTTATGAGCGGCGACGTCGCGCCTGCGCTTGGAGTTTACATATCGGTTCCCTTTTGCCGGTCGAAGTGCACCTACTGCAACTTTGCTTCCGGGGTCTATCCGGCTGCCGATCACGCCCGCTACGTGGAGCGGTTAATCGAGGATCTGGCCGCTGCGCGGGCGTGGGCCGCGGAGACCGGAGCGGAACTCCCGCCGCGTGCCGACACGGTCTATCTGGGCGGAGGAACCCCAACCCTGCTGGAGCCGGATTTGCTGGCGCGGCTGTTCGCGGCCATACGAGCAGACTTCAATCTCCAAGGCCGCGCCGAGATCACGGTGGAATGCGCGCCGGGACAGTTGGCAGAGGAGACGCTTGGAGCGCTTGTCAGGGTAGGCGTGAATCGCGTGAGCCTGGGCGTGCAGTCATTTGTCGAAAATGAGGCGCGCACCAGCGGACGCCTGCACAATCGGGCTATCGTGGAAACCGATCTGCGCCGGCTGCGCGCGGCGGGCATCACCAACTTGAGTGTGGATCTGATTGCGGGGATGGCCGGGCAGACCGTTGCGTCGTGGGAGGAATCGCTGCAGGCGCTGATCGAATCGGGCGTGCCGCACGCCAGTATCTACATGCTTGAGGTGGATGAGGACTCGCGGCTGGGGCGCGAACTGCTTGCCGGTGGCGCGCGCTATCATGCTGCCCTGGTACCGGCCGAGGATACGATCGCGCAGATGTACGAGCGGGCCATCGACCGGCTGGAAGAGGCGGGCCTGCGGCAGTACGAAATCTCCAATTTCAGCCGTCCGGGATTCGAGTCGCAGCATAATCTTCGCTATTGGCAACGGCGGCCCTATCTGGGCGTGGGACTGGATGCGTCGTCGATGCTGCCATCTGGCCGCGCTGTCCCGCCGTTTTCGCAAGATTCCAAGAAGCAGGTCCTTCGACTGCGCTCAGAACGAAAAGGATGGAGCACGGAAGCACTGCATGCGGCAGCTCTTTGGACGAACGAGTCGAGAACGGCAGAAACCCGGCGCATGCTGCGCACAACCACGACCGATGATCTCAGGCAATATCTGGCCGGAACCGGTGAACTTGAAACGGCATGGCTTGACCCGGTGCAGCAGTTTGAGGAGGCGTGGTTTCTTGGCCTGCGCATGAATGCAGGCGTGAACGTGGCCGCTTTGGAGCACGAGTTTGGCCCCCAGCCGATGGTCGCCGCGATGGCGACCGTCGACCGGCTGGCCGCCGATGGGTTGCTGGCCTTCGATGGCCGGCGCGTGCGGCTCACGGCGAGGGGACGGCTGATCTCCAATAACGTCTTCCAGGAATTTCTTGCGCCGCAGACGGCCAGGCTCGAAGCCTGAAGAAAATCTTCGCCGACCTGCAGGCACGCCCACCCAGAAGGAGGCCCTACCAGGCCAGCAGCTCATCGCCGCCGTCCGAGGAAAGAAATGTGACCGGTGAAGACGCCGCCCCCAGGGCACTGCCGTAGCACTGGATGGACTCTGGGCCGGTGGCCTTGGCGCATTCCAGCGCCTTCTCGGCCTCGCGCAAAACCACAACCGGGGAGCGGCCGCGGCTGACGGCGATGCCGAAGCAGGCCGACAGTCGAATGGCTTCGCCCGCCACGCGGAAGGCCTTTGAAAAAACCTCGCTGCGCAGCCGCTCGGTAAAGCTCATTGCGTTCGCAGGATAGCAGTTGGGCAGAGCAACAAGAAATTCATCCATGCCTGGGCGGCCGAAAATATCGTAGCTGCGCAAAAGAGCGCCGGTGCGCGCGGCTACCTGGCACAGCAGCTCGTCGCAAGCGTCGACGCCGAGGCGCGAGTTCCAATGGCCGAAGTCGTCGATATCGAAGAGCACCAGCGACATGGAACCATTGCTGCGCTGCACGCGGTCGGTTTCGCGAAACAGCACGGCAAGCAATGCCTCGCGGTTGTAGATGCCGGTCAGCCGGTCAAGTTGAACATTGCGCATCGCCGCGTCGCGGAGCGATTCCAGTTCCTGCGCCATGCGCTGATTGCGCAACGCCAGGTCGAGACGGAGCTGCCAGTACGACACTTCGGCAGCGCGCAGGATGACGTCGTCGACCGCGCCTTCGGCCAGGAAGTCGATCCACTCCTGCGTCACGTTGTCGGCAATCAGGACAATCGGTACGCGCGGGCCATCAGCTCGTGCACGCGCTGCGGCAAGCCACTGGCCGAGCGGCATGCCGGGCAGGCAAGCGTCCAGGAGTACCAGCAAAGGTGGATCGGGACCGGCGACGGCGGCGAGCGCAGGCTGGGCTGAGAGCACAATTTCGACGTGGACGCCGGAGGCCAGCAGCAAAGGCTCCATGGCGGACAGAACACGAGGATCGGGCGAGGCAAGCAGGAACTTGGATTGAGGGTGAGCAGACATCCCGAGGCATCTCCCAATGGATGCATCGGCCAGGATTAGAAAAAATTCAGGAACGAGCCAATGATTGTTGAACCGCCCCAATGACCTTCGGGCGATTCTGCCCATGCCAAAGGTAACGTCGAAGTCCGGTGGAATCGAAGCTCTGAACCCCCGGTCGCGAAGCCCTAATCGACGAAGTCGACCCGGGGAGCGATGGGGATGATGCCGCGCTCGTGGCCCAGAGCAAGCAGCCTGCGGATAGCCTCGCGGCCATCGGGTCCGTAGTCGAGCGTGCGATCGTTCACATACATACTCACGAAGTGGCTGGCCGTCGCCGGGTCAAGGTCGCGGGCGAATTGCATCGCATACTCCAGCGCCTGCTCACGATTCTCCAGGGCGTGGCGGATGGAATCGCGCAGAGCCGCGGAGACGATCCTGTGCACTTCAGGTCCCAGGGAACGGCGAATGGCATTGCCGCCCAGCGGCAGCACCAGGCCCGTGGCTTCGCGCCACCAGACACCCAGGTCCACCACTTTGTACAAACCGCTGGTCGAATAAGTCAGCTGGCCCTCGTGGATGATCAGGCCGGCCTCGAATCTGCCGGCCAGAATCTCGGGGATGATTTGATCGAACGGCACAATTTCCGTGGCGATAGCCGGATTGAAGATCTTCAAAGCCAGATAGGCCGTGGTCAGCGTCCCCGGCACGGCAATGCGGATGTGGTTAAGCTCCTCCGGGTCAAGCTTGCGCTGAGAGACCACCATGGGGCCGTAGCCTTCGCCTACGCTGCCGCCGCAGCCCATCAGCTTGTACGCGTCCTGCAGGTAGGGGTAGGCATGAAAGCTGATCGCGGTCACATCGTAAAGCGCTTCCTCGCGGGCGCGGCGGTTCAGCGTCTCGATGTCGCAAAGCGTATGCGAGAAACGGTAGCCGGGAACGCGAACCTTGTTGGTCGCCAGGCCGTAGAACATGAAAGCGTCGTCGGAATCCGGACTGTGCGCGATGGAAATCTCGATAGGGGCAGTGGAACTGGCAAGCTCCGGTGACTGGGCGCTCACGGCGGGGAAAAATCCTTTCAGCAAGACAACGCTTGATGCTTGGATGCGGACGCGATGCTCCTGGGATGACCATACGTTGTGGTCAAATCCACGAAGCGTCTTTCACTCTATATGGATGAGAGCGGATTCACAACTTGAATTCCAGGTCTCTCTCCTCAGTGGGCTCGAAAACCCTCGGCGGCTCGCGCCTTGACCTTGCGCGTTGCAGCCAAATATGGCGAGCCACTCCCGCGGCCGCAAAAAGCAGCGCCGCAAATGAGGCGAGAAAAACAATCATCATCCAACGCATGTACTCTTGCACACCTGATTCACCCATAGCCGCAGTCCGCCTTTCTCTTCAACGGATATGCAGATATGGGGGAAGAACAGCCCGTTCAGGATAGCAGAATTGTTGCCGCCGGGCATCCCCAAAGCGGGTTACCATCGTCCAATCAAGCAGTTAAGCTGCGCTCCTTCAGGGGCCCCCAAACCGAATGGGTTCAGCCCGTTAAGGACGTAAAGCGGCTCCCGGGGTGAAAGCCCGACCGATGCCGGGCAATTGTAATGAACGTACGTTGCATCACCTTTTTGCCGGTTCTCTCGCTTGCGAGCCTTTCATCCAAGCCAAATCAGCCTCGAGTCCGTAGCGTCACATGGGCGCCGTCGGCGGGGAGCTATTCCATTTCCGGCCCGCGAAGGCATGTGTGGATCCACGCCAGATAGGGGTGGCTGCCGGCCTCAATTTCCAGAACCAGGAATTCGGGAGTCTGGTAGCTGTGCAGCTCCACCAGGCGGGCTTCCAGCGCAGAAAGCCGGTCTGATGCCGTTTTCAGCAGCAACAGGGTTTCGGCTGAGGTCTCGATCTTGCCTTGCCAGCGGTAGATTGACTCGGCTGCGGGAACCAGCGTGGCGCAGGCGGCCAGCCGTTCCTCCACCAGTGTGCGTCCCAGGCGTAAGGCCTCGTCGCGGCTGGCGGCCGTAGTCAGAACAACGCGGGCCGATGAAGTGGTTTCCAGCATGGCGCCATCCTGAATGAATCGACTCTGCCATCAATGTAAGACCAAACCGCCGCATGCCGAAACCCTGGATCAGGCTTCATGTGAAAAGTTGTTCATTCGCTTGCCCATCCGGGCGCGGTGTTGCAGTATGGATTCTTGCAGTCTGAGCCTCCACGCAACCCTGCGTGGCAGACGCGCGGAGAATGCGGATGACAACAGCGATCAAATTCGGCACTTCCGGGTGGCGCGCCATTCTCGCCGACGAGTTCACGATGGCCAACGTCCGGCTGGCCGTGGCCGGGATTGCCGCTTATGTAAAAACCCAGCCGGCTCCGCATCGGGTGCTGGTGGGGCGCGATACGCGCTTCCTCGGCGAGACGTTTGTGGCCGAAGCAGCGCGCCTGCTCACCGCCGCCGGCGTCACGCCGATCGTGATTCCCGAGGCTGCGCCCACTCCCGCTATCGCCTACGCGGTGCGCACGCTCAAAACGTCGGGCTCCATCAACTTTACGGCTTCGCACAATCCGCCCGAGTACAACGGCATCAAGTTCTCCACGCCCGATGGCGCGCCGGCCCTGCCCGAAGTGACCCAACAAATTGAGGCGCAGGTTGAAAAGATGGCCGGCGGCGGAGGCGGCGGTGTTCCCAGCCCGTTTGCCGGAAAATTTGAGACCGCGGACGTCAAGCCGGCGTTCCTCAAGCGGCTGGCTGAGCTGGTGAATTTGAAAGCCATCGCAAAATCGGGCATCAAGCTGGTCTACGACCCGTTCTGGGGCGCGGGGCGCGGCTACTCGTCCGATCTGCTGCGCGAGAACGGAATACCGGTAGAGAGCGTGCACGATTATCGCGACGTGTTGTTCGGCGGGCATGCGCCCGAGCCATCCGATGAGCTGCTGGGCGACGCAAAAGCGAAAATGAAGGAGATGGGCGCGGCGCTTGTCATGGCCACCGACGGCGACGCCGACCGATTCGGCATCGTGGATCGTGACGGCACCTTCATCCAGCCCAATTACGTGATCGCGCTGCTGTTCGATTACCTGGTGGAGACGCGCGGCTGGCGCAATGGCGTAGTCAAGAGCGTGGCAACCACCAACCTCATCAACGCGCTCGCCGAGTACCACAAGGTGCCGCTTTACGAGACGCCGGTGGGTTTCAAGTACATCGGCGCCCTCATCGATGAGGACAAAGTCGCCATCGGCGGCGAAGAATCGGCGGGACTGACCATCCGCGGACACGTGCCGGAGAAGGACGGAATGATTGCGGGCCTGCTGATCGCCGAGATGGTGGCCACGCGCGGCAAGAGCGTAGGCGAGCAATTGAACGACATTTTTGCCAAGGTTGGTTCCTTCTACCCGGTGCGCGAGAACTTCCGCTTGACGCCCGGGCAGAAAGCCGCGTTCACTGAGAAGTTGAAGGCCGATCCGAAGGAATTGAGCGGGCGCAAGGTGGTTCAGGTGGTCAGGACCGACGGGCTCAAGCTGATTTTGGACGATGGCTCGTGGGTCTGCTACCGGTTGTCGGGAACCGAGCCGGTGGTGCGAGCCTACACTGAAGCGCGCAACCAGCACGACGTGGAATCGCTTCGCGTAGCGGCCGAAGAATTTGTGCTGAGCTAAGGTGGGATCGATTTTTGACGATGAGCGAGAATCCTCAAGCGGAAAACCATGCACCGTCGGCGAAGAGCGAGGCATTGCGCAAGGAAACGCTGAACTGGGCGCAGCGGCTGTGGCGGCCCGCAGGAACCCTTACTGCCGTCGGGCTGGCGCTGCTGGTCACCTGGCACGTGATTTACGGCAATCACGGCCTGTCAGTGTGGCAGCAGAAACGCGCTGAAGACCGCGCCCTGCAACGGGAGATCGAGGACCTGGAGCAGCAGAATGCGCAAATGCGCGAGCACATCCAGCACTTGCAGTCCGATCCCGAAGCGATCGAGCGTGAGGCGCGCGAAAAGCTGCACTACGCCAAGCCCGGCGAAGTCATCTACACGCTGCCCGACCAGACCCAGGGCTCCGCTCCGGCGAACAATCCAGCAAAATAATCATGGGGGGCGACTTCCGTTCGGGCTGACGGCGCCGTTTCCTTTTCTCTATTCCTTGGTCCCTTGGTCCCTCGTTCCCTTGGTCCCTGTTTTCTTCAAAAGTCCGTGTGAAACCGGAAAGCCGAGACGGCCACCGGGCCGCGCGCCTGGTTATAGCCGGGATCGTTGATGTGCTGCAAGTCGTAGGAAACGAAGAAACCGCGCCAAAGATGCGCCGTATAGAAACCTTCGAAGATCTTTTCGGGCGCATAGGTGAGGGCGCCGTCGCCCAGCAGAAAGCCCAGCCCTCCAAGGGCCAGATACTGCTGATGCGCGGCCACAATGCCGTTGGCCACAAAGGCCGCGCCGGCGCGATCGCTGGCCCTGTGCCAGGCGTGACCCGTAGCCAAAGCGCCGAGCTCCGCTGTGCGGTCGTCTTCGGTATAGCAGAACGACTCATTATGTCCGTCGCTCCAGCCCAGGCGCCCAAAGACGCTCACCTGTGAGTTGAGCTCCTGCTCGAAGTTCACACCGAAGCCGTAGCGGTGCCGTCCCTGCATGCGGGTCGCAATGATATCCGGGGTCGAGGTTCTGCCTTCAAGAAACTCCGCAATCGCTTCGCGGTAGTTGCCCATGTCGGCGTGGTTCAGGTAGCCCAGCACGCGTACCACTCCGGCCCGGTGCGCAATGCGATTGCCGCGCGCCTCAAATTCCACATTTTCCGCCCGCGCCCGCGCCACATCGGCATCCAGGTAGATTCCGTTGGCAATCTTCGGCATCAGGGCCTCGGCATAGCGCACCGTCCACCAGTGATCGTCGTACTCCAGAATCGCTCCGTCGGTATAGCCGCGGGTGTTGGCCGCGTAGTCGTAGGCGCCGTTGTTGTCCACCGTCCAGTTCAGGAACTGCAGGTGACTGTCGGAGCCATAAGTGTTCAGGTCAAAAAAATCGGTCAGATCGTATTTGCCCAGGCGAAACTCCAAGCGGCGCGCGGGCAGGGAAGTGGCCAGGTGCAGCTCGTCGCGGTCGGCGTCCACGTGGTCGCCGCTCAGGGGAATGATCTGCCGGATCATGAAGCGCGCCAGGTAGGGCGCCTTCGATAGCGGCATGCCTTGCACCAGGCGCACCGAATCCAGGTTGACGTAACCCGCCAGCCCGTTGGCGTTGCCGTCGCCATTGCCGGTTGCGTCTTCCATGTCGGCGAATACTTCCGTCGTGTGCGTCAGCTCATAGCCGGTATAGAGCGTGAGCACGTGCGTAGTCGCCCACTGCCCCCAGTCGGTGAAGCTGTTGGGCCCGCTGTATTTCGCGGGGAAGCCGCCATGCCCCTGCAAAACGATGTTGGCTTGGCCTGAGATCCAATAGCGGCCCGACTCGGTGTGCGGAAAAAGCGTCTCGGGATCGCCCGAGCCCGGGGAATCCGCACTGCCGGAGCCCGATTCGCCCGTCGTTGCCTGCGCCCGAAGCAGCCCGGCCGTGATGAGCAGGGCACACGCTGTTGCACTGAACGCACGAAGCGGCGAATTGGTCCGGCGCAGCAGCATAAAATGAGAAAGCGGCAACGATACCCCAACTCGGTTCATACCATACCCGGGGTGGGTATTGTCAAACGAGGAACTTCAACCATGGCGCATCAGGATCGGGAAAAAGCCAAGCTGTTGCAACGAGTGAAGAAATTGCGCGGCCAGCTGGACGCGGTGGAGCGCTCGCTCACGGGCGACCAGGATTGCGGCGACCAGCTCATGCTGCTGGCTGCCGTGCGCGGGGGCGTTAACAGCCTCATGGCCGAAGTGCTTGAGACGCACATCCGTTTCCACCTGGTCGACGGGGCCAAGGAGCAGATCGCCCCCGAGCTGGCCGAGGACCTGATCGACCTGGTGCGCGCCTATCTGAAGTAAATGCATCGCGACGTAGAGCTCACGAGCGCAGACCACATGCGCTCCCGTCAGCTCTTGGTAATAGTAGCGGGGCGGATGCCTCTGAATTGTGAACGGAGCTTGAATGCTCGCACGCCGTGGACCTGCCAACGGCCACAAGCTACCCGCTCCTGGCTACAAGCTGGTTTGTCAGCAGTGCGCGCCGGCCTTGGCCAATGTCTCTTTCAATCCCTTCATGCTGATGCGGCTTGACGCTTCGCTCACGCTCATCCCCGAGCCCGCCGGCGGTACGCCCCCGTGCCAGTGCGTCTCAAGGCTCACCGCGTAGTGATAGCCGTCGCGCTCGAAGGCGCGAAACTGCCCCACCCAATCGATCATGCCGCCGCCTACGGGCGCCCACTCGAATTTTCCGCCCGGCTCGCGAATCGTGTCCTTGCAATGGCAATGGCCGATGCGCTTCTTCGGCAGCAGATTGTAGTCGTCGGGATAGGGAGTGTCGCCCGGAAAAGTCGCGGAGTTGCCGAGATCCCAGTTGAGCATGAAATTAGGCTCATGAATTACGGCCAGCACCTCAGCAGCCTCCTTCCCCGTTCCCGTATTACAGTCCATTTCGTTTTCCAGCAGCAGGATCAGATTGTGCGCGGCGCACGTGCGGGCCGCTTCGCGCAATTTGTCGTTGATGGCCGCGCGATAAGGCTTGGCATCGTCCAGGCGCCAGTAGTCGAAGCAGCGGATGCGGTCGGTCTGGAACGCCTTGCAGAGATCGATGCAGCGACTCAGAACGCCGGGCTGCTTCTTGAACTCCGCATCGATCTGGGCCGCGTCGCGTCGCGGGCCTTTGGCCGACATCGGCGCGCCCGGCCAATGCACTTTAAACAGCGGGCTGGCGATGTCGGTGACGCGCAGCTTGTATTTCTCCAGTATCTGGCGCGCGCGATCGATATCATCGGCATTCAAATCCGTTGCGTTTTTGCCCCACATGCTGCGAATCTCAATCCATTGCAGCCCAAAATCATTCGCGGCAACGGAGCAGGCATGATCGAAGTCTCCTGAGATTTCGTCGTTGATCACCGACAGGCGAAACGGGCAGTCTCCGGCGGCGCGAATTGCAAGCGGCGCGGTGGCCAGTGCGGCCGTTCCTGCAAGGCCTGAAACGAATTCTCTTCGTGTGATGCTCATTTGGCGCCCTCCCGGAGAAGATTGGCTACTGGCTACTGGCTACGGTCTACGGGCCGTTTATTTCTGCGGATACTCCTTGGTCTGGCCGGTGCGCGTGTTGGTCACCGAGAACCTGCCGCTTGCCCACGCGACAACCTTCAGATAGTGCCCATCGCCGTCGCCCTTGGGATTGGCGATGAGTGCCTCAGGGCTGTTGTGCGCGGCATCGGAGCCCTCGGCCGTATGAAGCTGCCAAAGATCGACCAGGCCCGGACTGTCGTGCACGATTTGCCAGGCCGCGGGCATGCCCGCTTTGTGGGCTCCGTTGTTCATGATGGCCACGCGCGGCCGGATGGCATCCACGATGGCGCGCGAATTCGACAAATCCATGCCATGATGCGTTACCAGATAAAGGTCCACCGTGCCAATGGGATTGAGCGGGCACACCAGCGCCACTTCCTTCTGGCCCGTAAGATCACCGAGATCGAGAAATTTGAAGGCGCCGAACGTGACCAGAATGCCGGCCGAGCGCGCGTTCTCCGTCGCATCGGCGGGCCACGCATGCTCCGGCGCGCAATACGGATTGGGCACTGGCTTGATCCCGGGAACAGTGGAAATGTGCTCGCCGTCCGCGGTGAGAACCACTACACTGAGGCCGGCCATGGCGATGGTGTCGCCGGGATGAACGATGCGGCGCGTATGACCCGCGATAGCTTTCAGGTACGCTTCGTAAACGGCCTCGGTGCCGATCGTGTTGTCGGTCTCTCGATTCGCGCCGTGATCCAGGAACTCCTCCACTTCAACGCGCTTCACCAGCTCGGGTACTCCGCCTGCATGGTCCACGTGGTAATGCGTGAGGAGAACATGATCGATGCGCTGGATGCCGGCGTCGTGCATCGCCGCCAGAATTCGATTGGCGTCGCGGCCGTTGTTTCCGGGCCAACCCGTATCCACCAGAAGAGAAGAGCCTGAGGGGCCAACCAGCAGCGTGGACTGGCCGCCCTCCACGTCGATGAAATAGATGAGCAGCCGGTCCCGTACCTGCGCTTGCGCCGTGGCCCGGCGCGGGGCGCAAACCAAGGCCAGCGCCAGTAGGCATGTCAGCGCCGCGACGAACCGAGTGGGCAAAGAATTTCGCCGCCTGCGAAAAACCGGCCTCATGGCTCCAGAAGTGTAACCGACCGGACGGAGTACTGGAAAACCACCGCCGGCTCGCGCAAGAACCGGGGCAGGGAACGCTCCGCCACGGCCAATGCTTCGCATTTGCATCTAAACCAGCATGCCTTCGAGGATCGAAGACTACGCGCTGATTGGAGACTTGGAAACCGCGGCGCTGGTCAATAAGGATGGCTGCATCGATTGGCTGTGCTGGCCCGATTTCTCGTCGGCCGCATGCTTTGCCGCGCTGCTGGGAACCAGCGACAACGGCTACTGGAAGATTGCGCCCGCCGAAGGCGAATACCACTCTTCGCGCCGCTACCGCGATCACACTCTGGTTCTTGAAACCACCTTTGAGCAACCCGGCGGCGCAGTGCGGCTGGTCGAATTCATGCCCCCGCGCGGCAGGCACTCCGATATAGTGCGCGTCGTCGAGTGTCTGCGCGGAAGTATTTCCATGCGCATGGAACTGGTGCTGCGCTTCGATTACGGACGAACGGTTCCATGGGTGACCGGTATCAAAGATGGCTTCCGCGCCGTCGCCGGTCCCAATCTCGTCATGCTGCACGCTTCAGTTCCCGTGCATGGCGAGAATTTGAAAACTGTGGCTGAGTTTACCCTCAGTCGCGGCCAAAGCGCCTGGTTCACGCTTACCTATGGAGCTTCAAACGAACCCGATCCCAAGCCCATCAACTACCGCCTGGCGCTTCGCGCATCCGTCCGCATCTGGCGCAATTGGAGCGGCCGCCTCAGGTACAAAGGCGAGTATCGCGAAGCGGTGGAGCGGTCGCTCATCACGCTCAAGGCCCTCAGCTTCAGGCCAACGGGCGGCATTGTGGCCGCTCCCACCACCTCTCTGCCTGAGCAAATTGGCGGCTCGCGCAATTGGGACTACCGCTACTGCTGGCTGCGCGACACCACATTCACATTGCTGGCGCTCATCAACGCCGGCTACTACAACGAAGCCGAAGCCTGGCAGGATTGGCTGCTGCGGGCCATCGCCGGCAGCCCTGACCAGGTGCAGATTCTCTACGGCCTCAGCGGCCAGCAGCAGATACTCGAATGGGAAGTCGACTGGCTGGCAGGATACGAGAACTCGCGCCCGGTGCGAGTCGGCAATGCTGCATCGCAGCAAATGCAAATCGACATCTTCGGCGAGCTGCTCGATTCCTTCTATCACGCGCAGCATGGTATGCATCGGCACAGCGAAGATGACTTTCGCGTGCTCGCCTTGCTTCTCAACCATCTTGAAGCCGTTTGGCAGCAGCCCGACCACGGAATATGGGAGATGCGCGGCAAGCCCCAGCATTTTACCTATTCCAAAATGATGGCCTGGGTCGCCTTCGACCGCGCCGTGCTGCTCGCCAGGCACCTGCATTACAAGGCCCCGGTCAAAAAATGGACGGCCATTCGCGACGCCATCCACAAAGAGGTCTGCAAATTGGGTTTCAACAAGAAAAAGAATTGCTTTGTGCAGGCCTATGGATCTGATCAACTCGATGCCGCGTTGCTGCTCATGCCGGCGGTCGGCTTTTTGCCCGGAAGCGACCCCCGGGTGAAAGCCACCGTCAAGGCAATCGAACGCGAGCTGATGCCGGATGGATTTGTGCTTCGCTACAACACCCAAAAGGTAGGCGATGGGCTGCCACCCGGAGAAGGCGCATTTCTGGCTTGCAGTTTTTGGATGGTCGCGGCCCTCAAGGCCGTCGGCCGCCCGCGCGATGCGCGCAGGCTCTTCGAAAAGCTCCTGAGTCTGCGCAACGACCTGGGACTGCTCTCTGAGGAATACGATGTCCGGCACAACCGCTTGGTCGGCAACTTTCCCCAGGCCTTCTCGCACATTGCGCTGGTCACTTCTGCTTTTTACCTCGAAGAAGACAGGCAAGTACATAGGCGCGTGAGCCGCGCCCTCCCGGCCCGGCGTTGACGCTGCCATTTCCCCGCCGGCCACGCAACAAAATCCCCCGCGCTGATAAAATGGAAATAGCCGAAGCGCGCGGAATCGTTGGAAATTCTATGTTGGCTTGAACCGAATCTTACACAGCGCGCGCCGATTCCCGGAAATGGATTTCATTCTTCGTGACTCAGACGATACGCAATATCGCCATCATCGCCCACGTGGACCACGGGAAAACCACCCTTGTCGACGCGTTGCTGCGCCAGGCCGGGACCTTTCGCGCCAACGAGCAGGTGGTCGAACGCGTGATGGACTCGAACGAGCTCGAACGCGAGCGCGGCATCACCATTCTGGCCAAGAATACCGCCATCAACTACGGCGGCGGCAAGATCAACATTGTCGACACGCCCGGCCACGCGGATTTTGGCGGCGAAGTAGAGCGCGCGTTGAAAATGGTCGACGGCGTGATGCTGCTGGTGGATGCGGCTGAGGGTCCGCTGCCGCAGACGCGCTACGTGCTTTCCAAAGCGCTCGAGGCCAAGCTGCCCCCCATCGTGGTCATCAACAAGATTGACCGGCCCGATGCGCGTCCGCAGGAGGTCCTGAACGAAATTTACGATCTTTTCATCGACCTCGACGCCGATGAGTCGCAACTGGATTTTCCCGTGCTCTACGCGGTGGCCAAAGAGGGCACGGCCACCACCGATCCGGCCAGGCCCGGTGTCGATTTGCAGCCCCTCTTCCAGGCCATCGTCAAGACCATCCCCGAGGCCACAGGCGATGCCAAAGGCGCGCTGCAGATTCTGGTCACCAATCTCGATTACTCCGACTACTTCGGGCGCATCGCCATCTGCCGCGTGTTTCAGGGCACGCTCCACGTTGGTGACGAAGTCAACATCTCGCGGCGCGATGC
>JASHQH010000130.1 GCA_030037635.1 Acidobacteriaceae bacterium
CGTGCAGACGGTGGACGCTACCTGCCTCGAATCGACGGTTCTGATATGGAAGCCCGGCATGGCCAACCTGGGCTCGGCCGCAGTGGGCGGAACGACGCCAGCGCAGATTACGGCGTTCTCAGTTCCGGCCTCGGGCGGCTCACTGACCCTGACGGCGAACAATTCCTTCGCGGAAAACCAGGTGGTGACATTCACGGCGGGGCCGAGCGATCCCCTGTACGTGCTCAACGGCCTGAGTTTTTATGTGAACGGGAGCCCGTTGAGCAGTACTGAATTCCAGGTTTCCATCCCCACCACTTCGACCGATCCGGGGTATATTGCGGGCGGCTCAAGCGGCAGCACATCGGCAACGGCGACATTGACGCCATTTGCGACGATGTACTACACGTTCAACGCGGCTACGACGGCGGCCACCGGCAGCTTTACTCCGAGCAATAAGAACTTCACACCGGTTCCCAATCCGATTCCGAACACGGGCAACCTGGCCGCGGACGAGCCCACCCCCCCGCAGTCCTGCACAGCGGGAACGACCTATCCGGCATGGGCCCCTGAACAGCAGAGCAACGCGCAGTTCAGTTGGTGCTCAGTCTTTCTCGATCTGACTACGCAAACGGCGGGACTGGTGGGCGCCGATATGCAGATCCTCAACTCCAGCGGCGGGGTGGTGAGCGGAAGCAACATTTACCTGACCGGCGTGGGACAAGGGGCGGCGATTTCCAGCCTATCTACGCCGGTGGCGTCGGCCATTGCTTCAGGTATGAGCGAGCCGGAACAAGTGGCGTCGGATGCGCAGGGAGACACGTATGTGGCGGATGCCGGCCTGAAGGCGATCGAATTTTATGCTGCCGGAACTTCAGCGGCGACCGCGCCCACAAAGGCGCTGGGAACCGGCCTGTCGGCACCCACTGGCGTGGCCGTGGACCTGGCCGGCGATGTATACATCGGCGACTCCGGCAAGGTCTACATCATTCCCAACATCAACGGCGCCCTGGCCACTTCAGAGCAGACCGAGATTGCGAGCGGTCTGGGCTCGGACTTGAGCCTGGCCGTGGACAACATGGGCGATGTTTTTGTGGCGGATAAGACCAACAAGCAGGTGGTGGAGCTGGCGAACCCGCAGTCGCAGCTTTTGCGGCAAAACTTGCCTGCGCTGCAAACGTTAGGCAGCAGCGCCAACTTTACCGGGCCGTCGGCCATAGCCACCGACAACTCAGGGAACGTGTGGGTGGCCGATGGAAACAACTTGTGGGAGATCGCGATGCCCTTTGGAGGAGCCACCGAGATCACCAGCAAGCTGGCAGGTCCGGTGACGGGGCTGGCTGTCGATCCCTCGGGCTCAGTGTTTGTGGCAGGGGCGAGCGGGATTTTGTGGATTCCGTACCAGGTGACTTCAACGTCCTCCGGGCTGAATGTGAACGGAGCGGTTCCAGTGGCCAGCGGACTGGGCTCGAGCAACTCTGAATTGCCCTTGAGCGTAGCGCTGGACGCATCGGCGAACGTTTATGCCGACTATGGATCAAGCTCCACGTCGGGTCTGGCGCAACTGAGCATTAACGGCGCGGTCAACTTTAACAATTACTACGCGGAGATCAATCCGGCTGTGCCCTACGAGGCCGACACGCAGTTGTTCAACGTTGGCAACACGCCTTTGACGCTGGCCGCATTGTCGAACGACACCATCACGCAACCGAATGCAGGCGAGTATTCGGTGGTGGAGGCGACGCTCAACTCGCCGGCCTGCGGCCCGTCGACCAGTACCTCACCGGGGAGTTCGTGCTATCTCGGTTTCGACATTTTGGACGCGTTAACCCCGCCTGCCGGCGTGGGCGCGACCGATGCCTCCGCAAGCGTGGCGAGCAATGCCGCGAATGCGACTGCAGGGTTAAACCTCGCGCTCTCGGCCAATATCGTCCAGGATTTCCGGCCCTCAAGCAACATCGTTGTGACCTTTGCGCCGGCCAGCGGCACAGGGTGCGCGGGTTCAACCTATCCAGGGTGCCAGACGGCGACCGTGACGGTCTCCTCAAGCGGCGGCACGCCGCAGGGCACGGTGATCATCAAGGTTCCCGGCAGCGGTGTTGCCCAGGAAGACCAAACTGCGACCTTGAACAGCTCGGGTGTGGCGACCTTCAGCTTCAACAACCTGTCGGGCGGAACGTATAACGTGCTGGCGACCTACGGAGGCGAAGGCACGGCGGGCTCCACGCTGAATTCGTGCTCGTCGGGGACCCCGGTCTGTTTCGCTGGAAGCGCGTATACCACCACATTCACGATTGCCCGGGCAACACCGATGTTTACGGTGGGGCCGCCGGGGACCGAGGGCTGCCTGAGCTGGACACAGACCAACTGCACGCCGGACCCAGATATCGTGCAGCTGTACCTGGGTACCTATTTTGTTCAGTCCACGACGGGCGGTTGGTTTACGGCCTCGGTCACTTCAAATGTGGGAACGCCCACCGGCTCGGTAAGCTTCCTGGAAAACGGGCAGCCGGTCGATCCGACGCAGGCGCAGAACTCGCTGAATGCCAGTGGGACCGCCGACTTCAGCCTGATCAATCTTCCTGTCGCTGTTTACAACGTCACCGCGCAATACAACGGCGACCAGAACTACGCCAGTGAAACTGTGGCGTTGCCCACATTCGAGGTGATTCCTCAGAGCATTGAGATCACGGCCAGTCCGTCGTCGGTAACCACCACGGCGGGAACGGCGGTGACGGCCACTCTGAACCTGATGCCGCTGGTGGGATTCAGCAACAACGTGAGCCTGGAGTGCGTTTCGGCCTCATTGCCCGAGTACTCGGAATGCACATTTGCCTATTCAAGTACGAGCAATGGGACAGTAAGCGTGGGCGCCAACGGTGCAACGCCGTCGACCATCGTGGTCACCATCAGCACGAATGTGCCGGTGAACAGCGGCTCGGCATCGATTGCGCGCAGGGCGCCCTGGGCGCTGGCCGGGCTGTTTGGCTTAGGACTGCTGGGCCTGATTGCCGGGCGCAAGAGGCTCAACCGTTACCTGGCGATGATTTGCCTGGCGATGATGCTTTCGGGCGCATTTATGGCGGTGACGTCGTGCACCAACGCAGGGTACTCATCGCCGCCGGCAGCGCCCAAGGTGACAACGCCGGCCAATACCTACTACGTGCAGATCATCACCTACAACCCGGGGACCTCGCAGCAGAATTCGCTGACGTCTCCGGTGTTCACGCTGCCGGTTCAGGTATCCGCGCAGTAAGGCTGCCGAAAGGCAGGGGAAAAACGCGCTTTCCGGGGGTTGGAGGCGGCTCCCGGAGAGCGAGAGGAAAAAAGGAAGCCTCGAGCCGCGAGAAGAGAAGCCGCTCGCGGAGGGTTGATAAGAGTTTTTGGGGAGGAATGCCATGGCCACCACGTCGTTCACCGCACTGCGCCGGCTCGCCGGAATTGCATTTACGCTGATCCTATTTAGCCTTTGCCTGACGGGAGCAGCCATCGGCCAAACGCCGCTGGTGACCGCGAGCGCCCCTGTCGGATTGAACCATCCCGCGGGGTGGGGACAGACGGCGTCGGAGACCATCAATCAAACGGCGATCGATATGAACGGCGACTGGCTGGTGGCCCCATACGCTCCCAACGGGGGCCTGTTTGAATTTCCGGCCAACGGCGGGGCCATGGTCACGCTGGTGCCTATCACCGGTCTGGGCAACAACTATCAGAACCCCCTGATTCTGGTGGACCCGGCTAACAACATCTATGTGGGCGGCAACTGGAACAACTGCATGCTGGAGTATCCGTACGACGTGACCACGAATTCCTGGCCAACGCTTTTGGCCGGTTCCGTAGCGCTGACGGCCTCCAACCCCTCACCTAATGAATGCGGAGTGTACCCGCCCACGATCGCCCAGTACAGCATCTTTGGTTTCTCGCCTTATTACTTCCAGCCGTGGGGTGCGGCCATCGGCAACGCCAACACCGGGGCGGCAAGCGGCAACATTGTCGTGGGCAACCAGAACAGCGGGAACTGGATCTTTGACATGACGGTACAAGGAGCCTGGAGCAATCCGACCGTGACGCAGAGCTCCAGTTCGACCTTCGGAATCCTGACGGCAATGACCACGCGCCCCGACTCGATTGCCGTGGACCCGGAGGGCAACATCTATTTTGTTGAAGATCCCGGGGGTCTGCCCGGCGTTTATGAGATTCCCCAGTCATTCGTGGCGGCCGGCGAGGCCCAGGGGAGCGCAGGGGTAGGAGGGCTGAATGGCGGAGCGGGGGTTACGGATACCAGCCCCGGCATCGTGCGTGTCGACCCCATGCTGCCCGACGTAACAGGAGTGGTCACAGACGCCCAAGGCAATTTGTACGTCAGCGACGCGGACGACGGCGTCTTCATGATTCCCAATCCATCGGGGACTCCGGAAACCTCGCAGACGGTGATGTTGAGCCCGTTGCCCACGCAGGGCGAGGTCGCCGTGGATCCGGCGCGCAAGATTCTGTATGTTCCGACGACGCAAACGCAGAACAACGGTCAGGCGGACGTAGCCAAAGTGTGGGTCGGCTACGCGGAATTCGGCTCTTCGAACGTGGGAAAAACAACTTCCACGCCCATGACCATCGACTTCAACTTCAGCGGGGCCGCAACTCCGGGGAGCTTCGTCATTGTGGAAGACGGTATGACGACGCCGGAGTTCGCCATCAGCAGCGGAAATTGCGCCACCGGCACGGCGTACGGGCCGTCAACGCTGCCGTTTTGTACCGAGAATGTGAGCTTCACTCCGGCCGGAGTGGGAAGTGCGTCGGCGAAGCTTCTGATGCTGGACGCCAACAACAATATTCTGGCATCGATGAATTTGCATGGCACCGGGGTGGGCGCGAACGCACAGGTGCTTGCCGGTATTGAATCGACGATTGGGACGACTCTGGACACACCGACCCAGGTGACGACGGACGCTTCGGCCAATGTTTACGTAGCGGATCCGGGCCTGGGCAAAGTTGTGGAATTTGCGGCAGGCTCCAGCAGCGCTGTTGCCGTCAACACAGGGTCGGTCACATTGGTTTCTCCGACTGGTGTGGCGGTCGACGGCACGGGCGATGTCTTTATCGCCGATAGCGGCGCCAGCGGCGGCGGCGCCGTGTACGAAGTCCCCTTTGGGCCAAATGGCCTGAACTCGACGGGCATAGTGACCCTGGCGAGCGGGTTGGGCACCAGCGGCTTGAACCTGGCCGCGGATGGGTTGGGCGATCTCTACGTCGCGGATCCAACCAACGCGCGCGTGATAAGAATATCGGGTCTCGGTGATTCCGGCGCCGGCGCCCTGGGTGTGTCGGAGACGATACTCACCACGGGGTTCACCGCGCCTTCGGCCGTGGCTGTCGATTCCAACAACAACCTCTATATTGTCGACGGCTCGAATCTCTTCGAGCTCGCCGGAGGCGTGTCCGCGCCAATCAGCTCGTCGACGCCAACAACGGTGCCGACAACGGTCTTGAACAATCTGAGCGGGGCCACTGGTATCAGTGTCGATCCTTCCGGGGCGGTCTATATTGCATCGACGAGCGGCGTCACACGGATTCCGGTTGTGAGCGGGGTTGCCGGCAGCGGGACTGCCATTGTCACGGCCTCTTCTTCGTCCGTGGCGCTTGACCGTTTGGGCAATGTGTACGCTACTCCACCTTCGGGGTCCGGCATAACGCTGGTCAGCACCGTCGGCACCCTCGCGTTGCCCACTCCTTCTTCGCTCACCTCTCCGACATCGGCCACGACCACGATCACGAATATTGGCAATGCGCCTTTGACGATCTCCGGTTATACAAACTCGACATCGGTCGTGGATTCAGTGACGATTGCGGACTTTACGGGCGCCGACGGATCTTGCGTGGACGACAGCACAGCGCCCGCAACAGGTATTCCCGCGGGCGGTACCTGCCAAGTGGTCGTCACATTCAATCCAGGGCCGGGCGAACAGGGTGCGCTGACCGGCTGGGTGGAGGCGACGAGCAATGCGATCAACGCTCCAATCACGATCGATACGTCGGGCACCGCCCTGGCGTTGAGCACGTCAAACACAGGTGTGACCGTAGGAACCTCGCAGGTGGTCAATACACCGGTAACGGTGACCGTGACGCCATCGTCGGGTACGGTAACTCCAACCGGAACGGTGCAAGTGAGCTATACGTCCTGGACGGTCGTCGTTCCCACCAGCTGCGCCACTCCGCCTTGCGCTCCAACGATCAATCCCGTGACGGCGACAGCGTCGTCGGCTTTGACGAATGGCCAAGCGCAGTTCACTCTGGCGCCGGTCCTGGCGGGGAGCCAGACGATCACCGTGGGTTATTCGGGCGACCGAACCTACGGCCGGTCGACGGGAACTCAGACTGCGACCGTGGCGAAGTCGTCGATCGTAGGCTTTATTGCGGATCCAAAGGCTCCGTCGTATCTACCGTTCGTGCAGGAACAGAGCGGTTCGACGCCCTACGACGGATCGCAACAGTACTGGCAATACAACATGCCTGTGACCGTGAATACCGCGGCCGGAATTCCCACGGGGACGGTCACGTTTATGGATAACACCTCATCCTGCCCGTCGGGAACGTCGGCTACAGGGCTGGGCGCGGGAATGTGCGCTGGGTTGCTGGGCGCGTCGGGTGTAGCGTGTCCGCTGAACGTGGGCCAGGGGGTTCAATATGTGGTGAATAGCGGCACCCCGTCGGCGAATGCCGGTGGGACGGCCACTTTCGTGTCCAGTTGCCTGGCGATGCCCACATTCGTAACTTACACACCGGTCGTGTCGACCCATTACATTACGCCGGTGTATAGCGGAGACGCGAATTTCCTGGGAGCTACGGACCCGGTATCCAGTGTCTTCCAGGTCCTGCGCAGTTCCATGGTGAACATCACGACCACCATGCCTTCTACGCCAGCCACCGGTCCTGTTTACACAGCTATCACCCCGACTTCTCTGAGTGTGCAACCCGGATCGACGGCGAGCTTGACCCTCTACCTCGCCCCGCTGCTGGGTTACGGCTTTGAAGGAAAGGGTGCGGAACTGAACAATTACAACTTCCCAGTCAGCCTGCAGTGCGACAACCTGCCGCCGCACACAGAATGCACGTTTACTTACCCGACAAGCGTCAGCGCTTACCAACCCAGCGCTCCCAATTCTGCGCAAATTTGCCCACAGCCTACGCTGGATTCGAATTCAGACAGCAACACGGCGTTCGAGGCGTTGGCTGAAAGTGGCGGATGCAACGCGAGCGGAGTGGGCGTGGTAACGATGACGATCAATACTGACGTGTCGGCGGGCACCACAACCAGTCAAAATGGCACCGCTGCGTCGGTAACCCTGGCCTCGATTTTTGGCCTGGGAATGATCGGGCTCTTCTTCCGGCGCAGGGCGTTCCAGAAAGGTCGCTGGCTGTTGATGGTGGTTCTGATGATTGTCGGAGGCACGCTTGCGGTGACTCTGACCGCCTGTAACACCACCAACCTGACTCCGCTGGCGCAACTTTCTACGCCGGCGGGAAGCTACACCGTGAACATCACGGCGGTGCAGGTTGGCACGCAGTGTGTTCCGCAGACAGGGCCGGGCGCCAACTGCACGACGCCGAGCGGCGGAACGGGCGTGCTGGTTTACGGCAGCAACAACCAGGTTTCGTTGCCGTATTACATTAACCTGACGGTGCAATAAAGGCCGCCAATAGAAGAACGGAATTGCACCAGCATCGCGCCGCTTGTGCGGCGCGATGCCGCTTATGAAGGCTTTTAGATCGACTGTGCTGAAGCTCACGACTTGTGGGCGAGGTAAGTGGCGGGCTGCATAAGTCAGTCAGGATTCATTTTTCAAAAGCGCCGAATCGCGGACTAAGCACTCACTTCGCAAGGAAACCTGAAAATAACATTCTGCTGCACTGTATCCTCTGGTAAATTGATTTAGTAACATCCTGCCTTTTGAAGAAGACGCCGGCAGGCGCGCGGGGTCATCGCGTTACAGGCGCACAGCGAGTTCCAGGGACCATGGCTCGTCAACGGCTATGGGAAGATCCTGCGGCGCCAATTGTCCAATAAGAGGTTATCCATGCGGCTTGGTAAAGTCGGGTGGCTGCTGATTGCCGCGCTGTCGATTTCGGGGTGTGGCGGCGGTTCGAACTCGGGTGGAACCGGGCAGCAGACTACTCCGCCAACGGTAGTTGAGGTTAACCCCACGAACGGATCGACCGGTGTTGCCGTTAGTCTTACGAACATCAACGTCATCTTCAGCGAGCTCATGAATGAGACGACGCTTAATACGTCGACGTTCACATTAACCGGGCCCGGCGGAGCCGCGGTACCTGGAACGGTCTCGTTTCCGTCGGGCGAGCAGACAGCGGCCTTCACGCCATCGGCAAATCTTGCCTATGACACGGAATACACGGTCACTATTACGACCGGGGCCGAGTCGATGAGCGACGTTGCCCTGGCAGCAAACTACAGTTGGTCATTCACCACCGCACCGGCTCCGGCGCCATCGGTCGCCTCCTTCTCGCCTCAGAACGGAGCGTCGGGTGTGAGCCTCAACACGACCGTTTCGGCTACGTTCAGCCAGGCCATGAATGCGTCGACAATCAGCGCGTCGACATTCACCCTGGCGGCCACGGGGGGAAGCGCCGTAACCGGGACCGTGAGTTATGACGCAGCCACGTTTATCGCGACGTTCACGCCCAGCGCACCCCTCTCCTACGACGCGAACTATGTCGCCACCATCACGACGGGCGCGCAGACCTCGACAGGAATTGCGCTGGCCAGTAACGTCACCTGGTCGTTCACTACCGTGCAGGGCGCCACTCCCACGGTGACGGCAGTGACGCCTTCGAACAGCAGCACCGGCGTAGCGGTGACTTCTGCCGTCACCGCGACCTTCAGCGAGGCCATGGTCTCGGCACTTATCAACACGTCCACGTTCACGCTCGCGCCGCAGGGTGGTTCGGCGGTGGCCGCGAGCGTCAGCTACAACAGCACCAATCTGACGGCGACGCTCACGCCAAGCGCAGCGCTCGCTTATAACACCACTTACACGGCTACGATCACCACCGCAGTCACCAGTACGCAGGGAATTCCGCTGGCTGAGAACGATTCGTGGAGCTTCACCACGGCGCCGGCGCCGATTCCTACCGTCACCTCGACGGTGCCCGCGAGCGGCGCCACGAATGTGAGCACCAGTAGCGCTCTGAGTGCGACCTTCAGCCAGCCGATGAACCAAAACACCATTACGTCATCCACTTTCACGCTGACCGGGCCCGGGAACACGTCTGTTTCGGGATTGGTCACCTATAACCCGGGCAGCTCCACGGCGACGTTCACGCCGAATGCGGTGCTCGCGTCAAGCACTTCGTACACAGCAACTATCACCACGGGCGCAACCAGCACAGCGGGAGCGGCATTGGCCTCGAACTATGCGTGGAGTTTCACCACCGCAGCGGCGGTGATTCCAACTGTCGCGTCGACCGTGCCCGCGAGCGGGGCCACGGCCGTAAGCATCAGTAGCACTCTGACCGCGACCTTCAGCCAGCCGATGAACGAGAACACCATTACCGCGTCCACGTTCACGTTGAGCATCAGCGGCGGCGCCGCGGTTGCGGGAACGGTCACCTATAACACGGGCACCTCCACGGCGACGTTCACGCCGAATGCGGCGCTGGCGTACAGCACTTCGTACACGGCGACCATCACCACAGGCGCGACCAGCAGCGCGGGAGCGGCATTGGCCTCGAACTATGTATGGAGTTTCACAACCGGAGCGGCTCCGGGCCCGGTGACGGTGGACTTCGGAACTACTTACCAGACCATCCGCGGCTTTGGCGGGTCGACGGCCTGGCTCGGAGAAATGCCCTCAGCGGTGGCCACGGCGCTGTTCGGCCCGAGCGGTCTCAATCTGAACATTCTGCGCGTGCGGATCGATCCGGAGGGCTCGGCAACCGGCGGAGGCGCCCACAACGATCCCTATGAAACCAGTGAATGGGACTATGAGGCTGCCAACGGCATGGAAGCCGTCGCAAACAACCCGAACGCCATCGTCTTTGCGACACCATGGACGCCTCCGGCTGCCTGGAAGCTTAACGGCAGCAGCAGTGTGTCCGATGACGGCGAAACATGGAATCAGTCGTTCAACAGTTGCGCCGAAGGGACCGGTTATTGCGGCGGATACCTGGATTCAACTTACTACGCCGACTACGCCGGCTACCTGGAGGATTTTGTCACCTTTTTCAATACCACCAACGGCTTCGACCTTTACGCGATCTCGATGCAGAACGAGCCGGAGGAGAACACAACCTACGAATCCTGCGTCTGGCTGCCCGAGGAGATGGATAGCTGGATTGCAGGCAATGCTTCCACAATCACCTCGGATGCGTACTCCACGAAACTCATGATGCCGGAATCGGATGTCTTCAACCCGATCGATGCGGCACCGTCGCTCAACGACGCAAATGCGGAGGGCCTTATCAGCATTATTGGCGGTCACATTTATCAGGTATTGAGCGGCAGCCCGATTGTGTCCTATAGCATTCCTTCGGGCGATACGCCGAAGGAACTCTGGATGACCGAGTTCGGACCCTTGAGCACATCGACGCCCACCTGGAGCGAAGCGCTGACGACCTACGCCGAATCAATCCATAACTCGATGGTCACCGGCCAATACAACGCTTTTGTGTGGTGGGGGCTTTTCGGCCAATCCGTGGGTAGCGGCGCGACCGCTGCCGGTACCTGGGGCCTGGTGGACAACGGCGGGAACCTGACAGTGATGGGCGACGTGATGGGCCAGTACTCGAAGTTCGTTCAGCGAGGATTCGTACGCGTGTCGGCCACGGCGAACCCGCAGTCCGGGGTGTATATTTCGGCGTACGACTATCCGCCGGGCAATTCCACGGTCGATAATTACGCGATTGTCGCGATTAACGCCAACACATCGGCGGAGACACTGTCGTTCACGCTGAGCAACGGAGATGTGACCTCCCTGACGCCGTACCAGTCGACATCTGCGGCCGGCCTCGCGGCACAATCCGCCGTCACCGTGACCGATGGGCAGTTCAGCTACACGCTTCCGGCGCAGAGCATCGTTACGTTTGTGCAGTAAGGGATTTGCGGCCAGAGCTGATGAGAGCGAACTGCTGAGGGTCCGCGTTGAACGGTCACGATCCGGACCAATCGTACGAGGCGAGCAACCGGCCGTCCGCTGCTACCAGCAGAATGGCCGCTCGCCCGCTGGCCAGCGCGCCGGCGAAGCGCTTCCCGCTGCGCACATCAACGAAGTTGACCTCGGTCTGATTCGACTCCGAGGTAATGACATAGAGAGTGGCGTCAGGGAATCTGGTGGGGCAGATGAGAATACCGGGATCCTTGAGCGTGGTGGTGTAGATGGGCGCGACGCCGGCGGCTTTGAGCGCGTAGCTGTAAACATCGCCCAGCGCCTGCAGATTGTCGTTCAGCTCCAGGGGAAGCGGAGCGAAGAGGATTCTTCCCTTCCCGAGCGGCTTTTCGATCCAGTCTTCGCCGTTGGGCAATACGGCGCGGCTCAGGTAGGTGGTTTTATCACCGGAGAAAGTCAGCTGCTCGCCGCCGCCCGGAAAGTGCATGAGGTGCTCGCGGAGGGTCAGCGGCTCAGTCAGGTACGGAAGTCCAATCGCGTCCTGGCGGCCAGTGTTGTGGAAATGAGCGTCGGCGGCAAAGGGCCCGGTGACCAGCAGCACCGCTCCGGCCTTCACGTGATCTTCAATGGCCTGCCATGCGGGTTCGGCGAGTCCCATGGGCGACGGAAGAATAATCAGCTTGGGCGAGCCGAGCAACTCCGGCTGATATTCGCCGACAGCGTAGGCCTCACCATGCGCGTAGCCATAGAGCGCGCGAACTGTTTTCTTCTGAGCCTCGACGGCGAACGAATTGCCGACCGATAACTGGAACGACTGCGGCAAAACGATGACGACGTCAGGGAGCAGAATGCCGGTGCCGAGCGGAGCAGCCTTGCGGGCGAACTCGCCCAGGTCCTTCATGCGGTCTTCCCAAATCTTGGCTGAGCCGTCGCTGCGCAGCATGCCAAAGTCGGGATCGCGTCCCCAGTCCCATTGCATGGCGCCAGTGCTGCCCGCGGCAAAGCCAAGGGCCCATTTACGTTCGATGAGGTCGACGCCGGTGAGCTCATCGTAGCGCCAGGCGCCGTCGGGAGCCCACACCGGCTGGTAGCCGGTTTCGCCGGTAATGTTGGGCACGCCGACGCGCTTTGCGGCCACGGAATCCCAAAGCAAAGCATCGTCCTGCCAATAGGTGTGGTTGGTAGTGAAGGAAACGCCCGCGCCGGCATAAAACTGGTTGAGCACGCGATCGATGACGCCGCCCTCATCCTGACCAATATCGATCAATTGCTTGCTTCCCAGGCTGCGAATGAGACCCACCATCGAACGCACCCAATCAACGAACTCATCCTGCGCGAAGAGGTTATAGTCGAGGGCGCGGACCTGGTTGGCGTTACCGCTGCGCGAGGGTGTGAGGTCGGCGTGGGACGGTAAGGGGATGGCGTCAAAGCTGACAAGCTGCTCTGGAGGAACGCGCCATGCATCGGCAAGCGCGGCAAGATTGCCGTCGTATTTCTGGTGCAGCCACTTATGCCAGGCGGCTGTTTCGGTGGGGTCGCCATTGGGATAGTTGCCTCTGAAGACGTGCAGGGGATTGGAAAAACTGGGCTCGTTCATCAGGTCCCAGGTAAGCCAAGGCACATCTTTGAAACGCTCCACGACGGAGCGGATATATGCCTGCTCCAACCGCACCTGCGCAGGATCGGTATAGGGATTGGGCGGACTGGCATCGGGACCGGTGGGCCCGGCGACGCCAGTGCGTGGAACGAATGCAAAGAAGGTAAAGTTCACCGCGATATTGTGCTGTTGGGCGCAGTGCAGAAAGGCTTCGAGATTGCGCAGAAAGCGCTCGTTGGCGCCGCCCGTGTCCATGTCGACGAATCGCAGATACGGCATCCACACGCCGGTGCGCACAAAAGTGACGCCGTGGCGGGCCATCTCGTCGAAATCTTTGTCCCAGACGGCTGCGTTTCGAGGACCGGAAAAGTCTTCTACGAAGTTTTCGGTGGTGAAGTAGTTGGTGCCGACCGGGAAGTACGGCGCGCCGTCGCGGGTGAGAAAATCGCCCTTTACGCCAAGGACTGACCCGGCATTGAGAGAGGACGGCTCTGCCACCCAGAAACCGTTCTGATAAAACTCGCGCAGGCGGCCGTCTTGAGTCAGGGTCGCTGAGACTTTGTAGAAGCCAGGATCGAGCGTCTTGTGGAAGGGCGCAACCACGTCTGCAATCCGGCAATCGGCGATGGGAAGCGCTGCCGAATCGACAATCTTCTTACCCAAGCTCAGTGTGAGCTTGACCTCGGCGCCGGCTGCGGCGCCCAACTGTTGCTGGCGGAGGCTGCGCAGGTGGACGGTGACGAGTGGCGGCTCACCGGGCCGGATGGTATTGAAGAGCAATTCGACGGAAAACCGAGTGACGCCCTGGCCGGCATAAAGAGCAGATTGCCGGATCAGGGCAATGCCGTCCTGGCTTTGCCAATAGCCTGGCTGGGGATCGAAATCAAGTGCAACCATGCGGCTGCCGCGCTCGGGGCCGAAGGTGTGATCGGCGACGATGACGGGAGACGCAATCAAATCGCCGTCGGCGTTAACCATGTAGCCGAGACCGTTGAGGCGGCCGGCAACGGCAAAAAAACGGCGTCCGCGAACCTGCGGCGTTTGCGGAAAGTCATAGCCAAACTTCCAGGCAAAGTGCGCATCGACGGGTGCGGGAACCTGATAGGTATGCTGAAAGCCGAGCACGCGGGCATAGGTATCCTGCGCGGATGCAGCCACAAACTTGCCGCCAGCGCCGCTGACCGGCACGTTCAATGGCTGCCCGCCCACGACCAGCAGATTGCCACCCGCGTGAAGATACCCCTCAATTGCGTTCCATGCGCCGGTTGGGACGGCAGAGCCGTATGGCAGCACGAGCAGGTCAGCATCTTTGAGTGCGGCGGGGTCATTGAGTGAATTGAGGTCAAGGAACTGAGGGTCCATTCCGTCAAGAGCCTGCTCGAGCGTGGGGCGATCCACGGGTTCGCTGGCCACGGTTGGGAATTCGGACTGCCAGAAGACGACGGTCTTTGCAAAAAGCGGCGACGGCAGGAGAGCGACGATGAACGCGAGCGGAGTCAACCAGCCCGGGCTGTGAGCCGGTGGGGCAGATCGGGGAAACGGATTGCTGTTCATGAAGGACCTCCCGAGCGGCGAGGCCGCCTGGAGATGGATCGCGCTAAGAAGCGCCAGGAAGGCAGAGGCTGCGCTTTTTCGGCGGCGATACGCATCAATTCTGATATTGTTATCATTTGTGGCACAAGGCGCGAAAGCAAGTCGCACGGATTTGAGCCGGACGCACGCAATCTGCAGAATGTCCAAAAAGGATGGGGTTACCGACGCCAAGACGAGCCTCGGACGCCAGGATTTGAAACGCCGTGAACGCGCCGCGGACGCATTCAAATGATAACGATACCTCAGCCGGCACCGCAGGAACCTCTCTAATTCAGGACGACCGGAGACCGGTGTTTGCAGCCGCATGAGCGCCGCAACACAAGCTCAACCGGCAGCACGACCCTGTGGCCGGTGTGCGGTGTTTCGCCGCGCGCAATGCGGTCAAAGAGCAGGCTCGCCGCTGCACGGCCCATCTCCTGCGCTGCCTGGCGAACCACAGTAAGCGGTGGTGAAGTGAATTCCGCCAGGTCGAAGTCGTCGAATCCAGCCAGTGCGAGGTCCTGGGGAACGCGCACACCCAGCCGCGCAATGGCACTTAACACATATCGGGTTGCAAGAGTATTCGAAGTGAGGATGGCGGTGGGCCCGCCATTCCCATCGAGTTTGTCGGTGAGGATGCGCAGCGCCATCTCCTCCGATGTGCAGTCAAAGACAGCGTCCGCCTGGAGACCGGCACTTTGCATGGCGCGGCGATAACCGAGGAAGCGTGTGTTGATGGTGAACAAGCTGCGGCTCAGGCCGATATAGGCGATGCGCTGGTGGCCGTGCTCGATCAGGTGCTCGGTCATGTGGCGCATGCCGATTGCGTTTTGCACGAGCACGGTATCGATGGAGGGGTCGGAGACGGGACGGTCAAAGGCCACCACTGGAGTTTTGCCAAAAAGCGAGCGCGAGAGAAGGGATTGGCGGAACCGGGAGGGAATGACCAGCAAGCCGTCAACGTGCCGCTCCATCATTTGATCGGCCTCAGCATATTCCGTCTTGGGGTCCTCATCGGAGGTGGTGATGATGACCGAGTAACCGCGCTCCTTGGCGACGGTGGTGACGGCATGGGCGCAATTGGCGAAGAAGGGATCGTAAAGGTAAGGAATGATGAGGCCGATAGAGCGGCTGGTTTGACCGCGAAATGCGCGTGCCAGGACATTGGGACGGTATTTGAGCTGGTCGATTGCGGTTTGCACGCGCTGCGTTGTCTCTTCAGAGACACGAACGGTTCCGCTCAAGACACGCGAAACGGTCATGGTTCCGACGCCGGCCAGCCTGGCCACGTCGCTCATGGTGGGCTTGCGGTGCACGACCGGCCGGGGCGCGCGTTGCTTTACTTTGCCCGCAGATGGAGCGGCAGGGGTTTTCGCCAATTCGATCTCTCCAGCAAAGCTAGCGTTGTGCGCCCTGGCCGAACTCGGGTACAGGAATTTACCGCACTGCGGCGCCTCCATCCCATGGGGCACCAGTTTGGTCCACCTGCGAGAGCAGATGCACCTTTCGATTGCGCGATAAAAACGTTAAAGCAGGACTATAGCAGCGAGAATGGCCGGGAGGCAAGCGAATGTCTTAGTCACGTTTTCGAGCGCTGAAGCCGTTCAGCAGGCGGACAGGTTGATTCGCGAATCACCAATTCAGGCAGCACGGAAATGACGCGCGGAACCGAATCTTCGCCGCGCACGCGCTTGAGCAGGGTACCGGCGGCAATGGTGCCCATCTGATGGAGCGGCTGGCGGATGGTGGTGATACTGGGATTGTGAAAAGCCGCGCTCTGAATGTCGTCGAAACCGATGACAGAAATGTCTTCTGGCACCCGCAAGCCACGGTCGCGAAGGGCGCGGATGGCCCCGATGGCAGCGATATCGTCGTAACAGATCAAGGCCGTGAAATGCACCTTGCGGTCGAGCAGTTCACATGCCGGCTCGAATCCCAGTTCCGGCGTTGAAACCCGCAGCTTAAGCTGCACGGTGAGCTCCGGCTTGAGAGCGATGCCAAGTTCCCTGGCCACGCTTTTGAGGCACTCCCAGCGATCGTCGGCATCGGAGCTGTGACTGCCCCCGCGCATAAAAGCGATGGTGCGGTGTCCGAGTTGATGGAGATGCCTTAAGGAGAGCTCGGCTGCGCGCCGCTGGTCCAAAACCACACTGGTAATTCCCGGGATCTGGTGATGTCCGGCCACGGCAACGGCCGGAATCTTGAAGCGGTGCCGCAACACGGTGTCGATGAGGAGCAATCCCTCGACCGAGCGCTCCATCAACATGCGCGGGTATTCTTCGATCAAGTCCGGCTGGCGGCGGTGGCTGGCGGTGAGGTAAAAGTACCCTCCCTCGATGAGAGATTGTTCGACGCCGGTGAGCACCTGCGCGGTATAGCTGTCGCTCAGTTCGGGGACCAACACGCCGATGGAATAGGTTTGGCGCTTGCGCAGCGAGCGCGCATAGAAACTGGGCCGGTAATCGAATTTGGCGGCTGCCGCCCTGACGCGGTCGCGCGTGTCCTGGGGGATGGCGCGCACCCCGGGAGCATCATTCAGCACCAGCGAGATCGTCGCCGGTGAAAGATCGAGGTATTCGCCCAGAACGCGCAGGCTCACAGGTTGACCCGGCTTCGGCACGCGTCCTGATTTCACCTTGCTGGCCATTTTTCTTGTTGTAACACGCCGCAAGGCAAATTGGCACTGTGATTTGCTCAATTAAATCGTTTCAGTAAAAGCATTTTCTGATCCTGGTTGCGCAGGAACAGTTGGCGACTCGATCTCGCGCTGTTCGAGACGGTCGTACCAAGAGAACTTGAGGATTGCCGAGGTGATGAGAATGACAGCCGCGGTGAGGGCTGCGCGAGTGAACTCCCGGATCACGATGTACATGGGGAGCACGACGAGCGAAACCTGCCATACGATTCCCACGGCGATGTTGAACATGTCGCGCAAGAAGTCCTGGTTGCGCTTGAAGGCGGGATTCTGGGCAACCACCTTTTGATGGATGGGGCCCCAGAATCCCCAGGGCCGGACGTTCCGGTAAAAGTCCTTGAGCACCTCTTCATCCTCGGGCTTGGTGAGCAGGGTGCCGGCAAGGCAACCGGCGAGCGAAAGAACCAGCACCAAGGGAAAGACGACGGCAACATCCAGATTGATGGAGTAACGGGCGAGCAGATGCTGGACCCAGGGCATGCGATCCAGGAGGGTAGGCAGCGCCAAGGCCGAGGCGATGCCGGCGACCATGCCCCAGAAGTAGCCATAGCCGTTGAAGCGCCACCAGTACCACTTGAGAACGTTGGAGGAGACATAGCCTCCCCACAAGCCGGAGACGATCCACACCACGACAGAGTTGACCGAGGTGACGTTCCATCCGATGAGGATGCCGATGACCACCACGGCAAACGAGCTGAGATAGCTGAGGCGGACGTAAGTTTTGGGCGGGGCGTCGGGCCGGATATAGCGTTTGTAGATGTCGTTGACGAAGTACGGCGGCGCGGCATTCACGGTGGCGGCAAAGTTGGCCATGAATGCGGCCAGCAGTCCGGAGATCAGGAATCCCAGGAGCCCGACGGGCACGAAGCGCGCCAGCGCGTAGGGAAGCACCAGCTCGAAGTCCATATTGGTGCCCATGGCGCGAATACTGTCGCTGAAGAATGCCGCGGCAAGAATGGTGAGGCCGGCGGTGAGGAAGTAGCGCGGGAAGGTGAGCACAACGTTGACCCAGGCGCTCATGAGCGAAGCTTCGCGCGGATTCTTTGAGGAGAGGACGCGCTGCATGTCGTAGTTGGGGGCGGGCCCAGCGGCAGAGATGAGCACGCCTTTGAAGAACAGCATCATGACAAAGAAGCCAAACAGGCCGTAGCCGTCCTGATCGATCCTGGCGCCGGTGGCGGGAATCAGCTTCGACCAGTCGAGGTTCAGATGCCAGCCGAAAAACACGTTGTCCCAGCCACTGGGCACCACGCGATGCAACATGGCGGGGGCGACCCGGCGCATGGCGATGATGCCTACCGCGAAAGAGGCGACCGACAGCACGCAAAACTGGATCACCTCAGTAATGACCACGCTGATCATGCCGCCCTTGATGACATAGATAGCGGTAATGACGATGAGGATGAGGGCGTACTGGTTGGGCGTGAGGTGCCAAGGCAGAAACGTTGCTGCAAATTTGCCGATGCCCTTGAACCCGTAGCTGAAGAAGCCGATGATGCTGATGAAAGCGTAGATGACCACGATCATGTGCGACAACTGCGCCCCGCGCCCGATGCCGAAGCGGGTTCTGATCCACTCGGCGCCGGTCATGACGCGGGAGCGCCGTAGCCACGCGGACAGATAAACCATGAGAAATACCTGGTTGAAGGTCGGCCACAACCAAGGTATCCACACACTTTTGAGGCCGTAGACGAACATCCAATAGACGAGCAGCATGGTGCCGCTGATATCGAACATGCCGGAGGCGTTGGAGAGGCCGAGGACGTACCACGGCATCTTGTTGCCGCCCAGGAAATAGGCAGCGATGTCGCGCGAGCCGTAATGAGATACCCAGTAGCCCGCCAGGACCGTGCCCAGCAGATAGAGCAGGATGATGGCGATATCCAATGCGTGAAGTTGCATCGAGCCCCCAAAATCAGCTTGCGATTTCCCTTAGTTTCGCGTCCGTTTTCCCGCCTGCTCTCCGGTAGAGGCTCCGTCAGCGCTCATCTCTGAATGCAATTGTGCGGCAAGCAAAAAAACCAGAGGCGCCTGCCAGTTGATGGCAATTTCATTGCCAGCATACGATGCGGTTGCGTCGGCGTAGATTTTGGCCGGGGGCAAATCGGGAGGGAGCGCGGCCAGGACTACATCCTGACGGCCGGCATTGGGTCCTCCGGCGAGCATACCGGGCCAGGGCCCAGGCTGCTTGCCATCGGCGCTGGGCCGGTGATGCGGGTGCTGGACGGAGTGCTCGCCCAGCCGGGTCACCCAGCAAAGCGAGAATGTGTTCCGCCCCAGCAAATAGTGCAGATCTTCACGCGCCGTATTTACAAAATCAGGATTGGGCTCAATTTCGTTGGCGATGAGCAGGTCCATCCCATATTGCGCTGCGATTCCGTTCGAGCCCCAAACGAAGTCCTTGGCCTGCAGGCTTACGTGATAGGGGCTGGCGGCTGTGCGCGCCACAATGGCGCGCGCCGCGGTCAACATGCGTGCACGAATAGCTGCCATGGCCTCGGCATCGGCGTCTTTGCGCCGGGAAAGAACATAGCTGCGCAGCGCCATGGGAGCCATCGAACTCCAGTTCGCGGAGGGCGGAGAGTCGAGGCTCGCGAGATAGGGGGCGTACCCCTTGAGGAAAAACCGATGGTAGGTTGCGTCGCCAGTGGTGCGCCACAGCTCGACGGCTGCCCAAAGCCGCTCGTCGGCGCAATTGAAATCGCCGTACTCCCCGGTGGTGATGCCGGGCGGGTTTCGGAAGGTCACGTCGGGGTACTGCTCGGCCCAACGCCAGGCACGCTCGGCAGCATCGAGAGCCTGCGCGGCAAATTGAGGATCGTAGGGCTTGTAGACGCGTGCGGCAATCGCTGCGACGGCGGCCAAGTCGGCCGTGGCGCAGGTGCTCTTGTAGGGCGGCGCGCCGGTCCCGATCACTTCGCTGGGCAGCCTATCCTGCTCAGGAGCGATGAAGCCGGAAAAATGCTCGCTGGTCTGCTTGTGCCAGGCGCCTCCGTCCGTGTCCTGCATGGCAAGCATCCATTTCAGGTTCCAGCGCGCTTCGTTCAGAATGTCGGGGGTACCATTTCCTGTTTCGGGAATCTTGAGCTGAATCGGACCAAGGTTGCGACCGAAGATCTCCCAAGCCCACAGCAGTGTGCCCGTGCTTACGCCAGAGTTGACCATATAGCGGCCGTAGTCGCCTGCGTCGTGCCAGCCGCCCAGGTTGTCACGCGGCCCCGTTTTGCCGGAGCTGGGGTGAAATTCGCCGTGCAAGTGGCAAGCCGCGTGGGCGTACCCAGGAAATTCCGGCCCCAGATCCACTGCCGCTCCGCAACGCTGCCCGTAAAAGGCACGCATGGCGAGGTAATAGGCATGATCGTCGACGTTGCCACTTATGCGAAAGGTCCAGCTTTTGCCCACTCCGGGGATCAGAATGAAGTAGGTTCCGGGCAGCCGTAACGGGGAGAAGTCCGCCGTCTCGACCGTATCTCCGGTGAGAGGGTCGAAAACGGGCGGTCCGAGGGCGGCTTGAAATTCCACCATTCCATCGCTGGACCGCCTGATCTCAAAGGTTTTAGCTGAGGCGCTGACGACCGCGAACTTGGGGCTATCGGCCAGATAGCCCACCTGGTCGACCTTGATCGCCGGCGTAGGGTTCTCGGCAGCGTAAAGCAGACCCCCGGGGACGAGAGCCAAGCACGTAGCGCATAAGCGCAGCCACCGGGGAAGGCTGGTGTGAGAGTTTCGCAGGGCCGCAATGAGTGAAGGAGCCATATGGTTGGTTTCGCCTGGCACCAGCGCCCGAACGGAGTGGAAAGACGGACCAGTCTCTCACATTCCTGCAACGCGGGCAACGGGTGGGTTGTGCGGCGATGGATGAGCGCCGGAATTCCCTTGTTCCGCTCTCGCCGTATCGAGTATAATCGCCCATCGCTCAAACCAGGCTCTGCTCAAACGTTTTGGCGGATTGTTGTCGGAAGGCGAGCCCGGTTGCGCACCGAGCAAAATGGGGCATCGGTCATGAAGTTCGGGTATTTCGACGATGGCAACCGCGAGTACGTGATTACGCGACCCGATACGCCCCTGCCGTGGATCAACTACCTCGGCTGCCAGCAATACTTCGGCATTATCTCCAACACCGCAGGAGGTTACTCGTTCTTTCGCGATGCGCGTATGCGCCGCCTGACGCGCTATCGCTACAACAATGTTCCTTTCGACTGCGGAGGCCGGTATATTTACCTGCGCGACCGGGAGTCGGGCCAATTCTGGTCGCCCTCGTGGCAGCCGACCCGTCACGCCGCGGAGAACTATTCCTGCCGCCATGGCATGGGCTACACCATCATCGGCTCTTCATGCGCACAGATTGAAGCCGAGACGCGGTATTTCGTACCCCTCGATGAAAATCTGGAGCTGTGGCAGCTGACCGTGACCAACCGCCGCCCTCAGCCGGCACGGATTTCAGTTTTTGGCAGTGTCGAGTTTTGTTTGTGGGATGCCCAGGACGACGCTACAAATTTCCAACGCAATTTCAACATCGGCGAAGTGGAGGTGGCCGACGGCGTTATTTATCACAAAACCGAGTATCGCGAGCGCCGCAATCACTTTGCATATTTTGCCTGCTCAGAAGCGACTGCCGGCTTCGACACGCAGCGCGACGCATTTCTCGGCGCGTATAGCGGCTGGGACAAGCCGGCCGCCGTGGCCGCCGGGCAATTGAGCAACTCCGTGGCTCACGGCTGGTCTCCCATTGGCGCCCACCAGGTGGATCTGGAACTGGCTTCAGGAGAGGCGAAGCAGATTGTCTTCGTGCTTGGTTACCACGAGAATCCGAACGACCACAAGTTCGATCCTCCCGACTCGCAAAGCATTAGTAAGGGGACAGTGAAGCCGGTGATCGCCAGATATCGCCGCGTTCAAGAGGCCAACGCGGCCTTCGATCGTCTGCGCAGGTACTGGGATCGCGTGCTGGGCATTTTCCAGGTGAGCACTCCCGATATCCACACCAATCGCATGGTGAATATCTGGAACGCGTACCAGTGCATGACAACATTCAACCTTTCGCGATCCGCGTCATTCTTTGAATCGGGCATCGGCCGTGGGCTCGGCTTTCGCGATTCAAACCAGGACCTGCTGGGTTTTGTGCACATGGCGCCGGCGCGCGCACGGGAGCGAATCCTGGACCTGGCCGCGACGCAACTGAAAACGGGCGGCGCCTATCACCAGTACCAGCCGCTCACCAAGCGGGGAAACAACGATATTGGAAGCGGATTCAACGACGATCCGCATTGGCTCATTCTTGGTGTGGCAGCCTACCTGAAGGAGACCGGCGACTGGAGCATTCTGGACGAGCCCGTGGCGTATGACAACGAGCCCGGCTCCGAGGCGCCGCTCTACGAGCATCTGCGACGCAGCATTTGTTACACGCTGGAGCGTCTTGGGCCGCATGACCTGCCGCTTATCGGCCGCGCCGATTGGAATGATTGCCTCAATCTGAATTGTTTCTCCGACGCGCCCGGCATGTCGTTCCAGACATCTTCGAACAAAGATGGCAAGGTGGCCGAGTCAGTATTCATCGCCGGCCTGTTTGTGCAAAGCGCCCGCGAACTGGCGGCGATCGCCGGCCGGCGCGATCACAAGGAAGACGCAGCTCACTTCCTGAGCGCGGCCGACAGAATGGAACAGACCGTTAAGAGTCACGGATGGGACGGCGAGTGGTTCCTGCGCGCCTACGACAGCTTCGGCGTCAAGATCGGCTCAAAGGAGTGCGAAGAGGGCAAGATCTTTACCGAATCGAACAGCTTTTGCGTGCTGGTAGGCATCGGTCTCGACGACGGCAAGGCCGCGCAGGCTGTGGCAGCCATGCGCAAGTACCTGGCCACGCAGCACGGAATTGTGGTACATCAGCCGGCGTACACCCGATACTATCTCCAACTGGGAGAGATTTCGTCATACCCGCCGGGCTATAAAGAGAACGCGGGCGTTTTCTGCCACATCAATCCCTGGGTGATGATTGCGGAGACGCGGCTGGGGCATGGCGATGAGGCGCACGACTATTATCTCCGCATCAATCCGTCGGCGCGCGAAGAGATCAGCGAGGTGCACCGCTGCGAGCCCTATGTTTACGCACAAATGATCGCCGGCAAGGACGCGCCCACTTTCGGTGAGGCCAAGAACTCCTGGCTCACGGGAACGGCGGCATGGAACTATTACGCGATTGCGCAATGGATTCTCGGCATCCGGACCACTTATGACGGGCTCGAAATTGCTCCCGTGATTCCCAGGAGCTGGCCCGGATTCACGGCCACGCGGAGCTTCCGTGGGACGATTTATAAAATTGCCATCACGCGAAAAGGTCCCGGCAACTGCATTGCGCTGACCGTGGACGGCACGCCGGTGAAGGGCAATACCGTGCCTCTGCCCGGAGATGGCCGCAAAGAGATTTCTGTGACGGGAACGTTGAGCTGACAGGACGGATTGGCGATGCGCGGATCCGGCTGCGACGGCCGAAAAAAGGAGACGCCCTCACAACCCACTGAAGTCTTCTTGCTCGCCGCTCGCGAAGACTGCTCCATCGAAGACAATGATTCTCTGCTTGCGCAGGTTGGCCACGGTTTCCAGCGGTGAATGGCGCGTGACGATGAATCGGGCGCGATAGCCGGCCTTGGCCTGGCCAAACTTCTCCTTAAATGCCAGCCGATTTGAGCCAACTCCAGTGGCAGAATTGATGACTGCGAGCGAATTGAGCCCCGCGCGCTCCATCAGCTCCAGTTCATCGAGCAGGCCCAGCCCGTGCGCTACGCCCACGGAACCGGCGTCGCTCCCGGCGACGACTTGCACGCCCATGGCGTGAGCCTTCACCAGCGAGGCTGCATGATTCTCAAGAATCCTGTTCAGGTTGGCGACAACGCTTGCGTCCCAACCCATGGCGTCGGCGTGATCCACCTGCTTCTGCACGGGCGCAAAGGTGGGCACCCATGCAACCTGCCGGTCGCGCATTTTAGCCAGCTGATCGTCACGAACAAAAAATCCGTGCTCGACGGAATCCACGCCGCCATCGATCACATGTTCAATGCCTGCGTCACCGGAGGCGTGAGCGAGAGTTTGCTTGCCGAAGGCGCGAGCGGCCGCAACCAGCGCGGAAACTTCCGGGGTGGTCATCTGCGGCGCAGCCGTGACAGCGCCTTTTTTGAAATTGATGATGCCGGTGGGAATGAGCTTGATGCGATCGGCTCCCGCCTTGACGCGGGCCTCGACACAGGCGCGCGGCGAGGAAAAACTCTCGATGGGTTCGGCCATGAATCCGCCATAGCGGCCGCGATGATGGATGGCTGCGCCGGGGCTGTCGACGTAAGGCATGAGCGGACGCTCGCCGGCGGCGTAAAGCTGGCTCAGCGCCAGGCCCACGCCGTCTTTATCGCCCGCGTCGCGCACGCCGGCCACGCCGATGCGGACAAGTTTTTCCAGGCGCAGCCGGGCCAACCGCAACAGCTCTTTTGGCGATTGCTCGAGGAAGGCCGCGCGTTTGTCGAGATCGAGCTCGCTGCCGGCGAGAAAAAAGTGAGCGTGGGCCTCAATCAGGGACGGCAATAACGTGCATTCGGACAAGTCAGCGTCCGGCGCCGACTGTCCAGCGCGGACGAGGCGAGCAGGCGGAGAATCCACGTCCGCATAGAGGATTTGCTGCTTCTGGTAAACGATGTGTGCATTGCGCAGCGGCGTGGTGCTTACGCCATCCAGCAAGGTTCCCACGCGGAGCCAGACGCGGCGTCCATCCGACGCTTCGGGAATCAGCGCTGTCTGATCCATCTCAGAGATCAACGGCCGCGGCCTCCCTGCAGATAGACATGATGGCCTCAGCCTGGCGGAAACCGGAAGTCTCGTGTGTCTCGCCATCGCGCGGCCGTCCCTGCTCGAGCGCGTCGCGCAGTTTCGCCACCATGGGGTGATCGGGCGGCAGCGGTGCGGGCTTCTTTTCGGGGTTGGCCAGGGCAAAGTCGAGCCCGACCTCCATTCCCAGCGTGAGATACGCCTTTTCCAAGTCCTCGCGCACTTCCCTGGGCGTGCCCCACGCAAAATTCGAAAGGCCCACCAGCATGTGTACGCCTTTCAGATCGGGATCAGCGCTGATCATGCGCATGGCATCGAGGCCGATGTTCACCAGCCCGTAAGTGTCGGCGCCCACCGGCGCCAGGCCCGGATCGATGATGATCTGGTCGTTGCGGCGTCCTGCTTTGGTGACGAGCAGCTCAACGAAATGTTTGGCAGCGCGGTGGGAATCTTCAGGGTTGAGGCACTGCGCGGTGCCGCCGGGCACGAATGTCTCGGAGGCCATTACCACGGCGAGGGTGTCGTAGTGCTTCACCAGTTCGACCATCTCGTCGAGGTGCTCGCGCGAGGCGGCCAGAGAATTGAGGATGGGCGCGCCACTGCGGGTGCGGTCGTAGTGCTTGAGCGCCGCTTTGTGATATTCGACGGAGGGATTATCGAAAGCAATGGGCGTGGAGGTTGCCTCCTGAATGGCCGGAATTACGTCGGGCAAAAAGTCCAGCATCTCCTGGCGGCGCACCTGGATTCTTTGCGTGCCGTCGAGGTTCAGCGTCAGGTAATCGACGCCCAGAGCCGATTCGAGTTTGGCGAGCTCCTGATATCCGCGGGGATCGCGATGGTGGAATGCCTTGCGTGCGCGAGCGTAGGAGTTGTTCATCAGCTCGCCGATGACGTGCAGTTTCTTGCTCATGATTTCAGTGCTCCGGCCTCAACGGGAATCTTCTCGGGCGATGCGGCGGACGCACGCCTGGCAGAATGATCGCGGCCGAGCCAGTTATTGGCCCACGCCGAAGTTCCGCGCAGGCCCTGGTTTTGGACCACCGGCGCATGATCGAGGAGGGCCAGTTCCCTGCCCTCATGCTTCAGCCGCTCGTAGGCGCGCAGCCAAATGCAGTCGCCAAAGCCGTCCACCTCACACCGGCCCTCGCGCGTGCCGCCGCAGGGACCATTGCGCTGATTCTTGGCACACTGCGACTCGGGGCAAAGGTAGGCAATGTCGGGCAGCGAGCAGTCGCCGCAATCCTTGCAATTGAACAGGACTTCTTTACTCAGTTTCTCCAGCACCCGGAGCGGCCGAGGTCCTTGCATGGGATCCTTGGCGCGCGCGCAGGCCTTCGCACCCCACTTGGCAAAGGCCGCGTCAGGCTCGAACATGGTGCGATGCGACCATTTCGACAGTTCGTACACCGCAGTGATGTGCTTGCTGTGGCTCTGCGGCCGCGGATTTTCGCGCGTCCGGTCGGCAAGCCCCGTGGCAGGATCTTCTGCGTAGAAAAAGAACTCGCCGGGCCGCGAGAAGCGGATTTCACGGGCAAATTGCTTCCAGTCGCCGGGTGAAAACGTGCGCTCGATCTCGAGGATTCTTTCAATGGCGGGAAAACTGTGCACTCCGCCCAGGTAGGCCCCGCGAAATCCAAGGCCGCGACAGATGGCAATCTGCTTGGCCGTCAATTCCAGAAAGAATGCCTTGCCGCCATCGGGCGACCGGCTCTGTTTCTGGCAAAGTTCCCAAAGCGCGTCGGAGATGACGACACCGGGAATCCTGCCTTCATGGAAAAGCTTCGCGACGCGCGGTCCGAGCAGATAGACATTGCCGATCAGCGGCGTGTGCTGCATGCCGTGCGTATCCATATAAAAGCGCAGTTCGGAGATTTTCCGCGAATCGAAGCCGATCTGGTTGATGATGAACTGGGCGCCGCATTGGACCTTCTTTTCAAGTTTCAAATACTGCGGCATCACTTCGCCTTCGCGCAGCTTGAAGTTGGTGGTAACGGCGCCAATGCAAAACTGCGTTTTTTCCAGGCGGTAATCATCGCCCTGCGCTTGTCCCGCGCCCAGGCCCTGGTTCATTTTGTGCAGAAGCGAGATGAGGCCAATGGAATCGATATCGAAAACCGGCTTGGCGATGCCTTCGTTGCCAGCCACAGGATAATCGCCGGTCATGGCGAGGATGTTGTTGAAGCCCTCGCTGTTCAGCATCCACGCCTCGCTCTCGAGGGCGTTGCGGTTCAGGTCCTTGCAAGTGAGGTGAATTACCACTTCCTTGCCGGCGTAGAGGATGGGCCGTCCCAGGGCAAGCGGGGCGAGTTGCGGATTGCCGCCCGCGTTATCGGTGATCGAAACCCAGTCGATTTGCGGGCACGCCACCAGCTCATTGGCAAAACTGCGGGCCTTGATGGCGCTGCTTTCGGCCATCGAGCCGCGCACGGAAACCAGCTCCGTTGCTATCAGGAACCGGGTTTCGTCGCGGAGTTTTTCCCGCAAGGTCTGCATCCGTTTCCTACTCCCTGGCGGCATGAGCCGCGCCGCAGCCACGCGCAATCAAAGCGCGAGAAAGATTGCGTTCTCTTCAACGGTCAATTCGACGCCCGCCGCCTTTGCGGCTTCCTGAAGCGCGGCGTTGAGCATCACCACAGGATCGCGGCTCACGTCGAGCCGCCGCATCAGCCCCTCACCTTTCTTTGCACCCGCGGTGAGCGTGATCTTGAGCCCGCGCCGTTTGCAGCGCACCGCCGTGCCGTCTTCGAGCTTCACATTCATGGGCTTGATGTAAGCGTCGACGTAGTGAACGCCGATGCCCGACTTGTCATCGGTGTGCGCCGGCAGCTTCTCACTCGCCGCCTGGTTCACATCACAAAGTTTGACTTTCACGCTGCACTCCGCTTCCCGCCATGCCCTTGGCCTCGAAATACTCATCCATGGCCTTTCTAAAAGCGCGTATGTGGTCGGGCGTGCTGCCGCAGCACGCACCCACAATGTTCGCGCCCGCCTCAAGCAGCGGCACCACGCCTTTCACCATCTGCTCCGGGGTCTCGTCGTATACCACTTTCATGTTGACGAGCCGTGGCTTGCCCGCATTGGGCTGCACCATCACCGGCAGGCTGGTGACGCTCCTGTAGCGCTCCACGGCGGTGCGCGCGCGCTCCATCTCCATGCCGGTCCCACAATTCAGCGCGACGATGTGCACGCCGTGCTCTTCCATGAACTCCGCGGCACGCTCCGGATCGACGCCCATCATGGTGCGAAAGGTGGATCCGTCAAGGGTGGCATCGTAAGCCATGGAGCCGATAATGCACCTGGCGCCCGCCGCCTGAGCGGCACGAATGCCCAGCAGCAGCTCTTCGAGCGAAGTTTGCGTCTCGACGATGATGGCGTCGGCGCCGCCGTCCACCAATGCCGCCGCCTGCTCTGCAAAAGCGCTTTGCACCTGTTCTTCGGTAAAGTCTCCGAAGGGGGCAAGCAATCCACCGAAAGGCCCAATATCGCCCAGCACGTAGCCATCGCGCTCACCGAAGGCCTGGCGCGCGATAGCCACGCCCGCTTTGTTGATCTCGACCACCTGGTCTGCCTCGGAGTGCCGGTTGAGCATAATGCGCGACCCGCCAAAGGTGTTGGTGATCAGGCAATCCGAGCCGGCATCAACGTAACGCCGCTGAATGGCCAGCACGCGTTCAGGATGATCGAGGTTCCAGAGCTCGCCGCAGTTTCCCTGCTCCAGGCCCGCAAACATCAACTGCGTGCCCATGGCTCCATCGCCCAGCAAGGGCCGCTCCAGAATCGCTTCCTGCAAAAGTTTTTGGTTCATGGCTCTTTCTCCCGAGCGAGATCCTTCTGCGCCAAAGCGTAATGAATCGTCTCCAGCACCAGTCCCCACTTGTGCATGCGGCTGGGCGTTTCGCAATAACATCCCGCGGCATGGGGCAAGCGCGGCCACGCTAAAACGGCATTCAGTCGCTCGCCTTGCAGCGGTTTCTCGCTCTCAATGGCCGTCATCAGGCGTTCAGGATCGCGCTGATATTCGCACATGGCGGTGTGCCCGGCGTCGCCGGCAGCCGGCACGCAGCGCTGCTCGCGAATGGGATAGCCTTCGGCGCGCGATCCCAGGCGCACGTGATAGTTGAATGCCAGCGGGCGTCCCATGTTGGTGCATGTTGTTCCGTCGTAGCGGAACACCGCATCGAGCGAGCCGTCAGCTCGCTCTGAGATCGACAGGCGCTCATCTGCCCATCGCGCCAGGGCTCGCTGGTTCACGCTGTACTGTGCGTCGGGGTCGAGCACGGCAGCGGAAATGGGCAGCGGCTCGCCCGCCGTTCGAGGGGCGCGGCGGTACGGAGCCCGCCGATATTGGCACGGGCCCCAGGAGCAGTTCTGGCAAGGAACCAGTCCAGCCAGGCTGCGCAAATGCTCAGTGTGCTGGGTCAAACCGAAGACCGCCAGCAGCGTTTTTTTAGGCCGCAGCATGCCGGTTGGGAAAACTTCAACATGCGAGGGAAACGATTCGCGCTGCGTCTGCTGGATCAGCTCGAGCAGGCGCGGCTGCTCGGCGACGTCCCACTCCGGATAGCCGGGGCTGGAATGCGGCAGCACCGCCATGCCGCGCTGTTCAGCCCAATCGCAAAGGCGCGCTCCGGTTTCGGCAGTTAGCTGCTCCACCACCGCGGAACCGAACACTTCAAGAAAGAAATACTCATCGGGTTTTTCGTCGCGCCAGCGGCGCTGTGCTTCTTCTTCAATTTCGGCGCCTGCTCCTACAGCAACGAGAATCACGCTGTGCGCCTGAGCCTGTTCAAGCGTGCGCTTGAGCCGCGTGGCCGAAAATGGCACACCTTCAACGCGAATCGCGTCGCCCGCAAACTCGAATTGCTCTGCCTGGCGCGCGTAGAACCACGGGCGGCCGTGGGCCGCGTACCATGCGCGCGCCCAATCGGCGAGCTCTTTGGGCCTGCCCTCGAATACCCATCCGCGCGGATAACCGAGCAGACGGGCATACTCTTCGGGCAACACGTTCACGCCCGGAAGCACGCCGGCGAGCTCGATCTGTTCCGCTACCTGGCGCACGGAATGGCCTCCACCACCTTGAACTGGCAGCCCTCGACAAAGAAATCGAAGAAATGCGGATGGGTTTCAAGGCGGCAATGCTGCACCTTTTTCACCAGCGCTTCCAATTCCTGGCGCCTGGACTTTGAGAGCAGAGCAAGGGTCGCGCCTTCAATGGCGATGTTCCCGGCCGGCACCATTTTCGCGGAATCGAGATCGGGCACCAGCCCGATGCGCTTCGACGAGTCCACTTTGAGGTGCCGGCCGAAACCTCCGGCGAGATAGAACGTATCGATCTCGCTGAAATCGATGCCGTAGCTGCTGAAGACAACATGCAGCCCCGCGACGTTCGCTCCCTTGGCCTGCGCCAGCTCATTCACATCGCCTTCAGTCAGGAAGATCTCCTTGCCGCCATCGTGGTAAAGCGTGATGCGGCGAATGTCATCTTCGAACCGCCCCATCTCATTCATGCGTCCGGTGCGCAGCAATTCGCTCAGCAGGTCGACGAGACCCGATCCGCAGATGCCTTCGGGCGCACCGCCGCCGATAACGCCGAGGCGAAAGGTGCCGTCATCGCCAATCGCTACGTCTTCAATCGCTCCTTCAAGCGCCGGCATGCCGCAGGAGATGGCGCCACCCTCGAATGCCGGGCCAGCCGGGCACGATGCCGCCAGAATACGGTGTTTGTTGCCGACAATCAGCTCGGTGTTGGTGCCGATGTCCATCACCGCAATCAATTTTTCTTCGTGGGCCAGATTCACGGCCAGCATGGCGGCCGCGGCGTCGGCGCCCACGTGGCCGCTGATGACGGGCGCGCCATACACGCGCGCCCTGGGATGGATGGGCAGCAAGCTGCGCGCGCCGTTCTGCACAAGGCTGGTGGTTGTGCGCTTGCCCTCGGCCATCTCGATTTCGGTGATCGATCGGTAAGGGTTCTGGCCGATAGAATGGACGCTCTGCCGGAAAAACAGATCGCGCATGGTCGAATTGCCGACTACGACCATTTCGTAGATGGTCTTCGGGTCGACGGGGAATTTCTCGATGGCGTGGCTCAGGTATCCGGCCAGCGTGCGCAGCAGCAGGCGCCCCGGATGCTCGCCGTCGTAAGCGATGCGCGACATGACGTCGGACCCGCCAAAGCGCTGCGGATTTTCGAACGAAGTGTCGGCGATCAACGCGCCGCTCTCGAGATCGATGAGTCGCAGAACCACGGTTGTGGTCCCCAGGTCCACGGCAATGCCGTGAATCGGGCCGGCCGACCGCTCCACTTCCGCGCCATCGATGAGAATGCGATCGCCCGCGCGCGTCACGGCCGGGTCGAGCGCGAATCCCTTGAGCTCCGGCAATCCCAGCGCGCGGCTTTCGATGCGCATGTGTCCGCGCCGCATGGTGTGGCAGCGTACGTGGCCGGCCGGCGCGGCGACAAAGGTCTGGCAGGAGAGGCGGAACTTTCCTTTCAGATGCCGCTCGGGCTCAGTGGGAGCCGACAGCGCGTCCATTCCCTCCACAATTTCAACCATGCACTCACGGCATTTGCCTTGTTTGCGGCACGAGGTGGGAACGTCGATGCCCAGCGCTTCGGCCTGGTCGAAGAGCGACAAGCCCGGCCTGGCTTCGACCGATTGCCCATTGATGGTGAGAGTCGCGGCCATTCAATGAATTCCCCGCCAGTCCCTGGCTTCCAGCTCCGTCTTCACAGCCTCAGCCACTTCCCCCGCGGAACCTTCGCGCTCTTCCTCCTCGCTCCACTTCCACTGCGCAAGAAAGTCGTCGGCCGAGTGCAGCCCTCGCTTGGTTGCAATCGCATCCACCAGCTTCATGAAGCGGTCGTCGAGCGGCAGGGTCACGTCATCCACACCGTCGTCGGCCTTGATCTGGGTCGGAATTTCCTGCCAATAAAGAACCTTGTAGATCGCCATGGCTGTCTACGCCTGCTCCACAAGCCGGAGAAACAAATCTACGGCGGCCGACGCATTGGCCCCATAGCCGTCGGCGCCAATCTCGTCAGCAAACATCTGGCTGATGGGCGCGCCGCCGACTGCCATCTTGATGTGCGTCAAGCCCGCGGCGTTGAAGCCGTCGATCACGGTTTTCATATACATCATGGTTGTGGTCAGCAGCGCGCTCATGCCGATGATGTTAGGCTTGCACTTCTCGGCCGCGGCCATGAACTTTTCAACGCTCTGGTCCACCCCGATGTCGTGCACCTCGAAGCCTGCACCCTCGGCCATCATGCCCACGAGATTCTTGCCGATGTCGTGCAGGTCGCCGCGCACGGTGCCCATGAGGAGCACGCCTTTGGGCCTGGTGCCGCTCTCCTTCGATGTGAGCAGCGGCTTGAGCACCGCCATCCCCGCCTTCATGGCGCGTGCGGCAATCAGCACCTCGGGGACGTAGAGGACGTTGTGCTTGAAGTCCTCGCCCACCACGCTCATGCCCGCAATCAACCCCTCGTTCAGCACCTCCTGCACGGCGCGTCCCTCGGCGAGCGCCTCTTTGGTGAGCCGCTCCACCTCGCCGGCGTTTCCCTCGTAGAGGTACTGGTTCATCTGGGCGTAATCGGGCATCCTGTCGCTCCTCAGCGCGCGCTCGAAACGGCGCCGGCGGCGCGCTTGGCGTTGAACTCTTCAAGGGCCTCGAGCATTGCGAGAATGTTTTCGCGCGGCATGCCGGGACTGGTGCCGCCGCCCACTGAAAGGATGATCCCTTCGCCGCCTGAGCTCTCCAGCACGTCGAGGGTTTCGTCTTTCACTTCGTCGGGTGTGCCGCGCACGCCAATTTCGAGCGGGTTCACATTCCCCATCAGGCACATGCGATCGCCCACCCGCCGCTTCACTTCGCTGATGTGCTTCTGCTTGCCCCAATTCAACACGTTGAACCCGGTGTCGGGCAGATGATCGAGGCAAGCGTCGACTTCGGCGTCGTTGTGGTACACCTTGACCCAATCCTTGGGGAAAGCGTCGCAGATGCGCTTCAAATAAGGATGCGCGAATTCCAGATAGTGCTCCTCGTTGATGAAACCCACGATATCGTCGAGGATGAAGATGCTCTCGACGGTATCGCCCATCACTTTCTGCTGTGCCTTGAGCCAGTCAATGATGACGCGCGTGCAGAGGTCGATGAGCTTGTGCGCGCCCTCGGGATTCTCCACCAGGTCGATCATGAAGTGCGTGGTGCCGCGAACAAAGCCGGCGGTGCAGAGCGGACCGCGCGAGGTAACCATGGGCAGAATGTAGCCGGCGTCGAGGATGCGCTGCCTCGCCATGCCGATGCGGTGCAGGGTGAGGCCCGCAAAGGCGTCGGCATCCACTTCGTACTCGGGAAAATTGTCGATGTCTTCGAGCCGGTACAGGGTGTGGTACTCGCTGGGCGTGTTGTCCTTCCAGAACTTGATCTTGGCGCCCAACACCGAGGGCTCCGCCGCCATGCCGTATTCCATCCACCAGGAGGGGACGAAGATGATGTCGGGGAACTCGCGCATGATTTTGAGATTCGACTGGAACCACAGCTCGGGATCGAGAAAGTAGTCCATGTGGCCGATGCCCAGATAGCCCGGAATCCAGGGGCTATCAATAATGAGCGCCATGGGGATTTTGTCCATCTTCTCGCGGCGCGCAGCCCGCTTGAAGGTTTCCCATTGTTCCCGCAACATTTTTCGCCTCCTGGCCGCGCTGGGTAAATCGCGCGGCGCCAACCCGGCCCCAAACCGAGCCGTCCAAAGCCGCTCAAAGCCGTCCGCATCGGCCTGTGCCGGTTCACGGCTCCCGTCGGGCACACCGCGAGTTTACGGCATATTCAAAGGATACCGCATTTCCTTTGACTCCCGAACAAAATCACTCAGAACACCGGTTACGGACGGGCTACGAGCCAATATTCTCCAGGGTCGAACCTCCGGGCCCTGCCCGGTTTACGCCATGATAGTTGAAAACAGGGTAGGGGGAAAATCGATTTTCCAATCTCCAGGCGCGAGTAACCAATTTCGTGGCCAGAACAAATGAGGACGATTCGGCGCAAAGATCCGGTTTCGGCGCGGCGTGCATGATCTAACCTTTATGCCGACCGCAAAACCGGAGCCACCGGCCGCCGAACACGAATAAGCAGAGTCGATGCCAGCACCAGGGAGCAGCGACCTTCAAGGAAACTCACTAGGAGGCCTCTGCTCTGGTTTTGCCGTAGGCACCGATCATACACATTTCGCGGAAAAAATCGGAGAAATGCGCCGGTTGTGCTGGGTCGAGGCTCGTGAAGGCGGTGGATCAGCGCCTGTCGCGCCGGGCTTCGGCCCAGCCGAATGCGTTCTCAAAATGCGCGAATTCAGGAGGTTTCCCGGGCACGAGATACACGCTGATCACGTCAAAACGCACCTGCGGCGAAGGTGTCGAAGGCAATTGGCGGGTGTATTGGCGGGCCAGGCGGCGCAGGACATTGCGTTTATGGAAGTCAACCGCCGTTTCTGCAGGGGTCAGGTCGCGAGCGGTGCGTGTTTTCACCTCGAAGAAGCACAGCATCGGCCCCTGCCATCCGATCATGTCCAGATCGCCAGGCAGATTTCCTGCCGTCCATCGCCGCGCGACTACCGTATAGCCCTTGCGGCGCAGGTAAAAGTAAGCGGCCTCTTCGCCCTCGAGGCCGGCAAGCAGGTGCGCGGGCAGCGGCTGCGCCCGCCCGCGGCGCTCAGCCAGCCGGTCGAGTCCCACCAGAGCGCGTTGCACGCACCCGATCCGCATCTGCGCCAGGGGTTGCATTGCCCACCATTGTCCGCCCGAAGAGGCAAGGTGCGCAAATGCACCTCCGGCCAGCGGATGCGCAGCGCGATCACACGGCCACGGTTGCAGCCGATGCGCCGAGGTGCTCTTTTTCAGCCAGCGTGAGCGCCTCCTCGAGAATGTCGAGCGCGACGGTGGCTTCTTCGTTGCTGACGAGAAGCGGAGGCGCGAGCCGCAGCGAGGTTTCGCCACAGCCCAGGATCACGAGCCCGCGCTCGAAGGCCAGCGTCTCAATACGATTGCGCAGTTCCACGGCCGGCTCGCGTGTGGCCTTGTCCTTGACGATTTCAATGCCGATCATGAGGCCGCGCCCGCGCACGTCTCCGACGGAAGCATGAGTCCGCTTCCAGCCGCGCAGGCGCTCCAGCATGAACTCGCCCACACGAGCCGCGTTGGGAATGCCCTCGCGCTCGAGGATGTCGATGGTGGCCAGAGCCGCGGCGATGGAGACAGGATTGCCGCCGAAGGTGGATGCATGCGAACCGGGATTCCAATCCATGATCTCGGCGCGCGTCATGCACACGCCCAGCGGCAGGCCGCTGGCGATTCCCTTGGCGATGCAGACAATGTCGGGCTGCACGCCGGAATGTTCGATGGCCCACCATTTGCCGGTCCTGCCGCAACCGCACTGAACCTCGTCGGCGACCAGCAAAATCCCGTGCCGGTCGCAAATGGCGCGCAACTCGCGCAGAAAGTTGTCGGGCGCTGGAACAAATCCGCCTTCGCCTTGAATGGGCTCGACAAAGATCGCTGCCACTTCTTCAGGCGGAAGGATGGTCTTGAAGAGCTTGTCCTCGATGGCCCGCGCGCAGTTGAGGCTGAAAGCCTCCTGTTCCTGCGGCCCCCCGGTGCAGCCACGATAGACGTAGGGATAAGGCACGTGCGTTACGCCGGGCATGAGCGGCGAAAAACGCCGCTTCTGTTGCGGCTTGGAGGCGGTAAGCGACAGCGCGCCCATGGTGCGGCCGTGAAACGCGCCGTAGAACGCGATCATCTGCTGCCGTCCGGTGTGATAGCGCGCAATCTTGAGCGCGCACTCAATGGCTTCAGCGCCGGAATTACCGTAGAAAAAGCGGTGCGGGCCGGGCATGGGCGCAACCGCCGACAGGCGATCGGCCAATTCTGTGAGGCCTTCGTAGTAAAAATCCGTGCCTGAGATGTGGATCAGTTCCGCAGCCTGTTTCTGAATTGCGGCTACCACCTGAGGATGGCAATGGCCGGTGGAAACCACGGCGATGCCGGCAGCGAAGTCGAGGTACTGGTTGCCGTCGGCGTCTTCAAGGCGCACGCCGAGCCCGCGTTTTGCTACCAGCGGGTAGGAGCGCGTATAGCTTGGCGAGATGAGACGGTTGTCGGCGGCGACGGCGGCCCGCGCCCTGGGTCCTGGCGGCGGACAGACGAGCTTGGGTCCGTAACGTTTGTGCAGTTCCTGGTTGGTCATTCGACTCTCTCCTCGGCAGATTCGGTTTTGGTGGTCCGCGCGAACATGGATAAATGTGACGCGGGCACGGATCCCGCCCATAGGGATCAACAATTTCCGTGGACCCGGAGGGTCCAAGCTAGGCGAGGATCTTCGGCGGAGGGTTGCTAATCGCCGCCGAAGAGGCTAGGTCGAGTGCGGATGGGCAGCACACGCAAGTGCCGCCGCGGGCACATGCGCTGCGCGCACGATCGCGACCAGCTCCTGGCGGCTGGCGCAAGCGGTAATCCATGTAGGGCGGCGTTGCGCATAAAAATACCCAGCTAATTCCCGAGCATAGCACGCATTGAGGTAGAAAGGCCACGCCGGCGCCCACTTGACCCAGCCGTAGATGACAGCAAGCTTGAGAGCCGGCAGGCACATTGCGCGTCGCGAATTTCAGGACGGCTTGCTTGGAAAAGTGCCTTCGGGAACAAGCGCGGCCGGCGTGCCCCCTTCGAGGGATACGGTTGCCTGCTCAAACGCTTTCAGATCGGGCCAGTCGGCGGCCATCGTCATCCAGCACGCTGCGCCTTTTTCCAGGACGGTGCAGGCGATTTCAAAGATGTAGTGGTTTTCAGGATGGCCTTTGGGCGTCCCGTGCACGCGTTCGGCCCACATGCTGTGGCCGCCCAGCGAGTACGTGGCTTCCACGGCGTCGGTTTTCAGATCGAATGTCTGCTTCATGCCTTCCACAGCTCCGGCGCCGAAGTTCACCAGATCACCGGACGACATGGTTTGCCCATAGCAGGAGAAGGGCAGGTCGAGCACCACCACCACAGATGCAGGTGAGCCGTGCTTGGCTGTGAGCACGATGTCGATGCAGGCATCTCCCTTTCTGGGCGCGATGACCGTGGGGTAAGGAATCTCGACTTTGGGAGCCTGCGCCGGCGCCACGAACTCCCAATCGGAAGGCAGGCTGAAGCTGAAGCCGACGCTTGTGTCGTCGACCTGAGGCGGAGGCGCTGGAGCTGTGGTTGCCGCCGGAGCGGCGGCCGGAATAGGGGCCGGCTGGGCTGGAGGAGCGGCCGGTGCAGACGCCGGCGCCGCAGGAGCTGTGGGAGCAGGCGCCTGCGCCACAAGCGAGACGCAACCCCAAACGAGAAGCGAAGCTGCGAGAAGAGATCGCATGGAATTGGCGTGGCTGCTATTTCAGGAAGAAACCCGAGGCTGCCGCCACGATGCCGGCCACCGCGAAAACGATCCCCACATACCAGTAGAATCGGCTGTGCGTGAGCAGCGTAACCGAAGTGATAACCAGGGCGATTTCGAGAAGCACCTCGCCGAGATCAAAACGGTCAGTGCGCGCCTCGCCCTTTTCTACTTGCACCTGCAAGGCCGCAGCTTTGTTCTGATCCAGGGTCAGATCCGAAGCCCACTTTTTTTGATGATCGGAGTAGGCCTTGAGTATCTTGGCAGTTGCGTCTTTGTTGTCGAGCGCTACCACACTCAGCAGATCGGAGGTTAACTGGGTGTTGTAGTCGCGAATTTTCTGCGCCTGGTACTCGTTCCACTGATCAGTGGCCTGGTTCTGATGAATAATCGCATTGGCATGGGTGCGCTCGCCCATCACGGTGGTTACGGCCACCAGCACAGCCAGCACGCTCATGGTGAATGCTACGGGCCGCAGCGATGTTTCGTGCGCTCCGTGTTCCGCCTGCTCCTTCAGATCCTGCACATCGCTCGCATCCATAGGGTTGTGCCTTCGCATAGGAGATTTTTTACGGTTGGGGGGAAGGCCCGCTTGAGGCTCCCTCCATCATACGATTCCGAGCGGGGAAAAGCATGCTGAAACCCGAGCCGGGCAAAAGCCGGAACCTGACGGCTGATAGCCGCCGCTCACTTGCGCTTCCAGCGCAGGCCGTCTTTGGAATCTTCCAGAATCACGCCCTTTTCGGCCAGCTGGTTGCGAATCTGGTCGGCGCGGGCGAAATCGCGCCGCTTGCGAGCCTGCTCGCGTTCAGCCACCAGCGCTTCGATGGCCTCATCGGTGAGCGATTGGGCGGCCAGCAGCTCGGGGGCAACGCGGTCCATGAGGCCCGATTGCTCAGCCCAGGCCAATGCCCGCCGCGTGGGCTCGGCGTCGCGGTCTTCAATCACGTCAAAGACGGCGTCGAAATCTTTGAGTACCGGCAGAATCGCGTTGCGATCGCCCGCAAAAAACCGGCCCTCATCCATGGCCGTATTCGCGGAGCGGACCAATTCAAAGATGGGGGCGCGCGCTTCGGCGGTATTCAGATCGTTGGCCAGCGCCGCGAAGTATTCGTCGCGCGCCTTCTTTGCGGCCTCCTGCAACACTGAATTCCCGCCCGGCAGGAATTTCCCCGCATGCAGCCGCGCCTGGAAGGTGCGCAGCCGGTCGATGGCGCTGGCAGCCTCGACGAGCCCGTCGAAAGTGAAGTTGAACTGATGCCGGTAGGGAACCGAAATCAGCGCCAGCCGGATCGCCGATGCCTTGTATCCCTTCAGCAAAAGGTCGCGCAGCGTGTAAAAGTTGCCCTCGCTCTTCGACATCTTGCGCCCGTCCACCAGCAGGAAGCGCACGTGCATCCAATGCCGCGCAAACGGCTTGTGGGTTGCGGTCTCGCTCTGCGCAATCTCGTTCTCGTGATGCGGAAACATCAGGTCTTCGCCGCCGCAGTGCAGATCGAAGCTCTCGCCCAGGTACTCCATGGCCATGGTCGAGCACTCGATGTGCCAGCCGGGCCGTACGCGCCCGATCGCCGTATCCCACGCGGTTTCGCCGGGTTTGGGCGCCTTCCACAGCGCAAAGTCGCGCGCCGAGTCTTTCTCGTACTCGTCCACGTCCACGCGCGCGCCGTCTTCCATGCCGCTCAGGTCCTTTTTGCTCAGCTTGCCGTACTCAGGAAACGCCGCCAGCCGGAAGTACCACGAGCCTTCCTCGGTTTTGTACGCAGCTCCTGCGGCGGCGATTCTTTCAATCAGCGCCGTCATTTGCGGAATG